>UQSR01000005.1 GCA_900543825.1 uncultured Mycoplasmatota bacterium
CTATCATGAAATATATTAGTATTTATTATTTCTAGATTATTATATTGTTTTTCATATTTCTCTTTAGAAATATTATCTATATTTTCTGTATATATTTTTACTTTAACATTAATATTCCTAATAATATCAAATAATTTTTTACCAGCATAATTATCTATTACAATTATTTCTTTCTTTGCTTTAGATAATATATCTATAAGCAGTGAATATGCATCATATATCTGTCCTTCATAAAAAATATGATTATTACTTTCTTTTGTATTTAACTTATCAAAAGATTCTTGTAATAATTTTATATCTTCTGTATTTTTTATAGTTAATTCATTAAAATATTTTTGTTCTATTAATGAAGTATTTATTATCTTTTTCATTACTATAAAGGCATCCATAATTTTTATACTTATTTCTTCTGCAATATCAGTTTTTAATATAGCACTTAACATTGCTACTCCTTGTTCAGTAAATACATAAGGTAAATATTTAATATTAAGACCTTGTTTTTGATTATTTTTATTCAAGGTTTCAAATTGAAACCTTGAATAAATAGAAGAATATTCTTCTTTTGTTAATTGAAACATAAATCTTTCTGGAAATCTATTTATATGTCTTTTAACCGCTAAATTAAGTGATTTAGTTCCATTCTTACAACCATACAACATTGCCAAATCAGAGTCTAACATAACCTGTTTACCTCTAATTTCATATATCATATTTTCTATTTTTATATTATCACTTACTACTATATTGTTCACTTTATCATCCTTTCTTTATTTTATCATTGTCTTATTGTTTATAATAATATAAATACTTGTTGATATCAATGTTAAACATTTATTTTCTTAGTTTATTTAATAGTTCTTTTAATATATTATTATCTTCCATTTTAGTAATAGCAAAGCACTTCTTACCCAAATCTTTAAATGACGTACCAGAATGATATAACACTTTATTATCTATTATAATAAACCTATCATGAAATATATTAGTATTTATTATTTCTAGATTATTATATTGTTTTTCATATTTCTCTTTAGAAATATTATCTATATTTTCTGTATATATTTTTACTTTAACATTAATATTTTTAATGATATCAAATAATTTTTTACCAGCATAATTATCTATTATAATTATTTCTTTCTTTGCCTTAGATAATATATCTATAAGTAATGAATATGCATCATATATCTGTCCTTCATAAAAGATATGGTTAATTTCTTCATTAGTATTTAATTTATCTAGTATTAAATCAATTTTACTATCGTGTTCTAATACTAATTTGTTAATATATTTTTGTTCTATTAATGAGGTGTTTATTATGCTTTTCATTACTACGAATGTGTCCATTATTGCAATTGTTATCTTTGTTGCTTCTTTACTTTTTAAAATCGTAGCAAGCATATATACACCTTGTTCTGTAAATACTCTCTGATTATATCTTCTTCCTCCATGACTATTTATTTTTGAGGTCGAAATTTTCGACCTCAAGTTGTTTGATTCCTCATCATTAAGTTGAAAACAATATCTTTCGGGAAATTTTTCTATATTATTTTTAACTGCTTCGTTTATTCTTTTTGTTTCTACATTATAGAGTTTAGCTAAATCAGAATCTAACATGACCTGCTTACCTCTAATTTCATATATCATATTTTCTATCTTTATATTATCACTTACAACTATCTTGTTCATCACATCATCCTTTCTTTGATTTCTAAAAAGTTATATCTCTTTTATCATTGTCTTATCGTTTATGATAATATAAATACCTGGTGATGTCAATATTAAAATACACGTTTTTTAGTAATTTCTTTACTACCATCATAAATAAAAGCAGAACATTCAGATCTGCCTATTTAATCTTGTTTTAATTTATTTTTATTTAGAAATAATAGCACACATGCACTTATCAAAATTAGGTATATCACTACTAATATAACACTTAATTATCTTAAAATTATTTCTTATAATTTCTTCTTTAAAGGTAGTAAAGTCTACTACATTACATGAAGTATTAGTTACTATTATTTCTTTATTAGTATTTATATTAGTTCTTACTACTTTTTTAAAGGCATCATCAATATTAGACTTATAAGTACTAGTACCATCACCCATGGATATAACTAAAGCAATACCATTGTCATTTAAGTGTTCATATATAAACTTATAGAATAAATTACGATGTTCTTCTTTTAAAAACATATGAATGACCGCTACGGAATAGATAAAATCATACTTATTATTTAATTTATCTTTCATTATATCTAAAGATTTAAAATTATTTACATATTTATTACTAGTTAGTTCATTACATTTATTAATTACTGTTTTAGAGTAATCAATACCTAATATATTATAATAACCTATATTAAGTAAATAGATTATATCTCTACCTTCTCCGCATCCTACTTCTAATATACTATTATTCTTAGTAATATTATAATCATTTATTACTTTAATTACATCTTTACTAAAATCTTTTGTTTCCCATAACATATTATTATCATAAGCATCTTTATATCTATCTTCATAAGCTTCATAATATTCTTTTTTCATGATATTGCCTCAATTTATTTTCTTAATATCAATTAAACCTCTAGTATGATAGCCATGTTTTTCGTAGAAGTTTATTCCTATTTTATTATAAGCAAATACATCGATAGAAATATATTCACATCCTATACTTTTGAAATATTCTTCTATTTTATTCATAAGTAAAGTACCTATACCACTGCTTCTTACTTTTTTGGATACTACTAGTTCTGTTACTTCTCCACATTTAGGGCATTTATAATCTAAATAATCATATTCATCATAACTTCTTAAGCATCCCATTATTAGTCCTACGACTACGTCATTATCTATTGCTAGATAACATTTACCATTATTATCTTTTACTTCTTCTAAATCTAATATAGCCATCTTATCACGATATTCAGGATGTAATTGATCTAGATTATCCTTATCAATACTAAGGATATATTCTTCTAATTCTACTAATAAATCTTTTACATCTTCTAAATATTTATCTTTATATTCTATTATTTTCATTATTTCTCCTTCTCCACTTTATTCTTCTGTGGTATGATGAAGCCTATTTTAGTCTTCCTCATAATATTTTTTTAATTTATTTAATAATTCTTTTAATATATTATTATCTTCCATCTTGGTAATAGCAAAACACTTCTTACCTAAGTCTTTAAATGATGCACCTGAATGATATAGTATTTTATTATCTATTATAATAAATCTATCATGAAATATATTAGTATTTATTATTTCTAGATTATTATATTGTTTTTCATATTTCTCTTTAGAAATATTATCTATATTTTCTGTATATATTTTTACTTTAACATTAATATTCCTAATAATATCAAATAATTTTTTACCAGCATAATTATCTATTACAATTATTTCTTTCTTTGCTTTAGATAATATATCTATAAGCAGTGAATATGCATCATATATTTGTCCTTCGTAAAAGATGTGATTATTATTTTCTTTTGTATTTAACTTATCAAAAGATTCTTGTAATAATTTTATTTCATTATCATATTCTAATACTAAACTATTTATATATTTTTGTTCTATTAGTGAAGTATTTATTATACTTTTCATTGCTACAAAGGCATCCATTATTGCAATTGTTATAGAAGTTGCTAACTTACCTTTTAAAATCGTAGCAAGCATATATACGCCTTGCTCGGTAAAAACAGTATGACCTTTCCTAGAACCTCCTTTTGAAGTCAAAATTTTTGACTTCAAACTAGAATATTCTTTTTCAGTAATTCTAAAACAATATCTTTCAGGAAACTTTTCTATATTATTTTTAACAGCCTGATTTATTTCCTTGGTACCATTCTTGCAACCATATAAATCCGCCAAATCAGAATCTAACATTACCTGTTTACCTCTAATTTCATTAACATTACCTGTTTACCTCTAATTTCATATATCATATTTTCTATCTTTATATTATCACTTACCACTGTATTGTTCATTACATCATCCTTTCTTTATTTTATCATCGCCTTATTGTCTATGATAATATAAATACCTAGTGATGTCAATGTTAAACATTTATTTATCTATTAATATATTTCTATGAACCTGTACTACTATAATGTTTTAAACCTATTTTAAAAGATAAAAAACATGGTATTAAATACACTACTATTAATAATGGTGATAATAAATATAATGTATTATTAGACTTTCCTAATAGATAAAGTAAAGGATAATAATTAACTGAAGCATATGGAATAATGAAAGTAAATATAAATATAAAGCCTTTTCTAAATATTCCTATTGGATACTGTGCCATTTGTTTACCACCATCGGTTAATAGGTTTCTTACTTCTAAGCCATGAATGGTAATAAAACAATATGAAGCCATTAATAGGAATATTCCAAAGAATAGTATTATTGAAGATAGAAACATTGCTATTATTAATAATATATTTATTATATTCCATTCTATATTTAAGTGACTTATGGCTATGTAGAATACTATTAATGATTGTATAATTCTAGCTGCTTTTACAAAATCCATATTACTACATATAACTTGATATAGTATTCCTCTAGGTCTTACTAATAGTCTATCTAGAGAACCATCAATAATGAATTTATCAAATTTGTCTATACCTCTAAAGAATGTTTCATTAAAGGCAAAACCAAAATGAATAATGGAAAAGCATAGTAATACTTCATATAAGGTAAAGCCTTTTATATTATCAAATCTTTGAAATAGAGCTACTGTCATAAAGTAATATGTGAAGAATACTCCTATCTGACTAATAAAAGTTAAGATAAATGATAGACGATATTCTAATTGGGACTTTAATTTAAGTTTCATTGATTCTATATATAACTTAACCACCTTGTATCACAGCCTTTCTTAGTGATACTCTTGATATTAAGTATCCTAATGATATTGTAATAATTATCCAAATTATAGAACCTATAATAAGAATATAGCCTTCTTGTAATGGTATACTATTAGAATATATTCTAAATGGAAAATCTCCTATAAATCTAAAGGGAAGAAATTCTGCTATTGGTTTTAACCATGTTGGAAAGAATGGTATAGGAATTGTTCCACCCATAAATATTTCTGCTATTACATTATAAGTTGTCATGGTTCCTTTTTCATCTAAAGTAAACATTGTTAAAATATGCATAAGTAGATTTAATGATGTAACTAAGAAGAAGCCTAGAGTTAGTGCTACTATAAACATTATAAAATTATTTATAGAATAAGGGGTAGATAAATGAAATGGATATGGTAATGATATTGCAAGAATTATTAATGGGATAAATCTAAGTATGACTGCTACTAATCTTTTGGCTAGCATCTTTATATACCATTTAAAATAGAAATCTTGTGGTCTTATTAATTCATAAGCTAAATTACCATTTTTAATCATATGAAGTAATTCGTTTTCTCTATCAAAGGGATATATTAGGGCAAAAAATGATTGTTGAAGCCATAAGTAATTAACAAGTTCTTGCCAGTTCATTGGCGTATTTCCTCCACTTTCGTAGAAGGCTAAATATACCATAATAAATATTAAACCAAAGAATATTTGGGTACATATACCTGCTATGGCTTCGGTTCGATACTGAAGATTAGTTATAAATCTTAATTTGAAATAACTTAGATATGATTTCATAATTTATAGTCCTCATATAGTTTAAGTATTACATCATCTATGCTTTCGTTATCTATTTCAATATCATCTATATTATATTTTATGGTAAGTTTACTTAGGAAATTAGATATACTTATTATATTGGAATCTATTATAAAATTATAACTATCTTCTTTTTTACATTTTTTTATAACTCCTTTTGTTTTGATGTTATCTATTTTATCTTTAGTAAATATTTTAATATTTTTATAACTACCATATTTTTCTTTTAGAGTTTTAATATTTCCATCAAATAGTATTTCTCCGTTACCGATTAGAATAATTCTTTTAGCTAGAGCTTCGATATCATTCATATCATGAGTGGTAAGAATTACTGTTACTTTATCTTCTTTATTTATTTTTTTTATAAAGTCTCTTACTATCTTTTTTGATATAGCATCTAATCCTATTGTTGGTTCATCTAAGAATAATATTTCTGGTTTATGGAGTAGTGATGATGCTATTTCGCATCTCATTCTTTCTCCTAGGGAAAGGGTTCTTACTGGTTTTTTTATTATTTCTTCAATACCTAAAAGGTTTACTAGATATTTCTTTGTTTTTTGATATTCTTCGTTATCTATTTTATAGATATCTCTTAATAAATCAAAAGTGTCTTCTGCTGGAATATCAAAAGCAAGTTGACTTCTTTGTCCGAATACTACTCCTATTTTGGCTACATATTTTTTTCTATCTTTAATAGGATCTAAATTGTTTATAGTAATAGTACCACTAGTGGGAAGAAGTATTCCTGAAAGCATCTTAATAGTGGTACTCTTTCCAGCTCCATTGGGACCGATATAACCTACTATTTCTCCTTTCTTTATTTCAAAAGATATATTCTTTACTGCTTCTACTTCTTTGTATTCTCTTTTGAAAAATGATTTTACAGCATCCTTCAGTCCACTATTTCTTTTGGCTACCTTAAAAGTTTTTGTTATGTTATCAACTTTGATGAACGACATTTTAATATCACATCCTTTCTGACAACGCAAAAAAGCCACATATTTTAAATATGTAGTTTCATCGGGCAATTAAATATATGGTTTTTTCTTCGCAAATGTCATAATAAATATATTATATTAAAATTTATTTGTCAATAGTTTTATATTAATTTTAATATTTTTCAATAATATTCATACAAAAAAATAATTGTTATTTCAAAGACCTTAGGCTTTGAAATACCCCTTAAGACTTTAGGCTTAAGGGGATATATTTTATTTTTCTATTTTTAAATAGTCATATGTTTTATCTGTTACTACTCTACCTCTAGGTGTTCTCTTTATATAACCTTCTTTTAATAAATATGGTTCATAGACATCTTCTATAGTAGATGATTCTTCACCAATAGAAGAAGCTAGAGCTTCTAAACCTACTGGTCCACCATTAAATCTTTCAATAATAGCTGTTAGTAGTATTCTATCTGTTTCATCTAAACCACTTTTATCTACTTTTAATCTATCTAATGAACTATTTAGAATCTCTTCATTAATAATACCACCTGAATATACTAAAGCAAAGTCTCTTACTCTTTTAAATAATCTATTGGCTATTCTTGGAGTACCTCTGCTTCTACTAGCAAGCTCACGAGCAGCATCATCAGTAATTGGAGTATCTAATACTTTTGATGTTCTTTTTATTATCTGATATAGTTCTTCTTCAGTATAGTAATTTAATTTTGCAATTATTCCAAATCTATCTCTTAAAGGACTTGATAAATCACCTGCTCTAGTAGTTGCTCCTACTAAAGTAAAATGTGGAAGATTTATCTTGATATTTCTTGATGAACCTTCAGTTCCGACGATAATGTCTAGATAGTAATCTTCCATAGCTGGATATAATACTTCTTCGATATATCTTGGTATTCTATGTATTTCATCTATGAATAAAACATCTCCTTCTTCTAAAGTTGATAATATTGCTGCTAAATCACCTGTTTTTTCTATAGAAGGACCACTAGCGGTCTTGATATTACTTCCTAACTCATTAGCTATTATATATGCTAGAGTTGTTTTTCCTAATCCTGGAGGACCATATAGTAATATATGATCTAGGCTTTCTTCTCTCATAAGAGCAGATTTTATAAATACTCTTAGATTTTCTTTTATTTCACTTTGACCAACATATTCATCAAGAGACTCTGGTCTTATGGATAATTCTCTATCTTCATCTAATAAATTACTAGTTATTATTCTCTCTTCCATCATTATCTCCTTCCTTATATATAGAAGTATATAGGTCTTTAGGACTATTATCTTCTTCTAACAACTCGATATTAGGTAAATCTTTTATAGAAGCAAGTCCAAAATAATCTAAAAAATCATCAGTAGTTTTATATAATATTGGTCTTCCTGGTAGATCTGATTTTCCACATTCTTTTATTAGTCCTTTAGCTAATAGTCTTCTTAATACATAGGTTGAATCTACCCCTCTTAATTTTTCTAAGTCACCTCTAGTAATTGGTTCATTGTAGGCTATGATAGCTAATACTTCTAAAGCAGACTCTGATAGATTATTAGAAGATGGACTTTCTAGTAATTTTTGATAATATTTTTGATGTTCTTCCTTAGTAGTTAATTTAATGGTATTGCCTAGATAATTTATTCTTAATCCTCTATTATTTTCTTCATAATAGTTTTTTAAGTTTAATACTAGTCTTTTTGCTTCTTCTTCAGGTATTTCTAGTATATCTTCTATTTGATTTATTGTTAATCCTAGATCTCCTTGGACATATAATAATCCTTCAATTATTCCTTCCATATTAATTCCTCAATTCTATTAGTATTTTTTCAAAGTTATTTTCTTGATTTATTATTACTTCTTTTTCTTTTACCATTTCTAAAACGGATAAAAACGTAACGACGATATATGGTTTATTATACTCTTCTAATAAATCTTCTAAAGTAGCTTTTTTCTTTTCTTTTAGAATATTTTTTATATTTCTTTTTCTTTCTTTGACAGAGTATTCTTTTGTGGTAATAGTGGTTTCCATTGGTTTTTCTAGTTCTTTTCTTTCTAAGAATTTTTTAAATGCTTCCATTAGGTCCTCAACGGTTCCTTCACCACTAACGGTATTTTCTATATAGTTACTTACTTTTTCAGGACTCTTAATATATATTTTTTTTCTTTCTTCTTCTAAGTGTTTAAATGTTGGTGTTAATTCTTTGTATCTTTTATATTCTAATAATTTATTGATTAAATTTTCTCTTGTTATTTCTTCATCGTCATCTTCTTCATTGTTTTTATTTTGTGGTAATAATGATTTAGACTTTAGATACATAAGTTCTGCCGCTAAAACTAGATATGATGATGATATATTAATATTTAAATCTTTTTGTGTTTCGATATATGTTAGGTATTTGTCTGTTATTTCTTCTATTTTAATATCTAATATATCTATATTAGACTCTTTTACTAAATGTAGTAATAAATCTAAAGGTCCTTCAAAATTATCTATCGTTATGTAGTCCATCTTAGTCACCATCCTTGTTAATTATATCAAATAAAAAGAAATAAGTAAATATTTGTATTTAACTATTTATTGTATCTATGATAGTATTTGTAACCTATTTAGTTACATTAAATAATTAGTTTTTATATTATAATTAATGAAAGGAGATTATTGTATGAATAAAAATATTAATCTAGTGGTGAATACTTTGATAAAATATGATAATAAAGATAATTTATCTTGGATGATGGTATATAAGTCAATATTAAAAGAGCTTAATCTTGATAATATGATTAGTAACTCTATATTTCTTAGGGATGTTGTAAAAAAGATTAGTAGAGATGGTTATGATATTTATGATAATCCTTTTAAGCTTGTAAGATATAAGTAATTAAAAAGAGAAGTTCTCTTTTTAGAATGCTAGAAAAGTTTAATACTCTGAGTAGACTATGTCTACTTTCTTTATTGTATATTAAAACGGAGGCCTTAGGCTCCGTTTTTCCTCTTAAGATATTCTTATCTTGTCCATTCAAATTCAAAATCTAATATTCTTACAGTATCTCCTTCTTTAATACCTAAGCTTTCTAGTTCTTCATCGACACCCATTCTTCTTAATTTATTTGAGAATCTTTCATAAGCTTCTTCAGTATTAAAGTTTGTCATTCTAAATAGTTTTTCAACTATATCTCCTTTTATTGTATAAGTATCATTATCTTTTACAATAGTAAATGGTTTTTCTTCTTTAAATTTATATAATACATGACTCTCTTGTACAGAATCTGCAAATAATTCTTCTCTTTCTATTGTTTTAGTTAAACTAGATAACTTATCTATTACTTTATCTAATCCTTCATTTCTTATGGCACTTATTTCATATATTTCTTTATTTTTGATTTTTTCTTTAAACTTCTTTAGGTTTTCTTTGGCATTTGTTCCATCCATTTTGTTAGCAACGATTATTTCTGGTTTTGTTAATAATTTAGGAGAGAATGCTTCTAATTCTTTTCTTATAGCTACATAGTCTTCATATGGATCTCTACCCTCTTCACTAGCCATATCAATGACATGAGCTATTATTTTAGTTCTCTCAATATGTTTTAGGAACTTATGACCTAAACCTGCTCCAGAAGAAGCTCCTTCGATTAATCCTGGAAGATCCGCTACGACAAAGGAATTATCGTTTGTTTTTACTACTCCTAAGTTAGGAGATAAGGTTGTAAAGTGATAGCTAGCTATTTTAGGATTGGCATTAGATATCATTGATAGTATTGTTGATTTTCCAACACTTGGCATACCTACTAAACCAACATCCGCTATCATACGAAGTTCTACTAGTACTCTTCTTTCTTCTCCTGGCTCACCTTTTTCGGCATATGATGGACAGGGATTACTTCTAGTGGAAAGACTTACATTTCCTCTTCCACCACGGCCACCATAAGCTACTATAGCCTGTTCATTATTTTTAGTTAGATCGGCTATGACTACTCCAGTAGTGGCATCCTTAATGGTAGTTCCGACTGGTACTTTTACAATGACATCTTCACTGTCTTTGCCGTTTTTGTTTTTTCCTTCACCATTATTTCCGTTATTTCCTTTTACTTTCTTTTGATAACGAAGATCTATTAAGGTTTTTAATCCTTCATCGGCTTTAAATATTATATCTGATCCTTTACCACCATTACCACCATAAGGTCCTCCCATAGGGATATATTTTTCTCTTCGATAAGCCATACAGCCATTACCGCCAGTACCCGCTAGAAGGTCTATTAATACTTCATCGACAAACATTTTATCACTACCTTTCGTATTTTACTTTATAGATAACTACAAGTACAAGTATTATTATTAATATTAGATATATACCTGTTACCCATATTATTCTAGGAATGTTTTTTTCTTTCTTTTCTTTCTTTGATTTCATTTTTTATACTCCTTACTTTTATTAATACTTTGTCATATATCTCCTGCAAAAAGTCTATTATATAAGTATCTATAAAGGCAAGAACTGAAATAAAGACGATACTTACTATACCAAATTTTGAAACTAAAAACAAGTCTGGAAGTAAAATTAATAGTTCTAAGAATGATATTATACAAAATATTAATAGTATTTTTCGCCATAGGTTTAATGGTTTACATATTGTATATAGTTGTCTTAGAGTAATAAATCCAGTTAAGGCTACCACTACTAAACGATAATTTTCGAAATCTTTATGAAAAACAGTACAAAACATTATTATTATAAAGATGTTTATTACTACTGTCATTCCATTTGGAAGGGCATTTCTAAATACTTTAGATAGGAAGCCTTTAGTTACTTTGTTATAATTTGGTTCTAAGGCTAAGAAGAATGATGGAATACCTACACATACTGAGCTTATTAATGATAATTGAATTGGATAAAATGGATATTCATATGTCAATACTATTGATAATAGGGATAATAGAAATGAATATGTTGTCTTTATTAGGTACATAGCCGCTACACGTTCAATATTATTTACTACTCTTCTTCCTTCATTTACGATATCTGGTAATACTGAGAAATCACTTGTTGTTAATACTACTTCAGATACACTTCTAGCGGCATTAACACCACTTTGAAGTGCTATTCCACAGTCAGCTTCTTTTAATCCTAATACATCGTTGACACCATCCCCTATCATGGATACGGTATTGTCTTCTTTTAAAGCTTTAATAACCATTTGTTTTTGACTTGGAGTCATTCGGCCAAAGATTACTTTTTCATGGGCTACTTTGACTAACTCTTCATAATCTTTTGGTAGGTCTGGTCCTGCTATAAATTTGTCATAGCCTTCAAAATCTAATTGCTTTAAGATATTGGATACGGAAATAGGATTATCTCCAGATATTATTTTTATTTCTACACCCTGCTCTTTGAAATATTTTAGTGTATCTCCTGCTGAAGGTCTTATATTATCTTTTATAATTATGAAGGCTAGTACTTCTATTTTATCTTTTTCTCTAGCTAAAGTAATTATTCTATATCCTTTTTGGATATATTTATCAAGTTCTTCATAATCGGTTATTTGTTTATCGGTTATATATTCTAGGGCTCCTAAATAGTATTTTGTGTTATCAATAGTGGTTATACTACATTTTTTAGCGGAACTAAATGGTACTCTATCAGTAACGTTTAAATCATTTTTTATACCATATTTATTTTTAAGTGCTATATCGGTTGAGTTATTTCCTTCTTCGGTATTAATGTTAGCTATAATATTAGCTATATTTACTCTTTTATCTAATACGATGGTATCAACGACAGTCATAGTTCCATCGGTTATGGTTCCGGTTTTATCTAGGCATAATACATCAGTACATGATAATACTTCAATACCGTGTAATTTTTGAATGATGACATTTTTCTTGGCCATCTTTATTACTCCGGCGGTTAAGGCAATTGATGTTAATAGTACTAGTCCTTCTGGTATCATACCAATAATACCCGCGACGGTAGATAGTATGGCTTCGCTATAGGTTTGATTACTATGAAAGTATTGACTTATAAATAATAAGATTCCTACAGGAATAATTAATACGGTTACTATTTTTAGGATAGTATTAATAGTTCTTTGAAGGTATGATGAGTTATCACTTACTTCAGAGGCTTCTTTTATTAGATTGCTAGCATAACTATTTTTACCAACACTTATTACTTTGGCATAACCACTACCACTAGTAACTATGGAACCGGACATTATTTTATCATCTTTCTTTTTGATTATAGCGTCTGATTCACCAGTTATTATACTTTCATCTACTTCTAGACTACTTGACTTTAGGACTTCTAAGTCAGTTAGTATAGAATCACCAGAAGATATATAAACAACATCATCAAGTACTATTTCTTCTTTTTTAATGGTTTGTTTTTCACCATCTCTTATTACTACAACAGTATCACTATCAGTTACTTTTATATTATCTAATATTTTTTTGGCTTTTAATTCTTGATATATAGCTATTATAGTATTAAATAAAATAGTTCCAATAAACAAAGTATTTTGAATAGAACCTGTTGTTAATACTAAGATAAATAATGATATATTTAAAATGTTAAATAGAGTTATACAGTTTGATAATACTATTTCTTTTGTAGTTCTTGTATACTTTATTTTATCTTCATTTGATAAGCCATTATTTTTTCTATATTCTACTTCATATTTTGTTAAACCTTTCATAACATCCTCCTAGTTAAAAAGGGCTTATAATGCCCTTTATTTTCTATAAAAATATGCTCCATACTCGCCAGGTGAAAAATATAAAACTTCTTTTGAATTTGGATTTATTGAATTATCATTAAAATCCCAACCAGGAAGACGCCAGCCTCGCGCAACACCGAAATGTAAGTGAGCTCCATAATTTCCACCAGTATTTCCGGCATAGCCGATAATTGTATCATTAGTAACTTTGGTTCCCTGTCCTATACCATTCGCTATTTTGGATAAATGCATATATACGCTTGTATATTGTCGTCCATTTACATTATGATATATATAGACAGCATTACCTCCACCGCTTATCCATCTTGCTGCACTAACTTCACCGGCAGCAGCAGCATAAACAGGCATTCCATATACTTCACCATTCCATAAGTCAATACCGTGATGTTCTCCACTCCAATCAGTTCTTGGCGCTTTTCCAGTATATACTGATGATACTGTGCCATATGCTATTGGATATCTCCAACCACTGGCATATACTACATTAACACATGAATCAAGAGATTGATCTAGTGAACAGCCTATACTTTTATAATAGTTAATTACTTTCCTACTATCACGAATATCTTCTTCAATAGTAGCTCCATCTTTGTCAAGAGTGTTTAGATTAGCTCTTAATTTTACTAGTTTAGAGTTATATTCATTATTTTGATTTTCTAACTGGACTTGTTTTTCTGCTAGTTCTTTCTTTTTTTGTTCTAATTCGTTATTTAGTCTTTCTAATTCGTCCATCAATTCATTATTATGACCGGTAAGCTGTGATACTACTGAATATCTATATATAAAATCAGTATAAGAATCTGCTTCAAATAAATATTCTAGATAAACATTTTCTCCACTTGATATTTGAAGAAATTTTAATAGTTCATCAGTCTCTTTACTTTTAGCTTCTATTTCATTTTGATTATTAATTATTTCTTGTTCAGATGTCGCTATTTCTTTTTTTGTATTAATAATATTAGCGTTAATAGTATTTATTTGAGAATTTAGTGTATTTATCTCAGACTGAGTAAGGCTTTTTTTATTTTTATTTTCATTATAGTCTTTTTCTAATTTATCAAGTTCTTCTTGTAATTGTCTTAATGTTTTAGCCTCTACTTGATAACTAGGAATAAGTATCATACTCATTATTATAAATATAAATATTAACTTTCTTTTCATATAATCACATCTTTCTAGAATAATTATATATTAAATGTTGATTTTAGTCAATATTTAGGTTTTATTTTACATTTTTTAGCAATCTTTATTTATATCTCTTTTAACAAATCCAACTAAAAAGATAAGTACTATTGTTAAATATAGTATTATTTTTATATTATTTATTAAATATCCTATTAGACACATAATGCTTCTTGTTATACAGAATATTAATTCCACTAATAAAAGATATCCTCCTATATTAGTATCTTTTTTGATATTATATATATTTTCAGATGATACTATTTCAAACATTTTAATACCTAGTCCTTCAAATAGTCCTATTATTAAGATTAGATATTTATTATATATATTTAATTTTAATAATAGGAATAGACAAAATATTATATTTAGATATTTAAAATATTTTTTATCATTTACTTTTCTAGTAAAAAAATAGATAAATATACATGATGAAATACCAAGAATGACGTTATATATTCCTACATATGTTATTTTACTATTTACAAATAAATATAGATATAGTGGCTGCAGAGAAAGATTTATTACTTTTGCTTGTTCCAAAATAAAGAATTTTAATTTATTTTTTTCTATCTTTTGATATTTTATTTTTTCTTTACCTATACTTGCTTCAAATTTGAATAATGGTATAAATGATACTATAGATAATATTACTACAAAAAGGGCTAAGGCAAATGTGGATAATTTACTTTGAATATATCCTCCTATTAAAGATGATAATATTATAGCTATATTAGTAAATATTAATATATTACCAATATTTTCTTTTTTATTATCTTCTAATGCCTTTATAGCATAATAATGTCTTAGAGTATGATATGTATAAGACCCTATAGAATAAATAATACTAAATATTAGAAGGCTTTTTGTTGTTTTTGACATAATAGACATATAATAAAAACTTAGGCTAAATATTATACTAGATAGTATTAAGATATATTTTGATTTTATTTTATTTAAGATGTATATAGTTATAACACTAGTTAATGCTCCTAGTAAATAGAGTACTGTAAAAAATAAGAGAATATCTTTTAAAGAATAATCCATCTTATATAATAATACAGCACTATATACTTCAGGAATATTTCTAGATAATGTTGATAGTAATATAAATATATTATATCTTTTTATATTATTCATGTTATCACCATTTATTAGTATGTATTTTATTTATTTTATGATACAATATTGATTGGGTGATTTGATGTTTAAATATACTTTGGATAATAAAAGATATCATACTCTTAATTATTACTTAAGAAATAAATTTAATTCTAAGGTATGTAAGATTAGTTTGAATGCTGGTTTTACTTGTCCTAATATTGATGGCACAAAAGGATATGGTGGATGTATATACTGCTCAAAGAGTGGTTCGGGAGAATTTGGTGGTAATCCTAGTAAGAGTTTAGTAGAACAATTTAATGATGTTAAAGAAGTATTAGCTAAAAAATGGCCTAATGCTAAGTATATTGCTTATTTTCAAGCTAGAACTAATACTTATGCTCCTCTTCTTGTATTAAAGGAGAAATATGAGAGTGTTTTGGGCATAGATAATGTTATTGGTCTTGATATTGCTACTAGATGCGATGCTATTAGTGATGATACTTTAGATTACTTAGAAGAATTATCTAAAAGAACTTTTTTAACTATTGAACTTGGACTACAAACTACTAAAGAAGAGACTTCTATCCTTATTAATAGAGGACATACTTTAAAAGAATTTGATGATATGGTTAAAAAACTTAGGGATAGAAATATTAATGTAGTAGTGCATATTATTAATGGTCTTCCTTATGAAAACGAAGATGATATGTTAAATACTGTAAGGCATCTTAATAAACTTGATATTCAAGGTATTAAGATTCATATGCTTAATATTGTTAAAGATACTCCTTTGGAAGTTTTATATAATAAAGAGAAATTTCATATTTTGACTAAAGAGGAATATATTGATATTGTTATTAAGCAATTAGAGTTATTGGATGAAAAAATAGTAATACATAGAATTACTGCTGATCCGGATATTAAATCTTTAGTGGAACCTAAATGGCTTGTTAAGAAATTTTGTGTTCTAAATGACATTGATAAAGAAATGGTAAGAAGAGATACTTATCAGGGTAAATATTTTAATAGTTAATATTAAGTACCATCTGGTACTTTTTTATATGTATAAAAGAAAAAGAACTTTAGTAGTTCTTTAGAATAATCTTAATATATCATTAAATGTTACATATATCATTAGAAGCATTAATAGACCAAATCCGATAGTATTTACCATTCCTTCTACTTCTCTTTTTATTGGTTTTCTTCTTATTTTTTCTATTATTAGGAATAATACTCTTCCTCCATCAAAGGCTGGGAATGGTAATAGATTTATTACTCCTACATTCATTGATAAATAAGCTGTTAGATATATTATACTTTGAATTCCTTGTTTTGCTTGAGAGTCCACTACGGTATAGATACCTACTGGTCCTGATAAGTCTTTTACCGATACTCCTCCTACAAATAGTTGTTTTAATGTGGTTAGCATTAATTTATATAATCCTATGGTAGTATTTCCAGCATAAGATAAAGCATTTGTAAAGCCATGTTTTACGGTATTATCTAAACTTATACCTACTACGTAACTTTTATTTCCTTCTTCATTAGTAATGGTCTCTGGAGTTACTTTTACTTCTCTTATTTTATTATTAGTATCTTTTAAGGTGAATGTCATTTCTTTTCCTTCACTTATTCCTATATATAGTTGTACTTCACTCCAACTTGATATTTTGTGATTATCTATTTTTAGAATGGTATCACCTTTTTCTATACCAGCAGCAAAAGCTGGATATTCTGGATTTACATTGGCTACGATAGGTTTAGTTGATACACTTCCCCATATTAGACCTATTAGAAATAATAATACAAAAGCTGCTATGAAGTTGTTCATGGCTCCTGCAATCATAATAAGAAATCTTTGCCATACTGGTTTACTATACAACATTCTTTCTTTTGGTATTTTGCTGTTATCATCGGCATCTTCACCTGCTAAAGATACGAAACCTCCTATTGGAATTAGTCTTAGGCAATATTCTGTTTCGCCACCTTTCTTTTTATAGTGAAGTAGTTTTGGTCCCATTCCTATTGAAAATTCATATACATATACTCCGAACATTTTTGAAAAGATAAAATGTCCAAATTCATGTACTAATACTATTCCCCCTAAAATTACTATAAACCATATTATTCCCATTATTTTTTTCCTCCTTATAAAATACTAAGTAATAGTGCCATACCTAAACTTACGAATATTACACTATCGAATCTATCTAATATTCCACCATGTCCTGGTATTAGATTTGAATAATCTTTCTTACCGAAATATCTTTTTATACTACTAAAGACTAAATCTCCTAATTCACTAAGAATAGTTAATATTATACTTAATATAATTATCTTTATAATAGATAAGTCATTTATAAACATTATATAATACATACTTCCAATAAATGAACCTGTTAAGGCTCCTATTAAAGAACCTTCGATTGTTTTTTTAGGTGATATAGTGGTAAAATGTTTTCTTCCTATTAACATACCACCTATATAAGCATACGTATCTGTAATAAAAGATATTATAAATATATATATACACTTATGAATACTTAACTCTCGCATAGTAATTATATTGCTAAAGGCAAATGATAAAAAGTATGTTATTCCTAAGAAATAAAAGGCATCATTTATATTATACTTTTCTTTATTATTATAAAATACTACTGGAAGTATTAGTATTAATATTGGCAGATATATTAATACTTTTATATCTAGAGTATACAATGTATTATTTAATAATATTAATAACATAGAAATTGATGATAATATTTTTATTGCTTTGATATCTTTATTTTTATATTTTATATCTATAAGTTCTTTTAATCCTAATAATGCCACTAATGATATTGTTATAGCAAATGGAATATCTCCTAAAAGGATAGATGTTATTAGAACTATTAGAACTATAGCTCCTCCCAGAATTCTTTTTTTCATATTTCCTCCTTAAGTTATTTTTCTATTTCCTTAGTCATGCAATACTTATCTATTTGCGCAACCAATAATTTTTGATTATCTAATTTTGTTATTCCTATAACATTGTTATCATTTGCTAAAATAGTTATCATTTTTAAACTCGTGGGATTCCGCTATTTTATTAATAACAATATCACTAGGATTGTCAAGATTTTTATATTACCTTTTTGACTTTTGTATAGTTTATAAAACTTTAAGCTATTTTGTAATCATCTTCTAATGAGAAAACGACATTTTCTTCTATCCATGTTTTTCTTGGTGATACTGAATCTCCCATTAAAACAGATACTCTTTTTTCTGCTAGAGCAGCATCTGTTATATTTACTTTGATTAGTTTTCTTTCTTCTGGATTCATAGTTGTTTCCCAAAGTTGACTAGCATTCATTTCACCTAGTCCTTTATATCTTTGAACTCTATAGTTTGTTTTGCCTTTTGTTTCTTCTTTTAATTCTTCATTAGTCCAAGCATAGACATGTTTACTACCATGACTTACTTTATATAATGGAGGCATGGCTATATATAGATGTCCATCTTCTATTAAAGGTCGCATATATCTATAGAAGAATGTAAGAAGTAAGCACTGGATATGAGCTCCATCATCATCAGCATCGGTCATAATTATTACTTTACCATAGTTTATATCTTTGACATTAAAATCTGCTCCGACACCTGCTCCAATAGTATATATTAGAGTATTTATTTCTTCATTTTTGAATATTTCTTCCATTCTTGTTTTTTCGGTATTTAATACTTTACCACGAAGTGGTAAGATAGCTTGAGTTTTTCTATCTCTTCCTTGTTTAGCAGAGCCGCCAGCAGAATCTCCTTCTACGATGAATAGTTCTTTTTCACTTGCTTTTCTACTTTGGGCTGGAGTTAATTTACCTGATAATAGTTTTTCTGTTTTCTTGGTATCTTTGCCTTTTCTTGTTTCTTCTCTGGCACGTCTTGCGGCTTCTCTAGCTTCTTTACCTTTTAATGCTTTGTTTATTATTCCGGTAGCTACTGTTTTGTTTTCTTCTAGGAAGTATTTTAACTTTTCTGATGTTATAGATTCTACGATCGTTCTAGCTACAGGAGTTCCTAATTTGGCTTTAGTTTGTCCTTCAAATTGTAATAGATCTTCGGGAATTTGAACGGATATGATAGCGGTTAATCCTTCTCTTACATCTGAGCCATCAAAGCTTTTATCTTTACCTTTTAAATAGCCATTAGCTTTTGCATAATCATTTAATACTTTTGTAATAGCAGTCTTGAAGCCTACTTCATGAGTACCTCCATCACTTGTTTTTACATCGTTAACAAATGATACAATGTTTTCTGAATATCCATCAGTATACTGCATGGCTACTGAAACGTTTATTTTGTCTTTACTAGAAGTAAAACATAGTGGTTTATGTAGAGTGTTTTTTCCTTCATTTAGATATTCGCAGAAGGCTTCTAAACCATTTTCATATAAGAATTTTTCACTTCTTCCTTCTATTTCATCTACCACTTCTATTGTAAGGCCACTAATAAGGAAGGCACTCTCTTGCATTCTTTCACATATAGTAGAAAAACTAAATGTTGTTACTGGAAAGATAGCAGGATCTGGTTTGAATTTTACAGTGGTTCCAGTTCTATTTGTTGTTCCTACTTTTTTTAATGGTACTACTACTTTACCACCGTTTTCAAATTTGATATAGTATTCTCCACCATCTCTTCTGGTTACTACTTCCATAACACTACTTAGGGCATTTACAACTGATCCACCTACTCCATGAAGTCCTCCAGATACTTTATACCCACCTTCAGTAAATTTACCACCAGCATGCAATACTGTATATATTACTTCGGGAGTTGATTTTCCAGATGAATGCATACCTACTGGCAAACCTCTTCCTTTATCAGTTACACTTACTGAACCATCTTTATGTAATACTATTTTTAAATGGTTACCATAGCCATTTAATGCTTCATCTATTGAGTTATCAACTATTTCCCATACAAGATGATGTAATCCTCTTTTATCAGTAGATCCAATATACATACCTGGTCTTTTTCTTACTGCTTCTAAACCTTCTAGTATTTTTATTGAACTTTCATCATATTTTGCTGCCATACTATCACTCTTTCTATTAAATTCATATTAATTATACTATAAATACTAGTTTCAATCAAGATACTTGTCATTTTTATTTACATTTATTAAAGAAAAAAAGAAGAGTGATTAATCTTCTTTAAATATTATTTTTTAGTTAAATAGCCATTAGTATAATTAGCCATACTAACATCAGTTTTACTCCAATCGTATGAAACATTGCCTTTTATTTTTTTGCTATCCGTAAACATTTGAGTAGAGTTAGTTACTTTACTTGTATTCCATAAATCAGAAACATATATTGTATTTAGTTCTGTGCAAAGCATAAATGTTCTATACATATTAGTTACTTTACTAGTATTAAAACTACTTAAATCTAATGTAATAAGTGAAGAACACCTATAAAACATATTAGACATATTAGTTACATTTGATGTATTAAAACTACTTAAATTAATATTTACAAGTGTGCTACATTTATTGAACATGTCTGACATATCAGTTACTTTACTAGTATTAAATCTACTTAAATCTAATGTTGTAAGCGATGAACATTTATAAAACATTGCTGACATAGCAGTTACATTCGATGTATCAAAATTACTTAAATTTAATGATTTAAGTGAACTACAGCCATAAAACATATCTATCATACTAGTCACTTTTGATGTATTAAAATTTGATAAATCTATACTTTGCAGACTACTACAATTCATAAACATATTAGCAAACATTAAAGCACTACTAGTATTAAAACTGGATAAATCTATTTTCTTTAAATTGTTGCAATCTCTAAACAAATTACTAAAGTTAGTTATTCTACTAGTATCAAAACTGGATAAATCTAAGCTTGTAAGTGAACTACATCCTTCAAACATACTAACAAAATATAATAAATTTGGTGTTTTAAAGCTGCTTAAATCTATTGTTTTTAAATTTGTATCTTGATAAAACATGTATGTCATATTATTAGTGTTAGTTGTATCAGTAAAGTTTAAATTAATAGAAGTGACATTACTAAGATAAGAAAATAAGTATTTACTATCATCAGGAAATGTTGTAATTCCACTTTCACTACCAATATATACTTCATACAAATCATTACTGTTTGTATCAGTATACCACATCATTATACTACCATCATTATTATTGGATATATCAAAACTGCCTATTGCTGTAGTAGGAACTATATTATCATTAGTTATAGTAATAGATTCTATAGTATTTCTTACTATACTTGTATTTAGAAACTTAGTGGTGGTACTTGGATTAGATTCAGCGCCTTTCATAATATTTGCTTTTTTAATTTTTTGGGTAACTAACGTATTTCCTGATGGTACAATTAAATTACCACCATTTTCATAGCCAAATACTGTATTTAAAGTAACTGTATCATTACTAGTACTATTATTTATTAGTTTTAGTTTAACAAATTTATTATCCTTACTGGATATAAGTCCAGTCTCAGGATCTTTAGAGTCTTCATATGCTTTAACAATAATGTTACTACTTTTATAATCAATACCATATTTAATTATACCATCGTTGGTGTTATTGATTTTATAATATACTATTTTACTACTTTTACTAGGTACATCAATGGTGTTATTGCTATTAGATAAATTTATTGTATAAGTATTATTAGTGCTAGCTGTATTATTGATAGCAAATGTATTGTAAAGTAAATAAATACCTAATAATACAATAATTACAAGTACTGATATAATTAATATTTTCTTTTTATTCATTTTTTCACCACCAAAAAAGATTATGAAAAATTACTAATATTTATATTTTTTCTTTATCCTATATAAAAATAGTAACATAAAAGTTAGTTTTTTACAAGTTAGTTTCATTAAATTTTAGAGATTATAAGCTCTAAAATTCTTTTTGAAGACTATAGGCTTCAAAAAACCTCTCACAACAAAGTGTGAGAGGAATTATTTAATTTAAATTTCCTTCTAGCATTTCTTTAAATTTTAAACAATCATCAATACTATAATTACTGATTAAACTTATATTAATAGCATCATCAACACTAATATTTGAACTATTAGTAAATTGTTTTAATTCTTTTAACATAGTAATCATCTTTTTATAGTCCTCTAAAGTATATGTAGACTTACTAGTATGTGTTTCTTCTATTAAAGTATTATCTTCTTTTTCTGTATCCACTATTGATATAGGTTCTTCTACTAATTCAGATGGTTCTACTAAACTATCTAATGATATAGTATTATTTGATAATCTTTCTTTAATATTTTTAGCTTTTTCTCTCTTAGTTATTTCTTCTACTGTTACTTTAGGTTCTTCTATTATAACTTTATTGGGTTTAATAGTAGGTAATACTCGATTTTCATCTATAACATCTTGGAAAGATATATTCTCTGATTTTTTATCTTTATATTTCTTTTCATATTCTTCTTGTGGATTTGTTATATTATATTCGATATTTTTATTAGAATTATTATCATAATATATTGCTTTAACTGTTCCATTTAATATATCATTAAATGTTACTTTAGATTCTTTTAAAATATTATCTTCTTTTTCTTTTGTATTAGCACTAGAAGTAACTATAATTTTATCTTTAACCAATACTGGTTCTTCTACTACTTTATTATTAGATGACTCCTCTAAAGGAATATTATCAATAACTATTTCGTTAGTAGTAGGTACTTTAGTTTTCTTCTTAAGAGTAATTCTATCACAAATTATATTTGTTAAATATACTACGATTAACGATAATAACCAAATTATTATCATACTCATATTTAATTCTAATATTACTACTAAATTAGTATTAGTGTATAGAGAGTTTACTGAGAAAATGTCTATCTTATTCTTAGCTATGATATTTAGTATTATGGCTAAGAATATATTATTTATAATAAATGCAGTAGTATTAATTACTTTATAGGTTTTTGGTAATTTTATACTTAGTATGCTCATTATAAATACTACTAATAACAATATTAATGTAGTTATATATAAATATATTGATGGGAAATAAATTCCTCTAAAAAATATTGTTGTAAAGTTATCAAAAGTAGTAGATAATATTTTATAATTACTAATAATACTGATACTAAATACTACTATAAATGATAATATCGTTGATAATATATATTTTTTCTTATTTAATATTTTTACTAAATATAATAATGTAAGTATTATAAGTAATATAGTAAAAATTAGAATTATTTTATAATCTAGTAATATATCAAGTAATATTTTTAACTTTTCAAGTATTGTTAAATAGGTCATTTTCTCACCCCCTTTTTATATTATTTTTTATTCTTGACTTATTAGCTCCGCTATATAGATTGTTTGATGAGTATCATCATCTTTAGTACAGGTAATTAATGTAAGAGTTGTTTTATTTTTATTTCTAAATATTCTTACTCGTCCTGTTTTTTCTTCATTATATATATTTGCTATTTTATATATGTATTTGCTATTATTATAATGAATAGTAATTGTATCCTCTTTTTCTAATTTGTATAAATTGGCAAAATAACTATTATTATAGTTACCAGAATGTCCCGCTATTATAAGGTTACCATTTGTAACATCAGGATAGCTTGATTCTGGAAGTACATATAAATTAAATTTAACATTATTTAGATTTGATGTTTTATCATAAAATCCTTTATATAAACTAATTTTTGGAATATCTATTATTCCTAAATATTCTTCATAAGTGTAATCATTATTTTCTTCTTTTTGATTTTCATTTGTAGCTTCTTCATCAGTAGTAGTTGTTGCTTGACTTTCTGTAGTATCTACATTTGATAAAGCTAAATTCATTTCACTAAATACAACATCCCTTTTATCTTTTATATAATCAGATAGCAAAACGAGAGTACCACTTATAACAAGTATTACTCCCGCTGCAATCTGGTATTTTAAATTATATTTCCCCATTATTCTTTTTATAGTTTCTGTATATTAATGCAGAACCTAGTCCTATAATAAGTAAACCTATTAAGGATGTTGTAATTGTTTTAAATGTTCCTGTACTTGGAACTTCAACAGTTTCAGGTTTGTTATACATAATTACATCACCATCTACTGTTCCATCTTCATTTACTGTAAATGTTATTGTTTCTTTAGATAATTCATAACCTTCTGGAGCTAAAACCTCAGTTAATGTATATTTACCAGGTTCAAGTCCTTCGATAACATGTGGTTCATTAGTAGAAACCCAAGCTTCTATTAACTCGCCTTTCTCATTTCTAAGCTCTAGTTTTGCTCCTGGAAGTTCTTCACCAGTAGTAAAATCTTTTTTACTAATTAATACTGACTTCTTAGGTGAGTTATACATAACTACTTTTCCATCTACTGTTCCGTCTTCTTTAACAACGAAAGTAACAGTCTCAGTACTTAATTTATAACCTTCTGGAGCCATTTCTTCAGTTAATGTATATTTACCAGGTTTTAATCCTTCAATAACATGTGATTCTTCAGTAGATGTCCAAGAATCAACAATATTTCCTTTTTCGTCTTTTACTGTAAGTTTTGCACCTGGTAACTCTTCACCTGTAGTTGCATCTTGCTTACTGATAACTACTTTTGATATTTTTTCAATATTTAATTTTACTGAATCATTAACATATTTTGTTTCTGGATATATTGTAGCAGTTGTTTGGAATCTTGAATGAGTTGGTGTATATAAATATGCTTTATTAATTGTTCCTGAACCACTTACTACTACAGAAAATTCTGTTGATAATTGATTGATACTTTTTACTGGTACTTGTACATAGAAAGTTAATCCTTTAGTAAATTTGCTTCCATCTTTATTAACTATAGTTGTTCCTTCAGGAGCATTTGATGGTTTAATACTATAATCTCCTGTTGTTCCTGATGCTGATATTGTAATTGCATCACTTCTATAATATTTTCCATCTTCTGTTAAATGTAATTTATTGCTTTCGGCATTTAATTTTAGAGTTGGATCAGTATAAGAGTAAGATGCTGCTCCTGATACTAATTTATTTATCCATTGTACTGCGGTATTACTTTGACCACGATATGTACCATTTGCTATATCAAAATTAGCAAAAATACTATCACTTGGATTAATTAGGTACCAAATAGCTAAACCAGTAATATAATAATCTTCATCATTATTACCAGTTAAACTCTTATTTGGATAACCGTTTTCCATTACGTATGCATATTTTGCATCTAGTTCTTCACTTAAATAATATGTTTCTGTTCCATCTACAACGTCATTTTTTCTTTGCATACAATAAATAACTTTACCATCTGAATTAACCTTATAATAGAAGTGATAATTCATTCCTGGAAAATAGTCTCCTCCTGATAATCTATGTAAGTCTCTAAATCTAACTGTATAACTACCAGGGGCAGTTGATTCGGCATTTACTGTTATTCCTAAAACGGATACTAATGCCACTAATAATGTAAATAAAATTTTTTTGAATTTCATGATATAAAACCTCCCTTTGAAATTGCTTAATATATTATCACTTTTTCTGTGTTTTGTCAATATTTTGATACCTATTACGATAATATTCTTTCATTTATATTTTATTCTTTTTAAATATATTTTTATGCCTTCTTCGCCTTGTGCTGAATATAATAGCAATTTTTTACTAAAAAGTCAAGTTTATATAAAAAATGGATGCTATTTACATCCATTTGAATTTTATTTTTTCTTATCAATCATTTCATTTATTACTGTGCCAAAAGTAGCTATGTTTTGCATATCTGATGGTACTATTATCTTTGTTGATTGTCCTTCTGCTAATTTTTCTAATGCTTCATAACTCTTTAATGTTAAAACTGATGTATCTGCTTTTGCTTCTCTTAATAGTTTTATACCATCAGCTTCAGCCTTCTTTATTTTTAGTAATGCTTCTGCTTCTCCTTCGGCCATTTTTATTTGAGCTTCTTTTTGCGCTTCTGCTTTTAATATGGCTGATTCTTTTTCACCTTCGGCAATTAAGATACTAGATTTCTTTTCGCCTTCAGCTTGAAGTATTTTTTCTCTTCTTTCTCTTTCTGCTCGCATTTGTTTTTCCATAGCCTCTTGAATATCCCTTGGTGGTAAAATATTTTTTACTTCTACTCTGTTTACTTTTATGCCCCATGGATCGGTAGCTTCATCTAAAATACTTCTCATTTTAGAATTTATAATATCTCTTGAAGTTAGAGTTTGGTCAAGTTCTAATTCTCCAATGATATTTCTAAGTGTTGTAGCGGTTAAATTTTCTATAGCACTTATTGGTGATTCTATTCCATAAGTATATAGTTTTGGATCTGTAATTTGAAAATATACTACAGTATCTATTTGCATTGTAACATTATCTTTAGTTATTACTGGTTGTGGAGCAAAATCTTTTACTATTTCTTTTAAAGTAACTTTGTTAGATATTCTATCTATAAATGGTATTTTGAAATGTAGTCCATTTTGCCATGTAGTTAAGTAACTTCCTAATCTTTCTATTACATATTCTCTTGCTTGTGGTACGATAATAACGTTTGGTATAACGAATAATACCACTAAAATTAAAATAATAATTAATACATTCATATTTAATCCTCCCATTTTTCTACTTTTAGTTTTACACTATCTATAGATAATACTTTTATGTATTCTCCTTTAGAAATATTACTACTACTATAAGCTGACCAAAGCTTACCATCTACTTTTACTTCTCCAATATCATTTTTGGTGATATCAGAAGTAACTACTCCTTTCATACCAATAATTCGATCTAGATTAGTGCAAACTTTTTTAGTATTAATTTTTTTATATATACTCTTACTAATAGGCATTAATATAACACCCACTATTACAAATACTCCTATTTGAATATATAGATTATCTGTAAAAAGAGATATAATCATTGTTAATATTCCACTTATAACAAACCAGATACTTATTAGATTTGTTGTTATAACTTCTAATATTCCTAATAGTACTACTATTAAAAGCCATATATATAACATATTTACCACCTACCTATTTATATGTTAATTATATGTATTTATTTCCTTTCTTTTATTATAACAGAATATTATTATTTATTCTATATTTATTTACAATATTTTTAATCTTTGTTATAATTGTTATGGAGGATGAATATGGGGACAGATTATATTAGTTTTTTATTTCAAATTATGGCTTGTTTTTTACTTAGTGCATGCATTGGTGTTGAAAGACAATATAGAAGAAGAAACGTTGGTCTTAGAACTATTATTTTAGTAAGTTTAGGTTCTTTTCTATTTGTTAGGTTTTCTTTTGCTTTTCCAAAGTCAGATATGACGAGAGTGGCCGCTCAAGTAGTAGCTGGTATTGGTTTTTTGGGAGCTGGAGTAATCATAAAGGATGATAAATCTGTTAAGGGACTTACTACTGCTGCTACGCTATGGTGTAGTGCTGCTATTGGTATTCTTTGCTCAGCTAACTTAATTTTTGAGGCTGCTATTGGTACAGTACTTATACTATTTACTAATATTATCTTAAGAAGCGTCAATAGTAAAATTAATTTTTTAAGTGGTAATGTTAATTATAATTTATATCATTATACTATTGTTTGTGAGGAAAAAAACGATAGTAGTTTACTTAAAATTATTAAAGAAATAGTACGAAAATATAAAATTTCTATTAAAAGTTTAGAAACAAATGATTTAGAAAATGGTAATGTAAAAATATCGCTTTGTATATTAAGTAATTGTGCTAATGATAGTTTTAGTAGTGAAATTATGCAGAAGTTATCTGAAAGACGTGATGTTATTTCTATATCACTTAATAAGGAAGATGGAAAGTTTTTATACGAAGAAGAGGAATTATAAAAATATCTAGTATTTATAATTTAATAATACTAGATATTTTTTTTATTACTTTTTTTTCTATTCTGGATATGTATGATTGTGAAATGCCTAACATATTTGCCACCTCTTTTTGAGTCATTTCTTTTTTTCCATTTAAACCATATCTTAATTCTATTATTTCTCTATCGCGGTCTTCTAATTTTGATACTTCTTGATACATCATATACTTATCTAATTCTTCTTCAATAGGTTTAGTAACTATATCATTGTCAGTACCTAGGACGTCCTCTAAATGTAATTCATTTCCTTCTGAATCAAAGGATAGTGAATCTTCAAATGATACTTCAGTTCTTTTTCTTTTAGTTTTTCTTAAATACATTAGTATTTCATTATCTATGCATCTAGAAGCATAAGTTGCTAGTTTAATGTTTTTATCATTTTGATAGGTGTTTACTCCTTTTATTAAACCTATCGTACCAATAGATACTAAGTCTTCTAAATCTATTTTTGTGTTTTCATATTTTTTTGCTAAAAAAACTACTAATCTTAGGTTGTGTTCTATGAGTTTATCTCTTGCTTTCATATCTCCATTTAAAAAGAGATTTATATATTTTTCTTCTTCCTCTTTTTCTAGTGGTTCTGGTAAAATATCTGTACTTCCAACGTAGAATAAGTAATTTAATTTACTAAATATTTTTCTTAATAATTTTAACATGTTATCACCCTTTCATTAAGTCTTTATGTAACAATACTTCGACACCATTTATTGTACTAGGACTAGAAGAGAATGCCACTAGTAAATTGTTTTTATACCCTATTTTTTCAATATATACTTTTTCAGGCTTTATACATTTTAGTAGTCCTTCTCCATTAATTGTATGATATGGTACTAGAATAAATTTATCTTCTTTTTGATACTTTTTGTCTACGAGAATTATTGGTCTTTTTTTATATGGATCATATAAATTGTTTCCGGTATCTAGAAATCCTATTAATGATATTTTTTCTTTATCTTTAAAATATATGTCTACTTTATAATAATTATTATAAGTGTTTTTTATTTTCTTATTTTCTTTTATATATAGTGTCATTACTTCAATAGATAGTACTATTATTACTAAGTAATTTAAATAGATATTTAATGTTACCTTGGAATTGAACAAATATATTAGTCCTCCTAATAAGATGCTTAGTATGTATGTATATAGGATATTGGTTAAGAAATATCTTATATTTTTATACTTAAATGCTATTGTTACCATTAGTATTATGGTTATTAGTTCTAATAATAATCTATTTATACTTGTAAATAACATAAGAGATGATAATCCTCCTAATAAAGATGATATTAGTATTCGTTTATAGGTAGTATTTCTTTTTAATAATATACTTACAGAGGTTATGATTATTATATCCATAATGGTATTAAATAAAAAAAATAAATCAATATATATTCTCATATATTGATTATAAAAAAAAGAATATAAATATTTTGTCGATTTATATTCTATTCAAATACTTTATTTTCGTCTCCAGCGCAATATCCCTCTCCGATTTTTTTGCCTTCAACATATTCTTTACCAGAAATATTACAGCCCATTTTAGTAACGGCATCTTGAAGATAGCCTCCAAATGCCTTTACTGCTCCTATTGCTATTACAGTAATTAAGGATATGATAAGTACATACTCTACAAGGGTTTGTCCTTTTCTATTTAACTTCATATTTCCACCTCACGTATTATTAAATATATCTAAGATAATTGTACTATATTTTTTTGAATATTGCAAGTACTATTGACAATTATAATCAAAGTCATATGTAAATTGTTTAGTTTGACAATTAAATGTTACAGATACTTCTTTGTTTGTTAAATCATCATTATTTATTGGATTTTTTATATCACCATCTATTTTTCCAGCCTCTATTAGTTTAGATATAGAAATTTTTATGGTATTTGATATAGGAATTTCTATGTTTTTATCACAAGTGAAACCTAAATCATATTTATTTTCATTTACATAGAGCTTAGTGGCACTAATGATATTCTTTTTTAAACTTTCACATGATTTTTGTTTATTTATAGATATCATATTGATTACATTAGGAACTAAAATCATGGATATTATTGCAATTATGGCTATTACCATTAATAACTCTATTAAAGTAAATCCTTTTTTATTCATAAATACTCCTATTCTTAACCATTGGAACTATTAGAAGTAAAATAGTCTTCTTCTAAGTCTTCAGTTATTTTATCTATATTATTTTTTTTAGAGGATAATATTGCTAAATATGTACTTGTAAGTACAACGAATAGTATTAGTAATCCATATAAAACGCTAGTTATAGCAAATCCTTTATTATTTAATTTCATTGGTACCTCCTTAGTAAGTGATTATTTTTTTATCTGTATTAACTAATTTATCTTTATCTGTTTCTTTTATTACAATTGTATCTGGATTTCCATCAGATATATATTTGGTACTTTTTAACATATTAAATACCATGGCTATATCAAATTCTTTACCATTATTGTCATAGGCACGACATCTTTTTAGAAAGGTTTTATCGAAGTTTTTATCAAAGCATGATACTTCTGGTTCCCATCCTACTCTTAAAGCGGCTTCTGTAATATAATTTTTATCGTTGTAATTTGTTGATAATACGTATTTAAAATTGGCGTTATCTTTGCTATATGGACTACCAAATGGAAGTGCTATTATTTTTACATATTTATTAGGAATTGTTTTTTCTAATTCGTCATATACATAGGCTATTTCTTTTTGTACTCTTTCAGGAGTTGATTTTTTGATATCTAAGTGAGTTTGTGTATGGTTGCCAATGTCATAGCCATTTTCTACCATCCATTTTAATATTTTTTCGTTATATTCGCTCTGATTGAATATACCTCCATTAACAAAGAAGGTGGCGGTTACTGTAACATCTTTGTGATTTTTTTTGAATTCTTCAAGTATACCAACTGCACTGTCTTTGTCAATAATTATATTGCCATTATCATCTAAGCCTGTTACTTTTATATTATCTTCGTTTCCATCATCAAAAGTGATAATGATTGGGCTTTTACCATATGATGCTGTTACTTTACCATTGATGTAGTCCTCTAAACGAATCATTTCATATCCATTCTCGTAATAGTATTCTAAATCTTTTCTGAATGCTTCAGGAGTTCTATTGTAACCGTCTTTGTCAACGTTACCTCCTACTGTTCCTGTACTATTTGCGGTTTTTTCTCTAATACCATGATACATCATTATTGGTACTTTACCTAATTCGTTAATATTGTCACTAGCTAGTTTTTCTTTATCTAATTTTCCTAATGAGATTACTACATCTAATTTCATACCTTTATCTATTTTAGTATTTTCTTTTATACTTTGTGATATTACTTTATCTTTGGGAATATCATCACTATAGTCATATGTTATATTGGCTTCTAGTGAATACTTTGATACTAGTGTATTTACTTCGGTAATATCGTTTAATTTTGGCATTAATTCTTCTTGATGCTTATTGTTTTTTTGTATTACTTTAAATACTACTATTAATGCTAATACTATTATTATAAATAGTATCAATGCTATTTTACCTACATTGGAATTTTTTTTATGTCTACTCATATATATCCTCCTATTCATAAGTTAATTATAATATATTTTTGATGATTTTGGAAGATATAATATAAAAATATAGTACAAATATGTATGTACTATATTTAATTATTTCTTAAATAGTCTACTGCTTCATTAAAATTATCAACTTTAATTATATTTAATTTATAGTTGTATTTTTCTTTTGTTTCTATGGCTTCTTTATAATTAGCGGATGGTACGAAAACGATATCCATTTTATCCTTGGCTGCACCCATTATTTTATATTTTATACCATCTATTTCTCCTACTGAACCATCAGCGGAAATGGTACCTGTACCTGCTATATTTCTTCCTTTTATGATATCTTCATCGCTTATAGCATTATATACTGTTAATGTTAGCATTAATCCACCTGAGGCTCCGGCTTCGCTACTTTTGAATTTTATATCTACTTTTGGATCAAGGTCATATTCATATTCTGTTATTATTATTACGCCTACTGCTTTAGTATTGTTTTCATTAGATATTTTACTTGTTACTTTCATTTCTTTATTATTTCTTAAAATGGTAAACTCTACAGTATCATCTATATTTTTAGATGATATTATTTGTTTTATTTCTTTAATATCTTCGCATTCTATATTGTCTGCTTTTAAAATTATGTCACCAACTTTAAGTCCGTTTTCCTTAGTAGTGGCTATTACAATATTTGTTTTTTTCTTTATATCTATCTTTTTGTTGGCACTTGTATATGCTACCATAGTGGCTATATCTAAAGAATTATCACGCATTATTTTGTTTCTTTCTTTTACTTCTTCTACTGTTTCGTTAGATATTCTTCTTGTAGATTCTTTTTCGATATCCCAATGTTTTAATTTGGCTACTATATATGTTCCAGGAGTTAATTCATATTCACTTACATATAGCATATTTAAACTACCATCTTTATTTTTATCATAGTTCTGCATTACTACCCTGTCGGTTATATTTATTGTTCCTCCAGGAGCCATGGCATAATATGGTAATTTTATATATAAGCATATTACTAGAATTAATAGTGTTATTAAAAATTTGTAATTTTCTTTTATAAAATTTTTTATTTTCATTATATCACCCTTATTATTTTTTTCTATGTTATATCATATAATTGATTATGAAAAAATATTCTAACCAAATTATAGTGATTGTTACTTTTATTATTTTAATACTTATTTTTTTTAATAAGTCACTTGTATCCGATACTATTATTTCTTCTTTTTATATTTGGTTTAATACTCTTGTACCATCAATGTTTCCTATGTTTGTTACTTCTAATATATTAATTAGTTATAATTTTATTATGTATATACCAAAAGTCATTACTTCTTTCTTTAGTAAGTTATTTAATATTAGTAAGGAAGCTGTACTGGTTCTATTTATTTCTTTAATAGCGGGATTTCCGAATAATGCAATGGCAATTAGATCTTCTTATGATATGAAACTTATTTCTAAATTAGAAGCTGAACATCTTCTATTAATATGTCATTTTGCTAATCCTTTATTTGTATTAGAAACAATAGGTGTCTTTTATTTAAAGAATAATATGTATGGAATTATTATTCTTGTTTCACATATATTATCTAATATAATAATTGGTATTATCTTTAGAAATAAGAATATTCCTACTAGTGATAATTATATATCGAAAAAGACTAATTGTCAAAGTTTTGGTGCTTTATTTTCTCTTAGTATTAAAAAAAGTGTAAACACACTTTTTATGATATCTGGGATTGTTACTTCTTTTTTAATTGTTAGTACTTTGGTATGTCATATTTTTGCTTTGGATGATTATTTATCAGTACTTGTTAAGGCAGTCTTAGAAATGACTATGGGGTTATCTTCTTTATCGTTACTTAATATTAGTGACATTTATAAAGTTATAATTTCTTCGATGATTATTTCTTTTGGAGGACTGTCTATTCATATGCAGGTTATTAGTATTTTAGATGATAAAATTAGATATCGTAATTATTTTATTGGGAGATTATATCAAGTTTTTTTATCTATAATATTTTCGGCTATGTTTTTTAAGTTATTTGCTTAATCTTTTTATCTTTTGTTTATATACTTCAGTATTGTCTTTAATATCATAGTTTAATTCATCACTAACATAGGAAAATATATCGGGTATAAGATTAATTGCTTTGGTAAATATATGATATCCTTCATTTATTTCGTTTATGGTATATGTTTTTTTTTGGTATGAATCTATTAGCCAATTGGTAAACACTTCATATAGAAATAAGTTTATTTCTAGAAGAGGAGGAATTATTTTTTCTTTATTGGTATTATTTTGTTTACTTTGTAATACCAAATCCATATTATATAAAAATCTACCAATGGCGGTATAGGTTGTATATTCTTTTAGTTTTGTTACTAAATGATATAGATCTGCGGTAAAGTATAGATTTTGCATTTCTTTCTTTCCTATTACTTTTTCTATAATAATGGATAATATTGCTTCATACTTATATCCAGATGTGGCTATACTGGCTCCGAAAAAGTGATTATTTAATGCTTCTGTATATCCTTCATTTAATGCATAACTAATATTGGCTTTATTGGTTATTTGGTTGAAACCTATATGATATTCTTTATTATTGTGACTACTACTGGCCATATGTAATAATTCATGATTAAAGGTATTATATGGATTTAAATCGTTAGGTGGAAATATTTCTATAATGTTTTTGTCTGGTAAATAATGTCCTGCATCTTTATTTAGTTTAAGTTTAGTTAATATATCATCTTTATATTTTATTGTCAGAGTTGATATGTTATTATAAAAGTTGGTTAATTCATTTTCTGTTAAATTCTTTTTTAGGACATTATAAAAGGAAGATACAAAAGGACGATGGATGGGTTTTATATTATCAAATACTTCTATTTTTTGTGGACTGGTTGGGATGATTGCTTTGGCTATTTTAACTGTTTTTATCTCTTTATTCATATATACTCTCTTTCTTGGTATATTTATTATATTATTATATTATTAAAAATGCAAGAGAAAAGACTTCAGAAATGAAGTCTTTGAATTGTTAATATATGGTGACCTGTATGGAATTCGAATCCATGAATGTTGCCTTGAGAGGGCAATGTGTTAAGCCACTTCACCAACAGGCCATAATGTCTTTTTTGAGACATTATTATTTTAACATAGATAAAAACTTTTTTCAAGTGTTTTTACATACTAATATTAGTTTTGAGATATTAGCTCAAAACTATTTTCTAATGACCTTAGGCATTAGAAAACGGCGAGCAATGAAATGTGAGACGAAAAGAAAAAGAAAATTACTTTTCTTTTATTAGTTCAAGGAACTTATCTTCATCTATAATATTGATTCCTAGTTCTTTTGCTTTATTATTTTTAGTACTTGTACTGGTAATGTCGTTATTTATTAAATAGTTAACTTTACTGGATATTGAGGTAACTACTTTGCCGCCATGTTCCTCAATGAATTCAATCATTGTATCTCTATTAGTGAATTTGTTTAGGCTACCGGTTATTACGAAGGTTAAGCCGTCTAGGTCTTTATTGCTATTAGTGGATGCTTTTGGTATATCTATTTCTTCTTTCAATTCTTTTAGTTCCTCTATAAAGTCGGGATTGGAAAATGTGTCAATCCACTCTTTGGCAATAACATTTCCTACGCCGGGGATATTACTTAATTCTTCATATGTTAGATTACTTATTTTGTTAAAATCGTTGTTAAAGTGATTGCATATAAGTTTTGCTCTGGAAAAGCCTATATCAGGTATGCCTAATGCATATATAAAATTGGCTAATTTTACATGTCGTGACTTTTCTATAGAGTTTATCATATTATTGTAGGATTTTTCTCCGAAACCATCGAAAGCTATTATTTTATCTTTATATCTATCTAAATGGTATAGGTCTTTATAATTGTTTACTATTTTTTCGGTAATTAGTTTGTTTAGAATCATATCGGAGATACCGTCAATGTTCATAGCGTTTCTACTTACAAAGAGACTTAAGCGTTTTATTAGTTTGGCTTTGCAGAAATCATTCATGCAGTATAAATATTTTACATCGGAATTGGATATGATACTAGCTTTGCTGCCACATACAGGGCATCTATCTGGTATTTCTAAATTACCGCTTTGAGTGGAATTACTAGCTATTTGAGGAATGATCATATTGGCTTTATAAACCATGATGGTATCCCCTATTCCTAATTTTAATCCTTCTAATATTGAAACGTTATGAACTGAGGCTCTGGATACTATGGTTCCTTCTAGTTCTACTGGGTCGAATACTGCTACGGGATTGATAAGGCCGGTTCTTGATACGAGCCAATCTACTTTTCTTAATGTGGTGGCTACTGTTTCATCTTTCCATTTGAATGCTAATGAGTGTTTAGGAAATTTGGCGGTAGTTCCAAGGCTATTACCATATGCTATGTCGTCATAAGTGATAACTAAACCATCGGATGGTATATCGTATTCTTTGACTTTTTCTTTGAACATAAGCACTTGTTCTTTGACTGTGTTTTTTGTTACTTTATAATGTTCTACTACTTCAAAGCCTTGGTTTTTTAGCCAATCGAAACATTCGCTTTTTAAATTGGATATATTAGTAGATGATTCGATTAGGGCAAAGATTATGCAATTAACGCATCTTTTAGCGGTAATACTACTATCAAGTTGTCTTACGGAACCGGAACATAGATTTCTTGGATTTTTGTATTGGCTGGAGCCATCTCCTAATTCTTCATTCATTCTGTTAAAATCGGAATATTTAATTATAGCTTCTCCTCTTAATACTAGTCTTCCTTTATATGGAATTGTAAGTGGAACGTTTTTGAATTGTTTGACATTTTCTGTTACTAGCTCTCCTATTATTCCTGTTCCTCTGGTAACACCACTGATAAGTTTGCCGTCTTCATAAGTAAGTACTATTGTTAGGCCGTCTAGTTTCCATGATAATAGGCCTTCTTTGTCCCCTAGGAAGTTTTCTAATTCGCTTACTTTCTTGGTTTTAGCTAATGACAACATTGGACTAGGATGTTCTACTTGCTTTAAGGAACTGGATATTTCTGGTTCGACATTTATTGTTGGGCTGTTGGATAGTGTCATGTTGGTTTCTTTTTCTAATTCTACTAATTCATCATAAAGATGGTCGTATTCGTAGTCGGTCATCATGATTGTATTTTTTTGATAATATAATTCTGAGGCTTTATTTAGGATGTTTATTAGTTCTTTCATTCTTGTTATTTTATCTTCCATTTGCATTCTCCTTTATGTATATTTATATTATAGCATAATTAAAAGAACTATAAAAGTTCTTATTTGATTTTTTTGTTATAAGATATTATAATTTGTCTTTGGCAATAATAATTGTTAGTCATACTAAATGTTATCGATGTTTATTAATTCATAGTCTTTGGTGCCGAATTTTAAAGCTGCCGCTGCATCGATGATGTGATTGCCATGTCTTGATTCTATACGTTCTATTAGGTGGTCTTTGCCTTTGTCACTACTGGATGCTACTCCTATGGATAATTGTTTTAGGGCTCCACCAAAGCCTCCCATTGGATGTACCTTGAAATGCGATAATACTAACATGGCTATCCGTTATATCTATTTGATAATATTTATCCCAGCCATGTTCTTGCATTAATTTTTGATGTTTGTTGGTTGTATTTCTGGCTCCTTCGTATGCTGTATTGCATTCTACTACTACACCATCCACTTCTTCTATTATGTCTTTCATGAATTCTGGTTTTAGATAGTTTTGATTTCCTTCTTCTCCGGAATGTATTTTTACAGCGGTTGGTTTGGGTAATTCTATATTTAATTTCTTATATAATTTTACTAGTGTTTCGCTATATCTTTCTTTCTATTTATATATTATATTGTACCATAAAAATTAGATAATTGTTATAAAAAAAGAGGGGCTTTTGTTAAAGCTGCTCTATTTTTGTTATTCTTTCTTTTATTCTATCTTTACCTAGTAATCTCATTATTTCATATAAGTCTGGTGTCATACTTTTTGTTGTTAGTGCTACTCTTATTACTGTTGATATGTCTGCTACGCTTCCTTTATACTTATCTGGATTTTCTTTGTATTCTTTCATATTACTGCAATAGCCTAGTTCGTCTGTCATGTCTTTGATATTGTTAAACCATGCTTCTTTGTCGGTAATATTGAAATATTTTTGCATATATGTTCTTAGTATCTTAATGATTTCATTTTTATCGTCAATTTTTCCCCATTCATATGAGGTTGGATTGTATAATTCGTCATACATATAGAATATTTGACTTTTTATATCACTATAGCAGGAATAGTCTTTTCTAGGCTTTTTCTGTTCTCTTTCTATGTTTAGTACGTTTTTTGTGTAATCTTCATATTTTACTAGTAGATTATTAAATTCTTTATCATATTCTTTGCTCCAATTTACTAAATTAGTATATACTTCGTCCTTAGTCATTTTACTAATGTAATTTTTAGATATGTTATTTAATTTTTCTAAATCATATAAAGCTCCTGATGGAGACATTTTTTTGGGAGAAAAATTAAAATCTAAGAAATTTTTGTCTGGATTAGCGGCATGCCATTCTTCGTAATTGGAATTAATTATTGTCATCAATGATTCTATTACTGCAATTGTAGGATATCCTTTTTCTTTATAATAACTCATACTTGCTTCTGGGTCTTTTCTTTTGCTTATTTTTCTTTTGATTTCACCATCTTGCTTTAATATCAGTGGGGTGTGAATGTATTTAGGTGGTTTTAAGCCTAATGCTTTAAACATTTCTAGATGTTTAGTTACGCTTGGTAGCCATTCCTCTCCTCTTACTACATGCGTAGTGTGCATTAGATGGTCATCTACTACATGAGCAAAATGATAAGTTGGAAGCATGGTATCGCTTTTCATAATTACATCATCTATGTCATTTTCACTTAAACTTAGTTTTCCTTTTGATAGGTCTTCAAAAATTATTTTATTGTTAAAATTGCCTTCTGATTTGAATCTAATGACATAGCTTTCGCCATTTTTTATTCTTGTAATTGCTTCCTCTATGCTAATACTTCTACATTTAGCAAATCTACCATAGTAACCTGTTCTCATTTTTTTTTCTTCTTGATTTTTTCTCAATTCTTCTAGTGTTTCTTTTTTACAAAAGCATGGATATGCTCTACCTATTTCAATTAATCTTTTTATGTAAGCGTGATATATTTCTATTCTTTCACTTTGAATATATGGTCCATAATTGCCTACTATTTTATCCTTATACTCATATTCATCGGGCATAAGATTATATTCTTTCAATGTTTTTATTATTAATTCAATGGCAGAATCTACTTCTCTTGTTTTGTCGGTGTCTTCATTTCTTAAATAAAATACTCCATTTGTATTTTTTGCAATAATATAATCTGTAAGTGCTTGATAAAATCCTCCTATATGCATAAATCCTGTTGGACTAGGAGCAAATCTTGTTACTTTCGCGCCTTCCTTTAAATTTCTTTCTGGATACATTTTTTCATAATCTTCTATTGTTTTGGTAACATCAGGAAATAATAATTCTGCTAAGTCCTTATTTGTCATTTTTTTCACCTCGTTTTTTATTTTATTAGGTATACACTATATTCATTATTATTATAGTTAAATATAATATATTGAAAGGAGAACAGATTAACATGTATGGTTGTGGATACCCTTCTTATGGATATAGCTATGGCGCTAATGGTTTTTGGATAATCATCGTCGTACTTATAATATTCTTCATATTATTCTGGAACAATGGTTCTTGTGGCTGCGGCTGTGGTCAAAGATGTTGCAAATAATAACTATATCAAAATAAAGCCCTTTTGAAGGGCTATTTTTATTTAGTGGTTGCCCTGGTTAGATTCGAACTAACGCGTGCTAGAGTCAGAGTCTAGAGCCTTACCACTTGGCTACAGGGCAGTTACTGATATAATTATAGCATCTAATTTTTAATTATTCAAGTTTTTTTCATTTATCTGCTTATTTTTCTAGTTGTCTATACTTGCTTCTGCTATAATTATATCAGTAACTCTCCCCGAATAAAGTGCAAATTGTTTGCACCATCACTTCACAGTGATGAATTTCTGTTTCTTGGAAACTACACTTAGCTTCGTCCACAGACTTAAATTCCGATAAGTGCTACCGTACTTTATTTTTACTTTAAAGAAATTTTGTTCGTTATTGACATTCATTATTGATACCTGGAATATACTTTCTTCATATATAATTTTAGCCCTTCAAACATGATATTTATACTTGCATTTAAATCTCTATCTAATGTGTTTTTGCAACATTGGCATACATAGTCTCTCTCATTTAAGTTCTTGTATTTTTTATCTATATTATCACAAACACTACAGGTTTGACTTGATGGATAGTAGGTATTTATTTTGAAAAAGTATTTACCTTTTTCTTTAGACTTGTATTCTAGTTGTTTTAGTATTTCTCTAAATGTTGCATCATTTATTTTTTTTGATAGATTTATGTTTTTGTCCATAATCATTTTTTTAATATTTAATGATTCGGTAATTATTATATCATAATTATCGGTTATTTCTTTTGTTATTTTATGAATGTAGTATTTTCTGGCATTGGATAATTTGCTATAGAGTTTATTTAATCTTTTTAAATTTTTGTAATAGTTTTGACTTCCTTTATTCTTTTTGGATAATTTATAGTGTTCTCTTTTTATTTGTTCTTCGTATTTATTTATATATTTGTTATTATCATACGATGTATTATCTGACATTGTTATTAGTTTCTTTATTCCTAAATCTATTCCTACTATTGTATTTGGTTTTCTTTTTGATGGTTCTGGCAATTCATATAATATACTCACATAATATTTGCTATTTTTATCTTTCGATATTGTTACGTTTGTTATTTTGCCATTTATTTTGGTGATATTTCTATAGCCTCTTATTTTTAATTCTTCTAATTCTGGTAATTTTATTGTTCTACTAATTAAATCTAATTCTATATTACAGTATTTATTGTAAATAGCTTTAATTGTATAACTATTTTTACCATATTTGCTTCGATATTTTGGATTACTAATTCCACTGTTGAGATGTCTTTTATAATTATCTTGTAGATTGAATATTGTTTTCTTGATAAGCAATGGATTGGCTTCTAGTAAGAAAGGATATTCATATTTTAATTTATTTGTATAATCTTTAATACAAGAATAGGCGTTTATATATCCTTCGCTAATTATTTTTCTAAGATAATAATTATATACAAATCTATTACATCCAAAAGTTTTATTTAGTTTTTGTTTTTGTGTGTCACTTGGATATATTCTAAATTTATATGCTTTATACATTATTTCACCGCCTTATATTTGCTTGTTTATTAAATTAATTAGATTTTTTCTCTCTTCAGGAGTTAATAATTCTAACATTTTATCATAATTATCTAATACATTTACATTGATAATATTTAAAGGACTTTTTAGTACTATTCCTTCTTTGTTCTTTAATATTAATTTTGCTACTTCTTTTGTGTTAAATATATCTAGGTTTATGATTGCATGTGTACTTGAGAATAATTCTTCGTTTTCTAATTTTAGTTTGGTTATTTCTTCAAATAGATCATAGTATGTTCTAAGTACATAATCTATTTTATCAAAGTTTTCATTTATTCCTAAACTGAAGAATTGATTTTTATTTACTCTTATTAGGTAATTATTATTTATGGTGTTGTCTACTATATGGCTTCTTATTTCTTTTATATAGATGTCTCCTTCTACTAAAATGATATTGTGTTTAGATAAAATGTGGTTTAGGAATTTATATATGATTTTTCTATCTAGTTCTTTGTTTGTTATGACTTTATTAAATATTTGTATTATTTTAATAGTATCCATTTTTTCCTCCTTGCAATGATAATAGCAGATTTGATTTAATTATGCAAATGGGGTAAAAAGGTATTTTGTGAATGTTTTTTCTGGTATAAAGTTATTTTTAATGTGTTAAAAATATATTTTGGCTGTTATTAATGGTATAAAAAGTTATTTTGATTAAATTTTATTTTTTTAAAAAAATGAATCTCATATATTTGAGATTCATTATGTTTATTTTATAACAATATTTACTATTCTTCCTGGTACTACGATAACCTTTACTACTTTTTTGTTTTCAATCCACTTTTTTATGTTTTCTCTTGATAGTGCTGTTTTTTCTAATTCTTCTTTTGAAGTATTTATGTTTATTTTGATGGTATCTCTTACTTTACCATTTACTTGAATAGCTATTTCTTTTTCTTGATCTTCTGTTTTGGCTTCATCATATTTTGGCCATGGTCTATTGCAAATTGGTTCATATCCTATAGTTTCATTTAATTCTTCTGTTATATGTGGAGCAATTGGATTTAGTAGTTCTAGTAATATTCTATAATCGCCTTTGGTAATATGCTCTTTTTCGTCATAAGTATTTAATAGAATCATTAGTGTTGATACTGCTGTATTGTAGGCCATGTGAGTTAGGTCGTGTTCAACTTTTTTGATACTTTTGTTGATAATCACTTCTAGGTCTTTAGAATATTCATCATTATCTGTGACTTTATCTTTTAGTCTTACTATTCTATCAACAAATCTTTTGCATCCTTTAAGTGAGTCTGTGCTCCATGGTGCATCTTGTGTATAGTCACCCATAAACATTTCGTATATTCTTAAGGCATCTGCTCCATATCCGTTTACTATTTCGTCTGGATTTATTACATTGCCTTTACTTTTACTCATTTTTTCGTTATTAGAGCCTAATATCATTCCGTGGCTTACTCTGGTCCAAATCATTTCTTTATGTGGTACTAAGCCAAAGTTGTATAGCATCTGTACCCAGAATCTAGCATATAATAGATGTCTAGCTGTATGTTCCATGCCACCGTCATACCAATCTACTCTGTTCCAATATTTCATTACATCCATATTAGCAAATTCTTTGTTATTGTGTGGATCCATAAATCTTAGGAAATACCATGATGAACCAGCCCAGTTAGGCATTGTATCGGTTTCTCTTCTGGCAGGGCCTCCGCAACAAGGACAAGTTGTATTTACCCATTCATCGATCTTTGCTAATGGGCTTTCACCGTTTTCAGTTGGTTCGTATTCTGCAACATTTGGAAGAAGTAGTGGTAAATCTTTTTCTTCCATAGGTTGCCAGCCACATTTTTCGCAATAAATCATTGGAATTGGTTCCCCCCAGAATCTTTGTCTTGAGAAAATCCAATCTCTCATTTTATAGTTATTTACTCTTCTTCCAATACCTAGTTTTTCTAGTTTTTTAGTAATGGCTTCTTTGGCTTCTTCCACTGTCATACCGGTGAATTCTTCGGAATTTATAAGTTTGCAATTTTTTCCTAAATAATCATATTTTTCAAAAGCTTTAGTTGAGATGTCTCCTCCGGATATTACTTCTATCATATCTAAGTTATGGGCTTTCATGTATTCATAATCTCTTTGGTCATGAGCTGGAACGGCCATTACTGCACCGGTACCATAGTCGCCTAAAACGAAGTCTCCTATAAATACTGGTACTTCTTTACCATTTACTGGATTAATTGCTTTAATTCCTTTTAATTCTACACCTGTTTTTCCTTTATTTAATTCTGTTCTATCCATATTAGATTTATGTGATGTTGCTTCTATATAAGATAAAACTTCATCTTTATTTTCTACTCTTGGTAATAGTTCTTTCATTAGTTTTCCGTCTGGAGCTATTACAAAGAATGTTATACCATATACTGTTTCAATACATGTGGTAAATACTGAGAAAGATCCTCCTCCTACAACATTTACATCCAACTCAACGCCGGTTGATTTGCCTATCCAATTGATTTGTCCTAATTTTACTCTTTCAGCAAAATTTGTGTCATCAAGTCCTTTTAATAAATCTTCAGCATAATCGGACATTCTAAGCATCCATTGGGATTTTTCTTTTTGAACAACGCTACTGCCACATCTTTCACACACGCCACCAGCGGCATCTTCGTTGGAAAGTACGGTTTTGCATGTTGGGCACCAATTTACTGGTATTGTTGCTTTATAGGCCATATTGTGTTTGTAAAATTGCAAGAATTGCCATTGTGTCCATTTATAATATTCTGGATCGGTAGTAGAAAATTCTCTACTCCAATCAAATGAAAATCCAAGTCTTTTCATTTGGCCTTTAAATGTTTTTATATTTTCTTTTACGGCGTCTTTGGGATGAATATGATTTTTTATGGCATATTGTTCTGCTGGTGCTCCGAATGCATCCCATCCCATTGGATATAAAACGTTATATCCTTGTCTTCTTTTCATTCTAGCTATAGCGTCTTGTGCTGTATAGCCTCTAACGTGGCCTACATGTAGTCCACTTCCTGATGGATATGGAAATTCTACTAGAATGTAATATGGTTTTTTGTTGCTCTCGTTTTGTGCTTCAAAAACATGATTATTTTCCCAGTACTCTTGCCATTTTTTTTCTATTTTTTTGAAATTATACATTTTTTTTACCTCTTTTCTGATAATGTCTTCCTAGTATTCCATACATAATTATTATTAATAGGATTATGAGTATTATGCTACATAGCAATTGCCATAGCCAATTGTCTAATAAGTGAAAAACAATTACATAAGTCAAAGCAATTATAAAAGTATTTATAATTGCGGAAGTGTATAAAAATTTTTTGTAATTTATTTTTTTTTCATCTAATCCATATACTCTTACTAAATAATAGTATTCCACTGGTACTTTCTTTTTATTATATTTTGTCTTTTTAAAGACAAAAAAGAAATAATATAATATAAATATTAATGTATATGATATTATAAAGTCTAATAGTATATTTAATATTTCTTTCATTATATTACCTCCATATAAGTCTGTATTATACTATATTTTTTGGATGTATTCAAGTAAATTGATGAATATTTTTATATATTTACTATCTAATCCTTTTTTCTTTAATTTTCTTATTTTTATTCTTTTTTTCTTAACATCTAAATCACTAAATAATATTTCATCTAATTTGTCTTTTAGACTTGTATTTATTGCTAAGTCATATAATATTTCTTTAATGTCTTCATTGATAAGCCTAATAGAACTTACTAAAACATTTTCACCTTTTATATTTACTTCTAAGTCTCTGCCTACGATAAGGTTATTTATTTGAATAATGAAATCGTTTTTATCATAATAGCAATTATAAGTAATACTTTTATCTTCTATGTATACTGCTTTAATATTTTTGGTGTTTTTGAATCTTAATAAATAGTTTCTTTTACTTAGAAGATTTTTACCTTCTGATTTTGATATTTTTAAGGTGTAATTATCTTTTTCATAATGATAACTAAAGTTTGTTATCATATACATACCTTTTTTATAGTTATTTGTTATGCCATCATCTTCGTATAAATTGTATGTTCCATCGTTAAGTGGATATATATTTAATTCTAGAGTACTTGGTATATCTTCTTTAATGTTATAGCTCATTGGTATTATTGATCCGGCTTTTACGAATACGGGATAATCTTCATCGCGATAGAAATTGGTATAATATTTAGCTCCATTATATTGTTTTCCATCTAATAAATTGAACCAAATGCCATCTGGAACAAATATTTTTTTCATTACTCTATCGATAACTATATTTTTTTTGTTAGTTATTGGTGATACGAAAAGGTTTTGACCGAAAAAGTATTGATTTTTGTATTGAACATCATCTAATATTTTTGGGTAATCGTAATAGAATGGTTTTACTATTCCTTTTCCTGTTTTATGATAGTTATAGCTTTCGGTATAGATGTATGGTATTAATTTGTATCTTAAATTCATAAAATTAATTATATCGTTTTCGATAATTGGATTCCATTTCCATGGTTCTCTTTTGTAATACTTGCCTCCTTCACTGGCAAGTAAAAAGATTGGTGAGAAGCAGGCAAATTGTATGTATCTTAAATATAATTCAGCTTCTTCGATTCCGTTGTGATAACCGCCAATGGGATGGGCTATGAAAGATACTCCGACGTTATATCCTTGGAGATTATATCTTGGTAATAGATTTAGGGTTGTCCAATTTACTAATGTTTTACCACTCCAAATGATTGGATAGCGATGTACCGCTATTCCGTGATTTCGGGTTAGTGATAATCCTCTTTTTCCTCTTGTTTCTATTTTTCCATGATGATAATGGGCAAATTTCCACAAATCTATTTTGTCATTTGGATTATTATAATCAATACTATATAGTTCTACGCCTTGCATTTCTAGATTATTTATAAACATGTTTAGGTATATGCCTAGTTTTTCGTTGCTAAGGGGAATAAATTTGAATTTTTCTTCATTGATAAAACTGCTTATTAAATTATATTCATTAGTTCCTTTTGCTATTTCTAAATTGGGATTAATTGTTACTCCTAATTTTATGTTTTTTTGTGTTAAATAATTGCTTACGTTTTTTAGGTCAATACTTGGTATGTAATTGTTGTTTCCACGCCATGAGTCTCCTAATAGAAATATTGATATTGGGATATTGTCTTTGTTAAATCTATCTACTAATGATATTATATCTTTACTGGTGTAATTATCGTTTTTATACCACCATGCCCCTAAGGCATATCTTGGTATTAGGTTTGGATAGCCGGTTAAAGTGAAATAGTCGTTTAAACATCCGTCAAAATCTTTATTGTACATAAAGAGATATATGTCTTTTGATCCTTCTTCTCTTGGGATGAAAATGTCGTTTTCTGTTAATACTGGAGTATTGTCTTTTACTACTGCATAGCCATCTAAAGAATATAATCCTGTATCTAGAATTATTTTATCCTTGATGCTGTCAATTGAATAATTTATACCTCTTAAATTTTTTACTTGTGGGCTATTCATTTGCCACTCTATTGTAGTATTATTTATGACGGCTTTTAGATTACTGCCGAAGTTTCCGGCTTTGAAATCTTTATCTTTTACGTATGTGATTGTGAAAATGCCGGTATCTATTTGGATTAGTGTTTCACTTTCGGTGATGCCATATGGTGTTTTGGGAAAGGTTCTATTAATGACTAAGGCGGTTGGGTCATCGATAAATTTACCACTTGGTGTATACTCTAATCTGGCTAATCTTGGTGTTAATATGGTTATTCTGTACTTATTGCCTATAATGCATGATTCTTTATTACTAATTAGTTTGGTTCTGGATTCTATGTAGTAATTTGACACATTAGCCATTTTTTCACCTTCTTTTTTATTCTTTTTTTGTTTTTTTATTCTTGCTTCATACTAGCTGTACAGCGTACAGTAGCTTTTATTGTTTCCCCTTGTACTTCATAATCGTTTATATTGTTTTCATCAAACCATAAGTATACTTTGTAAGTGGTGCTTGTGGTGCTAAGCGGTATGTTTGTTGCTATTAGTTTTGATGTTCCTGCTGAAGTTCCTTTCATACTGCCTGAGGATATTATGGTGTTGCCACTTACAACGGTATATTTTAATGCATCGCTGTTCTTTAATTTATCCCCTATTGAGGTAACATCCATATATATGTGTCCATATATGTCATATGTGTTATCTTTTTTATATAATGTTATGGTAATGTTATTTCCTCCTGTATATGTAGATGATGGATTTATGGTACCACGCGTTATATCAGTACCTTTATTATATGTTATATAATAATCTAATCCTTTAGTAGTTGTGTTTACATTTAAATCTTCGAATAGTATACTTGTGAAATAAGCTATACTTCCCCCTAGTAGTCCTAAACATAGGATGGTTAGTCCTGATATTATTAATATTTTTTTCTTCTTATCGTATTCCATGTTATTCCTCACTATCTTACTGATATAATAATATCATAATTAACTAAAAAGTGCAATATTACTGGTTGTTTTTTGGTATTATTATTCTTTTGATTATATAATAGATTATAGTTATAAATATGTAAAAAATTATGACTAAAATGCTATTGATGATGTTTTTTGTATCTACTTTTATTATTAATGTAAATAATGTTAATATTAAACATAATATTATGTTTTCATAGATAATATTTAATATGCTATTAAAGTTATCTAATAAATTTATTTTTAGTTTTCTAGTTAAAAGTATTATTCCAATAATAATACTGATTATTAGTCCTAATATTGTACTGGCTATGCTTCCGAAATATGCTGTATATCCCATTCTATATGCTGAATTTATTAGTGGTACTTCAAAAATTATCTTAGTTATTAAGCTTATTAAAAGAAATATTATAATATTTTTTTCTTTGTTACATATTATATTTATATTTACAATACTATCGTATATTGTATAAAAGAATATTAATGGTACTAATCCGAAAATAAAGTTATAATCGTTATTAAATAATGTAATATTGATTGGTCCTGATATAATCATTAATATTATAGTTATCGTTAGGCTGGTATTGATTATTTTATTTAATATTTTATGAAATAAGTCTTTATAGTTATTATCTTTGTTTATTATAGATGTTTTTAATTTATTTATATCTGTATTATATATTTTTTTGATTATTAAATGTATAATATATATAATTATTATTCCATAAAAGTATGTATTGGTAATATAATTTGATACATCATCATAACTATATTTATATCTATTTAGTAATATATAATATAATACTATAATGGATATGTATATATATGATGCGTTTATTATATTATATATTATTATGCATCTATTATCTATTAATGATTTTTTTATTTGTATAATATAATTTATTTTTGTTTCTTCTCTCTTTTTTGTATATTTATTGTTTTTCTTTACTACTAATATATAAGATAATATTATTAGTATTATGCCTAATATTATTGGTACTAAATATATTATTATTATTTTTAAATAATCTTCTAATAAAAAAACTTTATATAGTAAGAAGATATTGATTATATTAAATAATATACTACTTAATTTATATATATTTAATAATATGTTTTTTTTATATCCAAATATATTTAAATAGTTATTTATTAGTTTTATAATAAGTGATATGGATAAGAATATTGTCATGGTTATATTAACTAGATATAATTTTTCTATATTTATTAGTGTTGATATAATGTAAGATATTACTCCTAAAAGCATGGTTAAAATAATGATAAGTAATATACTACATTTAAATACTTTATTCATTGTATATAGATATTTTTTATCATAATAATCATTTAATAATTTTTTTATTTTATTTGAACTAAATATACTATAATATATTAAAAACAAGCTAAAACTAAAGGTAAGTAAGAAAGTATTACTATTTTTAGTAAGATGATATAATACTATTATATATATAAATGTTAAGATATTTATTATTTTCTTCATATGTACTCCTAAGAAAATTATATAGGAAAATATTGTTTTTGTAAACTTTTTTTGCAAAAGTAGTTGATTTTTTAATAATATTGTGGTATCATTTATATCGACTGATGTCTTGGTAGCTCAGCTGGATAGAGCAATCGCCTTCTAAGCGATCGGTCTGGAGTTCGAATCTCCACCAGGACACCACTTAGATATTAACTTCTTACTTAGTAAGAAGTTTTTTATTTTTCTCTTAATTCTCTTACGCTCAAGTTATAACTTTCTGTTATAGATATATAATAATTAATTTCATTAACATCATTAAGTGATAATAATTCTGAGTAATGACTCCAAGATAATTGTTGCGACAATGTCGCAACTTTTTCAGACAATACATAAAATTGTCGCATTCTGGACAATGCAATGAAGGTATAGCCTTTTCCTAGTTCACTGGTTAACCTTTTGGAATACTCTTTTATTAATCCATTCCCATACTTTGCCCTATTTTCACCACCTTTTGCTTATATACTTCATTATCTATTAGTTTATTTTTTATTTCATTATAATAATTCATATCATCCTCCTAACTTATTACATAATCTCTAGTATATATTCTGTTATCGCTTGAATATTCTATATAATAATGATTATCACGCCTAGATATAATAATACCTATTGTTTTATCTTGATTAATACTTTTAATATGTTTATCTATATAATTCATATATACTTCTATTTGTCCTATATGTTCTTTCTTTAGTTCACATACTTTTAATTCTATTACTATAAAACAATTATAAATATAATTAAATAATAATAAGTCTATATAATTATAAGTATTACCTATTTTTATTTTGTATTCATTTTCTATAAAACTAAAGCCATCTCCAAGTTCTTTTAAAAACGATGGTATATCTTCGAGTATCAATCTTTGAAGCATCTTCTCAGAAATATTTTCTATATCATAATTATATTTATTCTTAATAACTATTGGATTCTTAATAAAATCACTTACGTTAACTTCTTCTTTATTAATTAGTTTTAATTTAGCATTATCGTCTAATCTTTGATATTCTTTATTTTTAATTCTTTCTCTCAATTCTCTTACACTCAAATTATAACTTTCTATTATAGATATATAATAATTAATTTCATTAATATCATTAAACTTTAGAATTTCTTTGTAATGGCTCCATGTTAATTGGTCCGACAGTGTAGGACTTTTTTCATACAATATATAAAACATTCTCATATATTTAAGTGAAGTTATAGAATACTTTTTCCCCAAATCTTTTGTTAATCGCTCAGAGTATTCTTTAATTAAGCCATCACCATATTTTGCCCTATTTTCACCACCTTGTGCTTCAATTAACAATCTACCAACTTCATAATAAGTACTAATCTCATTTCTATTCTTAGAATAATCTTTTACTCTTTTATATACTTCATTATCTATTAATTTACTTTTAATCTCATTATAATAATTAATTTTATTCACCTTCCTTCATAATTGCAGTACGAACTCTAACTTTACTTTTATTAATCTTGATATTAATACTTCCATCCAAATCAGTTCTATATATTTTTGAATTGTTTAAATTTTCTAATACTTCTTCGTTAGGATGGCCATATATATTACCTTTCCCCAAAGATATAAGTGAAATTTTAGGAGTAATACAATCTATAAAATCTTTACTACTACTAGTCTTAGAACCATGATGTCCTACCTTAAAAAAAGTAATATCCGAAAGATTATATTTAGACATAATATAATCCTCAACATTACTAGAGGCATCCCCCATAAACAAAAACTTATATTTCAAATATTCAAAATAAATAACATTACTATTATCATTTTCATTATCAAATATCTTATCATTAAGAAAATATAAATATATACCATGAATATCAATTTTATCACCAAAAGTATCATATCCAATGTCCTTATCCTCAAAAATATCAATAGCTTCTTCTTCAAATAACGATTTATCACCTCTATTAAAAATAACCATATCTACCCTAAAATTATCAGTAAGATTAATAAGACCACCAATATGATCCTTATCACCATGACTAATAATAACATAATCAAGTTTTCTAATCCCTCTGCTTTTCAAATACATTATAATATTATTCTTCATAATAGAATACCCATCATCTTCCCCAGTATCAATAAGAATATTACCACCATTATTAGGAAAACTAACAAGATACGAATCACCCTCTCCAACATCAAACATAGTAATCTCTAAATTATTATTAAAATAAGGATAAATATAATGAATTAAAGTAACTAAAATAAACAAATATATAAACCTCTTATATCTATAAATACCATAAATAATAACAAAATATAAAATAACTATAATAATACTAGGTTTGCAAAAAATAAATCTCATAAAAGAAATATCATTCAAAAAGAAAGATATATCCTCTAAAATACTAGTAAAGAAAAACATAATACTATCACATATAGGAAAAAACAAAGTAATAATAGCAAGTGGAATCAAAATAACACTAACTATAGGTACAATTAAAACATTAATAATAATACTAAAAACATTAACCTCATAAAAATAAAATACAGTAATAGGAAAAGATACCAAAAAAGATATAACAGAAGTATAAACTACCTTAATAAAATAATTTTTATTTTTATATTTATCATAAAAAAGAATAAGAAAAAAACTAATTAAATAAGAATAAATAAAACCAATATCATAAATAATAAAAGGATTAATAAAAATAGCGATAACTAAAGTAAATAACATAATATCAATTTTATCAATTTCCAATTTAAAAAAATAATTAATACTACTAAGTATAAACATAATACAGGCTCTAAGTAAAGAAGAAGTATATGAAAAAATCAAATAAAATATAAGAAAAATATCACTAATAAAATATTTAATACGTTTATTATAAGTAATCTTATCCAAATAAATATATAAAATACCAATAATAAGATTAATATGCATACCACTTATAGAAAACAAATGACTTATACCATTAATTCTATAACTTTCCTTAATATCACTAGAAAGACTATTATCTCCAAATAATAAAGTCTTAATATAATTACCAGACTTAAATTTATTAACCCTATCATATAAAATATTTTTCAAAGTATAAAAATAATTACTATTATTTTCTATCTTATTAATACTACTAGCCTTAACTATATAAAATATCTTCCTATTATATAAATAATCTTTATAACTAAAAGAGTTAAATATAGTACTATCCATAGGAGTATATAACTCTCCTTTAACAAGAAGTTTATCACCATAAAGAAGTTTATCAAAAACCAAATTATTATAACTATAATTAACAATTAATACCTCTTTAGCCTTAAGCGTAATACTAATCTTACCATCACTAACTTTATAATCAGTAACAATTCCCACAAAAGTATCATCGTCTTTTTCATAACAAGATTCAAATTTATAATAACGCGTAAACAATATCGCTCCTATTAAAAAAATTAAAGCTAATAACTTAAATAAATATTTAAACTTTAATATACATCTTAATCTTTTCAAACAAAGAATCCCCTATACCATCTACATTCTTAATATCATCTATAGAATTAAAATTACCATTCTTATCTCTATATTCAATAATAGCTTTAGCCTTACTTCTTCCAATACCTTTAATATCCATAAGTTCATCTATATTAGCAGTATTAATATTAACAAGTTCATCATCTTCATTATTATCACTAATACATGCATCATTACTAATATCAGGGCAATCACATACACATACCTCATTTTTATATTTCTCTAAAATTTCTTCATTAGAATAAATAATAATAGTCATTTCATCACTAACTACTTTAGCCAAATTAATCTTACTAGTATCAGCTCCATCAAGTAGTCCTCCAGCGGTTTCAATAACATCATTAACCCTAAAACTACTAGGAACCTCATATACACCAGGATTAACCACCATCCCCTTAATATCCACTATTACAGTATTAGTATCATCTTTCATCTCTTCTATTATATCATCATTACTATTATTATCACTATCATCTTTTTCTTTAAAAATATCTACCACATCATCACTCTTACTATAATTATTTTTATATAAAACAAAAATAATACCTCCAAGTATAAAAGAAATACCAAGTAAAATAAAAATTACCTTCTTCAAATCTACTCCTTTCCTTCTCCATTTTGTATTTTTTATTATAATAATAATTAATTAACAAGTCAATAAAGTTAACAAAAAAGGAATATAAAAAAAGGAAAATATAAACCCCTATATTTTCCTTTACCACTAACTTCTAGTAGCACTATATTATATTACATTAATTTATTTTTATTCTTAATTTTATGTCTATTATCCTTTTTCTTAATTAAAATTATAGAAAAAGTAATAATAGTAATAGCAAGTACCCCTATAGATATAAGTAAATATAGAAAATAATTATCAGCCTTTTTCTTATATCCATTAACAACATCATTATTAAGTCTTTGTATAGTAGCTTCTTTTCTATCATAAGTATAAAGTCCTATCTTACCAGTAGTTTCATTTTGTGCATATATAAGATAGAAGTCACTATTGTTAAGTACATAACCATCTATCTTCTTACCATCATACTCAAATGTTTTCTTAACATAACCATCAGGTATTTTATCCTTTGGCATATCAAGAACACTCAAATACAAATTACCAACCTTAATACCATTATACTTAGTATAAGTCTTCTTCTTTTCATCATATATATAATAAGCAGCATTACCACTTTCATCTTTAATACCAACAAGTACTACTTTAGTAACTTTGTTCCTATAACATAAAACATCATTATCATTAATTTTAATAGTATCTTTTTCATAATTTTCCGGAGGATCAATAACACCCTCTTTTCTAATTATATTATATTTCTTCTTATCAATAGTAACCTCTATCGGATCAAGTTCTTTAACCGTTACATTAATAACATAAACCCTTTCATTACCATTTTCTGCCGTAACCTTAATTTCAATCTTATTAACACCTTCAGTTACACTAACTTCTCCATCGCCCTTAACACTAGCAGAAGAATCAGCCTTCTCAGCTTTAATATTAACTTTTTCAGTACCATTAGGAACTTCTACACTATACTCTTTAGTTTCTTTATCAAAAGAAGGCGAAATATCAAACCCATCAATAGCTAAAGATTTCAAATAATTATTCGAAGAATACTCACGAGTAGGCTTCTTAATAACAACAGGTTCCTTAACCGTAATAGAAATAGAACTATTATCTAAAGAATAACCCTTATCAACAGCAAGTTCTCTAAGAACAACATTAGAAGTTTTGCAAGTAACAGTCCCTGAAGAAGTAGGTTTAATAGTAAACGAAAAGCTCTTAGAAGTACTCTTAGTATCCATATCCTCAAAAGACATATCCCTACTAGCAGTAACACCAGAACCACTACAATTAATAGAACCCTCAGTAGTATAAATACCACTGCCAGCACTTATAGTAGCAGTAATAGTCACACTATCACCCCTAGTAACAGAACTCTTATTAGCACTAACACTAACACTAGAAGCACTCACAGTAGAAAACAAAAACAAACCAAAAACAAAAACCATAAAAAATCTAATTTTCTTCACAAAAATAACCTCCTATTTATTCAAATTAGTATATCCCTTAAGATGTCTCAAAATACCCAAACAATCATCCTTATCAATCTTACCATCTTTATTATTATCAGCAGCTATAGCATAATAAGATTTCAAATCACCATAACCCTTAAGATGTCTCAAAATACCCAAGCAATCATCCTTATCAATCTTACCATCACCATTAACATCACCATAGATAACAATACCAAAACTCTCTTCTTCCTTACCATTACCAATAACTACAACGTCTCCAGTAACAAAAGTACCACTAGTCTTATTATTACCTTTATTATCCTTTATATTAACACTAGCATAATTACTAACTTTCTTAATATTATCAATTAAACTACTAATAGAAGTACCCTCATCAATACCAAAAATATAATCATTATTATATTTAATACCAGAACTATTCAAAATAGTATCAATTGATGGAATATCATCAGGATTATCTATCTCATCACGTTTAACATTAATAACATATTCTCTACTATTACCACTCTCAGAAGTAACAATAACACTTATCTTCTTCTCATTACTATCAATACTAATATCACCAGTACCACTAATAGAAGATGAACTAGCAATCTTACTAGCACTAATATTAACACTACCAGTACCAGCAGGTACACTAACATCATAAGTATAAGTATCATAACTAAATCCACTAACAGTAGTCCCATTAACCTTCAAATCATTTAAATAATTATTAGGATTACCAATTCTAGGAGCAGTAACAGCATAATTAGGCATATCCTTATATACAGGAATAGTAAATTCTAAATCCTTATCAAAATAATCCGAAATAATATTAACATAAGACTTATAAACCTTATCAGTCTCTTGAGCAATAACCGCTAAATTCTGCATATACTGATGTGTATAATTACCATTATTCGTAGATACATCAAACTTCTCATAATATAAAGTATCCTGATTAACACCACAATATTCATCATAAATAAACTTACTACCACCATATATACCACGATATGGAGTATTCCATCCATTTTCAACAGCATATCTCATACCATTTAAAATCTTATTAGTACCATAAACCTTAATATTAAAGAAATTATAATAATTAGAATAATTAGTACCATCTAAAGTAAAACTACCACCACTTCTAGGATCAGAAGTACCAATACCAGATATTTCCTGTTTAATTCTCGCTGCTATATGAAAAGAACTAATACCAATATCTTTAGTAGCATTAAAAACATCAGAATAAGCATTACCACTATAACCAGAATAAACACTATTCCAATAACTATTATTACCCATTATCTTTTTTACACCATCTTCAGTATGATTACTATTATAATTAAGAAGTTCATAGGCAATAATATATTTAATATTCAAATAATTTCTCGGATCCAAATAATAAGCTACAGCCTCTGAAGAAGCATCATACCATCCATTCTCAGTAGCATAAGAAGTAAACTTATTGCTCAAAATATCATAACTATTTATACCCATCGAATAATAATTCTCATTAAATGCACTACCCTGTAATAAATTACGACCATAAGCATTCTCTCCACTTACAACCCCATCAAAAGTAAGAGGTATCGTTTCACTTATAAATTTCCAATTAGGATGCCTTGCATGAAGTTCTGCTAAATAAGGCAAATAGCTATCAGGAAAACCACCTTTTCTTAAAAAATTATAATAATCATCCAAACTATTATTCTTATAATAATTAATAGCCATATCAGAAAGCTTAGTAGTATTAACATAATAACCACATACATAACCACTATTACCCTTACTATCTGTTATATTATAATAATAAGGACAAATACCACTAGATTCAGAAGAAGAATTAATAGTTATAACTTCACCACAACTAACCTTTTTACCAGTAGTACTACCGCCAGGAGTCTTTCTAAGAGATAAGTCACCAGTATCCTCAAAACAACTAATAGTTCCATCTCCACTAGGTTTAGAATTATAATTATCTTTTTTATAAATATTATCTCCACTACCCCTACCAATATCTTTAACTGGTGTAGAACTATTAACATCACCTATATATTTACCACATGCATATCCAGTATTACCATTATGTCTAACTTTATACCAATTATCACACTTAGTATTACTAGCAACATTCTTCTCTAATATTTCCATCTCTTCATTACAATCTAATTTATCAACCTTATTAGTTTTATTAATATCACTCCATATATTTAAAGGATCAGTATTCTCAATGCATAAAGCCTTACCCTTATAAGTAGTATTAGAATCTTTAAGTTTAATATAATCACCACATGCATAACCAGTAGTAATATCATATCTAACCTTATACCAAGTCCTGCAATTACTAGTAGATCCAGCATTAGTATCAAGAACCTCTACATCACTACCACATGGAATACCCTTTCCTATTAAAGAACCACCAGCACTATTTCTTATATTAATAGGTTCATTATCATCAGGACAATAAGCAGTTCCATTAGCAGCATATCCTACATTTATAAATAAAACAAATAATACCAAAGTAATAATTATCTTCTTCATATCTTCTACCTCATACTAATTATAACATTTTTAGACAATTTTTGCTATACAAATAAGTAAAATTATAAAATAATACATAATAAATGTAAAAAAAGAAATAACAATATACATTATTTCTTTTAAAAGTAAATTTATTTATAATTATCAAATAATGATAAATCACTACTAGGTATAGTTATCATTTCTTTAACATTTTCAGGTGGTCTATATTCATTACCCGCTTCTATATATTCATCACCAGAATAATAAGTTCTAACAAGCCAATCATTTTCTAATTTATAGTAAGTATAATGCTGATATCCCATATGTGCAAAAAATATCACTAGTTGACCATCATTAGATAAATAAATATTACCATGGCCACATCCAAAAATGCCAACATTTACAATATCATCAGCATATTTAAGATTTGGATTATCAGTATAAGTATAAACAGATATTTCTTTAGTAGCCTCACTATCACCACTAACAATAAATAACTCTGGAATACCATCCTTGTTCATATCATACAAATAATAATTAGAATCATTTCTATTTTTTAATATTTTTTTATAATTACTCATTACATCAGATATATTTACAGAAGTTTTATTATCTTCCTTACCAGTATTATCATTGGTTTGCTCATCATTACCGCCAATATTTTCATTATCATTATTATTTTCATTTTTGTCAGTAGTATCACCTTTTTTATTTTCACTAAATACTTTATCATAGACAACATATCCACCTAAACAAATCACCAAAACAAATAATATAATAGCTAAAATAATTAAAAACTTATTTTTCTTTTCCATACAATCCTCCATATATAATATATTTTATCGTCATATATAATAAAAGTAAATATTATTTATAAATTTTACAAATAAATCATACATAAGTGTAAAAAGAATCTATCAAAAGATAGATTCCAAAATTATTCCTCTATAATGGCGGTTTTTTTATAAAAGAAATACATTCCAACTCCAAAAGAAATAACTAAAATCATACATATAACAACATATATAGTATTTCCTGTTTCAGGTGGCATAACATCATTATCCTTATTTTTTTCACCTACAGGTGCATTACCTTCAGCATCTTTTCTAACTATTTTAAAAGTATAAATCCGATCTTTCTCATTATCAGCCTTCACTATAACTTTCAAAATATTTTCCCCAACATTAATATTTGCAAAAGGAGTTGCATTATAAACTAAACGACCTGTTTTATCAGTTTTCCAAATAAGTTCACCATCTAAGTAGCCATCATGTCCCCCAAGTTCATTATCCTTTACTTTAATATTATTGTTTTCCTCCATTGCTTTCAAAATATCAACATCATTAAAAAGCATGACCATTTTCATATCATTATCCAAATCACCACTAACAGCGGAATCAATTAAACAAAGATAATCATCTCTATCAGCATTATCTGAACACTCAGCAAATTTAGTAACTTTATTATCAACAATAATTAAATAATCAGTCTTATTCTTATCAAAACCATAATCATAACCTAAGAAAACAAACTTTGTTAAATAGTTGTCCCCTTTTCCAGTAGGCTTTTCAACAACAGTTTCACCAGGTTTCTTAATATTAATAATATAACTCTTAATCAAATTTCTATTTTCTGCTTTTACAGTAATTTTAAATGTATTAGTTCCAGGTTTTAGCGTCTTAATACCTGTACCAGTAACTTCTGCATCAGAATCATTAGGGGTTGCCTTAATCTCAACACTATTAAGAGATTCAGGAGCCTCAATATTGTATTCATTTTTAAATCTATCAAATTCAAAAGTTAAACCAGTAACTTCTAAATTTTTTAAACTATTATCAACAGACTGAACATAAACATTTTTACTAACATCTATACCTCTAACTTCTGTTCCATCACTTTTAGTAGCCACAATATCACTAATTGTAATAGTTTTATTTTTTTTAGGCTCATCATTAATACTAGACATAACAGTAATTTCACCAATTTTATTATTACCAGAAGAAATACCATTAATAGTTAATATTTGATCATCACCAATTTCAATAGTTTTTGAGTCATTACTAGTAAAACTACATTTTGAAGTACTACTATCAAGAACCTTCATTTTAAGACTACTAACATCAAAGTCACTATTAACCATAAAACCACATTTAATAATTCCAGAAAATGTAATTTTCTCCGGACAAGACAAATCAATATTAATAGTATCAGCACAAACAAATATAGGTATAAATAATACCATAGCAAATATATAATATATAATTTTTTTCATTTTTTCCCTACTTTCTATACTATACTCATCATAACATATAAAACAAATTTTAGCAATAAAAATTCAAAAAAGTAGAAGAATATTAATACTCTTCTACTTTAAAACTATATGCATTACTAATATCCCTATTAATCTGTGAAAAGAAATCCCTCTTCTTACCAAATTCCAACTCATAAATCTCAGTCTTAAAAGAATATATTTCCTTATTATCTTTATCAAATAATGTAATCTTTAATCTAAGATCTTTATTAGTATTAGAATTTAAATTCATAACATATCCATCAAATTCACTCCTATTAGAAGAACATATAACATACATATCAGTAAAAACATAATTATCATATACATACTTTTCCATATTCATATTATCAAGTAAATTAATTTCTTTTGTAGTACCAATACTTTCAACATATTCAGTATGACAATCAGTACAATCATTATCTTTTTTATTAATAAGTAATATCATACCAATTATCAAAACACTAATTATAATTAATAAAATTATTAATACCCTTTTCTTATTCACTAATATCACCTCTAACAAGAATTTTTAGTAGTTTCATCAAAACTATTATTATCACCACTAATATTTTGTAATGAACTTCTAGTAGTAATAGCACAATCATCATATATCTTCCATCCATTAGGAATTCCATACGGATAGTCAGGACAAACAAATTTCTCACCAATCTTAGCAACATGACTATTATAATAATCTTTCGACATACCACAAACACTACAATAAACAGCAAATCCATAATTATGATAATTGCCACAAGTAAACTGTGTTGATTGCCCTATAGCAAATTTTCTAATTCCCCTTGCTTTCCATACATGCGTATGTTCTTGAGTTATACAATTTCTTAACGTATCCCTATCAACAGTTCCATATTCAGAGCTACCATCAAATTCCGTATAATTACAAGTAGTTTCACTACATGTAGTAATATAATATTTACCATTACTATTGCATCTATAATCATTAATAGAATCTATAAAGCAAGAACTATTATTTAAAGTTGTTCTATTTATCTTTCCAACAGTATATTCAAAATAAGATTTATCGTTTTCCTTATATGCCACCGCAGTATATTCACACATATCATCAGGATCACAATAAGTAATAAAATAAGAATAAATACCTTGACATCTCCAATCATTAATAGTTGCATCAATATTCTTCCAATTAACTTTAAGAGTTACAGTACAATCACCATTTGAAGCATCACAGAACTCACTAGCTTTATATGCCTTATCCTGATCAAAAGTTTTACCAACAGTACTACATCCACTACTAGAATCACATATCCAAGTCTCACTATCATATGCAAAATAACCATCTTTTGTAATATATAAATATTCAGGATTATTATAATTAGCAAGACCAGCACTATCTAAAGAGCCTCCATAATTTATAGTATGGAATACCTCACTATCATTCCAAGAACAATTAATAACATTATTACTAGTACTACAAGTACCATTAGTAGTACTACCCCTAACACTACCACCATTAGCATCAAGCTTAATATATACCTTATTAATCCTCCACTGAGCATATAAAGTCAAATCAGCATTACTATTATAAGAAGCACCAGCCTTATAAGTAGTTCCACTACCATCCTTTTTAGTATTCCAATTAACAAAAGTATAACCAGTTCTTGTAGGTTTACTACTAGATAAACTAATACTTTTATTTTCTATTTTACTCTGATCACCAGGAGCATTACTACCACCATTAGCATTATAGCTAATAGTATATAAATTATTTTCTTCTGTTTCCTTATTAACACAAGCCTTATAATCATTACTATTAACATCAGCATTATCACCCAATATAACAGGTTCACTCTTAACTAAAGAAACCTTATCCTTTTTAATAGAAATATAATTACTCTTATTAATATTATCCGGAAGTTTAGCATTCTTCTTAATAATACCCTTATTAATAAGTTCCTCAATAGTTATACAATAATATTTATAATTACCACTACCAGGATCAATCCATAAACTATCATCAGCTTCATCAGCATATAAACTAGCACTCTTCTTAATACTAGTTTCGCTAATTAAAGAACCCTTTTCTTTAGACTTATTAACCAAATTAACAATACCATAAGTACCAATACCAAGTATTATCGCTACAATAGCAATAACACCAAGTAACTCTATTAAAGTAAAACCCTTATTATTAATCCTTTTCATATATAACACCTATCCTAAGACTAATTATAATATATTTTAAAAAAAAAGAAAAGACCATTAACAAAATAAATGTTAATAGTCCTATATAATAAGTATCATCCTAATGGTTTTTCAAAATAATATACTGTACTGCTAAATTCCCCCGAATCCTCTTTTAAAAGCATCATATCATTTTCATAAGAAACCTTAAAAACCCCAGAAAAATAATCAGAATTATTAATAGTTAATATATCATCTTTTTTTGTATAATTATTGGTGTAACATTTATCATAACAAACATCTACTTTATCATCATAAAATGTAAGGGTAAAAGGAGCCATATCATAAGGAATATCTATCTTATTACCATTATTATCATAAGTTTCATATTTTGTATAACTCCAAGTTTCATAGTTTTTATCATCTAATTTAGTTCCTTGTTTTTTAACAAAAACAAAAATCAATAAGCCAATCATTACCAATAAAATAATAAAAATACATAAATATAACACTTTAATTTTTTTATTCATATCAACCATTTCTAATAAAATCCTCCAGTCTCAACAGAACCACTAGGGCAAGAACTACGACAGAAGTTACCTATGCAATCTCCTTTACCATTATAGCCTGCATAAGAACCACCTAAGGAACTAATCTTACTACGACACTGAGCATCAGAGCCAGCAGAAGTAATACATTTAACAATTTTTTTACAGCCACCACTTGTTCCGCCACCACTAGAGCCAACGCAACTACTAGGTTTACTTGAAGACAAAGCACTTCCAACCGAGTAACATCCATCATTTGTTACATAATACCATCCGTTAGTAGCATTTACATTAACAGTTAAAGCAGCACCGCAACTATAGGCCACAGCAATACCATATGAAGTTCCAGCACCATAACGACAGTTTACTCCATTTGATGAAGTAACATACATTGTCTTAGTATCCGGAACACACTCTTTCAACGTATCTCTATCAACAATATAAAGATTATTAGGGTTCATAGTATTACCATTAAGTTCAGTATATATACATGTAGTTACACTACATGTAGTAATTTTATATTTACCATTACTATTACATCTATAATCATCAATATTATCAACAAAACATGAACTAAGATTTAAATTATTCCTATTTATCTTACCATAAACACGTTCCGAATAAGATGCACCATTTTCTTTATATGCTCTTGCTGTATATTCACACATATCATCAGAATCACAATAAGTAATAAAGTAAGAATATTTATCATGACATCTCCAATCATTAATAGTAGTATCAATTTTCTTCCAATTAACTTTAAGAGTTACAGTACAATCTCCACCTGAAGCATCACAGAACTCACTAGCCTTATATGCCTTATCCTGATCAAAAGTTTTACCAACAGTACTACATCCACTACTAGAATCACATATCCAAGCTTCACTAGCATATGCAAAATAACCATCTTTTGTAATATATAAATAATCAGGATTATTATAATTAGCAAGACCAGCACTATCTAAAGAATCACCATAATCAATAGTATGAAATAATTCTTTAGGACTATTCCAACTACAACCGATAAGATTATTATTAGTCCTACAACTACCATAAGTAGTACTACCCCTAACACTACCACCATTAGCATCAAGTTTAATATATACTTTATTCTTTTTCCATCTAGCATATAATACAAGTTTATTTTCCGCTATACCGTATTGACCATCAGCATAGTTCCAAGTACCACTCCAACCTGTCCATCCATAGCCATCATCTGTTCCATTACTTTTTGTTGTCCAACCAGCAAATGTATAACCATCACGTGTAAAGCCATTATTCTTAATAGTAACATTAGTACCAAATTCAGCATTATTACTTTCCATAGTACCAGTTCCACCATTTGCATTATAATTAATTCTATAAACTACACCCTTCCAACCAGCATATATCGTTTTATTACCTTCCGTATTATATATATCTGAAGATATATACTGAGATATTCTTCTACCTTCCTTTAAACCATATTCAAAGTAATGTTTATATAAACGATTAGCATCATAACCAAAAGCATTCTTTAAATCACTATAAGTGTCAGCATAATAATTAAGAGGACTATTTTTATAATTATTATCAAACCAACCTACAAAAGCATAACCACGTTTACTAGGTGTACATAAAGTACCATATTCATCACCATAATTCATTGATTTACTAGTGCACCCACTACCACCATTATTATCATAAAGCAAAGTATAATTCTTAGTTTTCCAATTAACACCAAGTACTACAGTACAACTCTTATCCTTTGCATCACAAAAATCATCAGAACTATATGCCTCATATTGGCTATATACTTTTCCACTAGTAGTACATCCGCTTAAACAAATCCATTCCTTATTCTTAGTAACAATAGCATCATTTCTAGTAATATATAAATAATCTTTATTATTATAATTAGCAAGCCCATTACTATTCATCTTTTCACCATAATTAATAGTATGGAAAATATTTTTGCCATTTCTACTAATAATACCAGAAGAATCAGTAGTATATGTCCCACCTTTTGAAGTTTCTTTAGTTACACTACCACCATTAGCATTAAGTTTAATATTAACTCTACTTTTAATAATAGGATAATAAGTATTACTACCATCAATATCTTTAGAAGTATTTGCCTTCCATATACTACTACTAGCACTACTATCAGTATTCCAGCCTACTATTGTATAACCATCTTTACTAATACTAGGAGATTTAATACTACATTTCTTATCAATATCATTCAAACAAATATTAGTAATATCATTAGTACCATTATTAATCTTATCAGCATTACCCTTCTTAAATACTGTTCGGTACAAATTAAATTTCTTATCATTATCTTTATAATTACCAGTTTTATCCATTATTCTAGCAGTAATATCACCATTCTTAATTTCATTATCCTTATAAGTAATCTTAACTTCATTTTCATTAACCTTATACCACTTATCTTTAGTAATATTACTAGTACTACCACTACAAGTAAATTTATTATCACTACCAAGCGTACATTCACTAACATTCTTATCACTAGTACCATCGACATTAGACTTAAAATAATGCTTACCTTGATCACTCCTAATATTATCATCCTTATAAGTAATCGTAATAGTATCATCCTTATAACTAAACGTAGGATCCACAAAATCAGCAAGAGGATAAGTTTTAGTTTCAGAGCAAACTTTAGATCCCTTCTCTGTAGACATACATACTCTAACATAATAATCATTATTATTTTTATCGTTTGTAAGATTAACTATATTACATACATTTTCATCTTTATCAATAGAAATTACATTTTCCCCATCTGCTATAGAAGATGAACCATTTTTATACTGACACCATTTTTCCTTAATTGAACTTTCTGTTTCGGCATTTTTAAACTCTATAACAAAACCATCAGTATATGATTTACCATCACCAAGTTCTGGACTTTTATTTATATCTTCATTATATTTATTACCAGTACACACTTGATAATCAGTACTATTAATATCAGCATTAGAACCCAATATAATCGGATCATTTTTAACAAAAGTAACCTTATTTTTCTTAATCGAAACATAATTATATTTATCTATACCCTTAGGAAGTTTAGCATTCTTCTTAATAATACCCTTATTAATAAGTTCCTCAATAGTTATACAATAATATTTATAATTACCACTACCAGGATCAATCCATAAACTATCACCAGCTTCATCAGCATATAAACTAGCACTCTCCTTAATACTAGTTTCACTAATTAAAGAACCCTTTTCTTTAGACTTATTAACTAAATTAACAATACCATAAGTACCAACACCAAGTATTATCGCTGTAATAGCAATAATAGCCAGTAACTCTATCAAAGTAAAACCCTTATTATTGATTTTATTTTTCATGACTTTTCACTTCCTATTTCCCTATCATCGTATATCATCTAAAACAATTATACAATAAAAAGAAAAAGAAAACAAGAGTTAAATTCTCGAAGGATTAAAATCAATCGAAACATCTATCTTGTTATTTCTTACCTGCATATCTATAATAAATTTAAGTACTTTCATAAGACTATCATCTTTTCTATATTTAATAATAATTTGATAGTGATAAATATTATTAACTTTAAACATATTAGCCATAGTAGGGCCTAAAACAATACTATCATTGCTAATATTATTTCTAATATAACTACCAATTTTATTAGCTTCTTTAAATCCAAGTTCATAATCCTTAGAAGTAATAGATACAAGAACCATATAATAATAAGGAGAATACTTAAGCATTTTTCTTACCTTCATCTCTTCTTTATAAAAATCTATATAATCATGATTCTTAGCCAAAGTAATAGCATAATGATCTGGATTAAAAGTTTGAACAATAACCTCACCCTTATTCTCACTTCTACCAGCTCTACCAGAAACTTGTGATAATAATTGAAAAGTATTTTCACTAGCCCTATAATCAGGAGACGTAAGACTACTATCAATAGATACAACCCCAACTAAAGTAACCAAAGGAAAATCAAGCCCCTTAGCAATCATCTGTGTACCAATTAAAATATCATACTTATGTTCTCCAAAATCATCAATAATCTTTTGATGCTGTCCTTTCTTACTAGTAGTATCAACATCCATTCTTACAATTCTAGCCTTATACAAACTATTAAGAGTTTCTTCTAATTTTTCCGTACCAAGTCCATAATCCTTCAAATTATCACTACCACATATAGAACATTTGTTAGGAAGTACCATCGAATAACCACAATAATGACATTTAAGATTATTACTACTCTTATGATAAGTATAAGTAATATCACAATTAGGACACTTATATACATATCCACATTCCTTACAACTAATAGTACTAGAATAACCCCTTCTATTAAGAAGAATAATAGCCTGCTCACCTTTACTTAAAACCTCAGAAATTTTATTCTTAAGCATATCCGATAAAATAAAGTTACCCTTCTTAACCTCTTCTTTCATATCAATAATATTAACAATAGGAAGAACACTCCCCCCAGCTCTTTCTGTCAAAGAAAGAAGTTTATACACATGATTACCAGCTTTAGCAAAGCTTTCCAAACTAGGAGTAGCACTACCAAGTACCAAAGGACAATTATGATATTTACTTCTCCATTCAGCCACATTAATAGCGGAATATCTAGGATTATTATCCTGCTTATAAGAAGAAGTATGCTCTTCATCAATAATAATAATCCCAATATTAGTAAAAGGAACAAAGATAGCACTTCTAGTACCAATAACAATCTTAGATTCCCCATTAGTAATCTTACGATATTCATCATATCTTTCACTATCAGAAAGTTTAGAATGTAAAACCGCTATAACATTACCAAATCTAGATATAAACTTACCAACAATTTGAGGAGTAAGTCCAATTTCTGGTACTAACATTATAGCGCTTTTCCCATTATTAATAGCCTTTTCAATAACATCCATATATACCTCAGTCTTACCACTACCAGTAACGCCATATAATAGAAAAGTATCACTCTTACCAAAAGAAGATATAATAGTATCACTAACCAATCTTTGTTTATCAGTTAAATTAACTCTTTTATAATTACTAATACCATCATATCTATATCTCTTGCACTCTTCATATATAATACTAGCAAAACCATACTTAATAATAGTATTAATACTACTAGACATCTTAGTAATTAAAATATCCCCCTCTTTTAACTTACAAAGCAAATTAATTTGACTTTCATACTTACAATTATCAATATATCTATCAATCTCTTCTATACTCTTAATTCTATGTAAATATCTATCATATTTAATCTTAATATTACTTTTAACTTCCGCTTTTAATGCTTTTGGAAGCATTACCTGATAACAAGAAGATAAAGAAGCCAATAAATTATCACTCATATACTTACCAAGAAGTAACATCTCCTTATTAAGAACAGGTTCCTCATCAATAACATTAATAATATCCTTAATCTTACTATTATCATAACTACTATTATCAGAAATACCAAGTACAAATCCATCTAGTATCATATTTCCAAAAGGAATTCTAACCCTAACACCAATTTTAATATTATTTTCTAATAACTTAGGAACATGATAAAAAAAAGTTTGATCAACTGCCTTAGCCCCAATTTGTGTAAGAACCGAAACATACATATAATCACCTCCAAATATCAATAAACCTAAAATAATTATAACATAATATAATAAAATTGTAATATTTATTAAAATTTATTATAAAAAATATTTAATTTAGAGACCTTAAGCTCTAAATTACGATAAAAGACCTAGGCTTTTATCGAAATAAAATAAAAAAAGAGAAAATAAATTATTTTCACTATATTACTTATATCCACCTATTAGTTCTAACATTAAGAACCTCCATAGTTTCATATTTATTAGTATAATTAATAATCTTCTTAATAAGTCTTTTAATTCTCTTATCACTATTAAGATCAATATCCCTAATATTAACAATTCTCTTTAAACCATTTCTATATTCATAACTATTAATATATAAATACATACTCTTATCAATAAGCCTAACAATATTCATTTCATTATCATTATTCCCATCACAAGAAAAAATCAAATCCTTATACCAATCAATCAAATCAAAAGAAAACTCATCATCATACCTAATATCATAATTAATAATATCATCATAATAAGGACAAAATCTAAGTATCCTTCTAGCATTAATAACATCTACAGTAAGAGTTTTAGTACTATCCATAACATATTCCTTTCTTACTACCAAATCTTACTACAACCACATTATAATACACTATCATATCAAAGTAAATATATTCGACATATTAAGCTAAAAAGCATCAAAAAAAGACGATATTACATCATCTTATTCATTTGTTTCATCATTTGATTAACTTGTTTTTGACTAGGAGTTCTTCCCATTTGACTCATCATTGTCTTTATCATTTGTTCGTTAATAGGAGGATTCTTCTTAAGTTCATTTTTCATAACCTTTCTAGCTACTAAAAAACCAGAAACAAATCCAACTATCAAACCAATTACTATATATAATATATCCCTAAGCATATCTCTTTCCTCCTTAAAACTATTTTACTACAGCTTTATCCTTTTGTAAAGAACCATTTTCCAATATACTAAGCCAAAAATAATCCTTATTTTCAAAATCACATACAAAAAGATTATTATTATATCTATTAAGATACTTAAAAAACACACTATAATTATTCTCAGTCTTAAGCTTAATATTATAATTATTAATTCTAAGAAGTGTCTTTTCACCACTATTCAAAGTATGAACATTACCACATCTCTTATATCCATATTTATACTTATACTCATAATAAATATATTCACTTAACATAATCTTATTAAAAGGATCCGCTACATCAAGAAGAGAATGATAAGTCATATTAGTATCATAATTTCTTGTATTATAAATTTCTTCAAATATCTTATACATCTTAAAAGGAGTTCTTTTATACATATAAGAAAAATATTTATTAACATTAAAAATATAGTATGTTCTCATTAATATCACCAATATTAATGTAACATACTATATATAAATAAATTGTCGAATTATAAATTATTCTTAATTTTAATAACCAAATCCTGAATATCAAGTTCAAAGAAAGATAAAACCTCTTCTTCACTACCACTCTTGCCAAAAGAATTAATACCCACAAAATCCTCATCACTAGATATAAAACGATACCAATTAGCATCATTAGAAAGTTCTATAACCATTCTTCTATAACCAGTCGGAAACACCTGCTCTTGATAATCCTTATCTTGTTTTAAAAACAAATTAAGATTAGGCATAGTAACTACTCTAGCCTCAATATAATTTTTAAGAAGTTCTTCTTTTATCTTCATAGCAAGACCAACTTCACTTCCCGTAGCAATAATAATAATATCAAGTCTTGTTCTAACCTCACTAATAATATATGCTCCCCTACTTACCTTTTCCGAATTAGTATGTTTCATTGTTTCCAAGTGTCCCCTAGGAAGTACCAAAGCACAAGGCTTACCTTCTCTTAAAATATTTGTCCATGAACCAATAAGTTCCTTATAATCACAAGGACGATATACCGAAAAATTAGGAATACTACGAAGCATACCAAGTTGTTCTACCGGCTGATGTGTAATACCATCAGGACCAACCCTAACACTATCATGTGTAAAAATATAAGTAACAGGTAAATCCATCATCGCACTCATTCTTATTTCAGGCTTCATATAATCAGCAAAAGCAAGAAAAGTACTACCATAACTTCTAATATTAGTAAGAGCAAGACCATTCATAACAGCTCCCATAAGAGCTTCTCTCACACCAAAATTAATATTCCTACCACCATAATCATCATAACTAAACTCTCTCTTACCCTTTAAATAAGTTTTAGTAGAGCAGAACAAATCAGCACTACCACCCATATAATTAGGAATAAAAGTACCAATAACATTCATAATCTGATAATTAATATCCCTCATAGGTTTATCCTCAAATATCTTACTAGCATCCACTACTGCATCAATATCCAAAGAAATACCCTCATTTTCAATAACTAAATTAATCTTATCCCTCTCACTATCAGTAGCATTAGCCAAATACATCTCATACTCAGAATACCAATCCCTATAATAATCACTAGTACCACCCTTAATAAATTCAATAATACCATTTCTATCATTTTCACTATAAGTAAAAGGACTAGTACCCTTTAAAGTCATTCTAATATTTTCCAAATCACTCTTATCCAAATCCGAATGAATACGATTAGTTCCTTCATATTTAGAATACTTACCAATTACCGATTCAATCTCAATAATAGTAGGCTTATTACTCTTCTTAGCCTTCTCAATAGCAGAAGTAATCTCACTAACCGACTCTGAATTACGAACCTTAATAACATTCCAATTCATACTAGTAAACCTATCAGTAATATTATCATCAAACGTCTTAGAAGTGTCCCCATCTGCTGTAATATTATTTGAATCATATAAAACAATAAGATTATCAAGGCCAAGATTACCTGCCATCGAAGCAGCTTCGTAAGATACCCCTTCCATCAAATCACCATCAGAACATATACAATATATATTATAATCAAATACAGTATTTTTCTTACGATTAAAAGTAGCCTCCAAGTATTTTTCTCCTATAGCCATACCAACAGAAGTAGCAAATCCCTGTCCTAATGCTCCAGTAGTCATTTCAATACGATGTGATAAATCATACTCAGGATGACCAGGAGTAGAAGATGCAATCTTTCTAAAAGACTTAAGATCATCTATACTATACTCATCAAGCATATAAAACAAACTAGCATAAAGAAGTGCTGACCCATGTCCACATGACATAACAAGTCTATCCCTATTACACCAATCCTTTCTTTCCATATCAAATTTCAAATGATATGCCAAAAGAGTATACATAGTTGGAGCAAAATCAAGCGCAATACCAGGATGTCCACTACCAGCAGTATTAATCATATCAAGAGCTAATAATCTAATATCATTAATAATTCTTTTTTCATTAAGTTTCATATCTATAACCTACCTTACAATCTAATTCTAACATAAAAACAAATAAAATAAAAGAAGAAATACATTATTTCCTCTTTATATACCCATATTATGTCAAATAATTATTTATAATCTTTCCAAAACTCCATTTTCCAAATCGTCTATATTATATATTGTTTCAAGTACATTAAAAGTTTCTTCAAGATTATGTTTAGCATTATTCCAACCAGTTCCATCAGTAAACCAAATAAATGTTACACCTGTAACTTTTTTAGCTTCTTCCGCTAGCATTTTATAGCTTCTAGCAGTTTCATTTAGTTTAGAACCACCACTTGTATAAAAATTTGTTTCTATAACATATACCATATTTTCTTTCTTTATAACAAAATCAAATCTTTTAGCGGATACATTATTTCCCGACATAGCACTTAAATCCAAATTCCACTTTCTTTCTATATCCTTCAAATACATTTCCTTAAAATATGTATCATTCTTTTTATACCCAGCTTTTACAATATATTCTTCTACTAAATTTTCCATTAAATGACCACCACGATTTTTTCTACCATTTGAATCCAAACCAACCTCTATTCCTAGAACATAATCATACAAATTATTTATAATATGATTTTGAAGCAAATCAAAAAGGCCACACTCTCTCATAAATCTAATATAGTCATCAACCGAGTACACTAACTTCTTAAAATTGAATAAATACTCATTTATCTCATCTTTTATAAAAATTTCACTAGAACGAACCGCAAGTAACAAAGGAATACATTCCAATGTTTCAGGATACCTTATTATTATATTTTGAAAATCATCTTCAATTTTTTCACTACCAATCAAAGAATTTAAAATATTTAATTCCAATTTTACCTTATCAACATTTTTATATATCTTATCAAAATCAACATAATAAGCATAATTTGATATACTTGATTTAAAACTGCTAAACCACTCATTAAAATCTCTATTCATTATTTATCATTCTCCAATCTTCTAATAGTCAAGTCCAAATACCCTTTTTCTCTTTCTATACCAATATATTTTCTATTTAATCTGCTTGCAACTATCCCAGTTGTACCACTACCATTAAAAGGATCTAAAATCAAATCACCTTCATCTGTTGATGCCATAATGACTTTTTCAAGTAATTCTATCGGTTTCTGCGTAGGATGTTTCCCACATTTCTTCTCACTAGGCTTAGTAAGTGATGTTTCCCATACGTCTTTCATTTGCTTATTATTATTTAATTTTTTCATAGCATCATAATTAAACTTATATTTAATATTCTTTATATCTTTTTTTGCCCACAAAATAGTCTCAGTAGAATGCACAAATGCACGACAGCTTATATTAGGAGGTGGATTTAATTTTCTCCAAGTAATATTATTTATTATCTTAAACCCGTTCTCTTCAAGTGCCATACCTATTGAATAAATATTATGCATAGTACCACTTATCCATATAGTACCATTATCCTTTAACACTCTTTTACATAATTTAATCCATTCTTTATTAAATTTATGTTTCTCTTTAAAATCAATAGCCTTATCCCATTCTCCTTTGTTAACACTTACCATCTTACCTCCACTGCAGGTTATACCATTATCAGATAGAAAATAAGGAGGATCTGCAAAAATCATATCAATACTCTCTGGTTTAATACTTTTAAGCACTTCCAAAGAATCACCATATATAAGTTTAAAATCACATTTATCATAATAATAAGCAAACTTTTTCATAAGTATCACATCCTTGTAACATGTTATATTAAGTTATCAAAACCTCTCTTGTTCTCAAAATTTGTAATTATAACTTCTTCTACTTTTCCTCTTTTTTTACCATTAGCATTAATATTCCTCTTAGCCTCTATAACATGAATATTAAAATCACTATAAAGTTCATTAATAAGCTTAGTATTATGATTAGAAAGCATTACAAAACATCCCCTATCAGATAACTCTCTAAATACTTTTGCTAGCCTTCTCTGTTCACCTTTTCCAAAACCATCTTCTGTATAACTATTAAAAGTAGAAGTATCAGAATCATATGGTGGATCAAAATATATAAAATCACCTCTTTTAGCAGTACTTACAGCATCTTCAAAATCAATAGATAAAATCTTAATATCATTATAATTTAAAAAACCACAAATTATACCCAAGTTCTGCCCCTCATAAGTATTAACTTTAGCTTTTTTACCAAAAGGAACATTAAATTCCCCTTTACTATTAACCCTATATAATCCATTAAAACAAGCCTTATTTAAATAAATAGTTCTAGCGGCTCTTTTATAATCAGCAATTTTATTAAACTTTTTCTTATCCCTATCTATATTTCTAATTTCATAATAATAATCTTCAGAATGATACATCTCATGACGATTTAATTCTCTACACATAGCTTCAAACTTTTTCTCATCTTTAATACAATTATATACATTCATAAGTTCATAATTAGAATCATTAATTACTGCCCTTTTAGGAGATAACTCAAATAATAACGCACCACCACCCACAAAAGGTTCATAATAAGTATCAAACTCATCAGGAACATATTCCATAAGTTTATTCATTATTTGTCTCTTACCACCAGCCCACTTTACAAATGGTCTACCTTTAATCATATTAACTACCTCCTAAATATCATTAATATTATATCATATAAAAAGACATTTTAAAGAAAAATGTCAAATTTTATACATTTTTATTATCATTAATCAATATAAATATCCCAATTAAGAAACAATATCCTTAAGCATTCTAAACAAATAAATCTCTTCCTTTTTAAATACCAACTCTTTATCACCAACTTCAATAAGATTAATAACATCATCAATATTATGCCATTCAACATAACTAACTTCTTCCTTTTGAATATTAAAATCATCTTCCTCTAAATCAGTTATAACATAATAAGGATACATAAAATGATTATTCTCATCTTCCAACACAAGATACTTATTGCATAATACATGTACCTCATTTTTATCCACAACTAGTCCAACTTCCTCTTCAAGTTCTCTCTTAGCACACGATAAAGGATCTTCTAAATATCCAACATGTCCCGCTATCACACCAAGCATATTAGGACAAAATCTTCTATTCTTACTCCTTCTCTGAAGAAGTACCTCTCCCTTTTTATTAATAATATAAATAGTAACCTCATTATGAAGTTTAGATAAATCATGAACGTCTTCTCTTTCTAATACTTCATCAGTATCATTACCATCCTCATCTACTACTCTAATTAATTCCATATAATCACTACTCCATACCATTAATTGTAACAAATAATCCAAATAAAGTACAGAAAAAAATATATAAATCTGTAAAAAAAAGAATAGTATTATTAACTATTCATATTTATTTACTAATTCTATAAGTAGTACCCTCTCTAGTATCAGTAAGAATAATACCCTTATCTAATAGTTCATCTCTAATACTATCAGAAAGTTCATAATTCTTATTCATTTTAGCAATTCTTCTCTCTTCTATTTTATCTTTAATATACTTATCCATATCAATAGAAGTATTAAGAGTCTTCTTAGTCAAATCAAGAGAAAACACCTTATCAAAATCATTAATAATTTCTATTTTAGTATGACCATTAACACTATCATCCTTAAGTAAATCATAAATAAGTGTTATCCCATTAGCGGTATTCAAATCATTAGATAATTCTTCCTTAAATTTATCCGTATAATAACCAAACTTAGTAGTATCTAATTCACCAATATCATTAATAGCTAATACCCTATTCTTAAGCTTATCATACACACCTTCTACTTGTTTTAATATATCATAAGAAAATACAAGTTGTTTTCTATAATTACTCATTAAACACATAAGTTTAAAAGCTAAAGGATTATATCCTTCCTCTATTAACCTACTAACAGATAAAATAGCACCTTTACTTTTACTCATTTTACCACTATCATCCATTAAATGTTCATTATGAAACCAATAATTACACCATTTATGTCCTAAATAAGCTTCACTTTGAGCAATTTCATTAGTATGATGTGGAAAAATATTATCAACACCACCACCATGAATATCAAGATGCTCTCCTAAATACTTAATACTAATACCAGAACATTCAATATGCCATCCAGGATATCCAACCCCAAAAGGAGAATCCCATTTCAAATCCTGATCATCAAACTTACTCTTTGTAAACCAAAGTGCAAAATCAGCCTGATTTCTCTTATTATTATCATACTCTACTCCATCACGAACACCAACAACCATTTCATCTTCCTTATGATTAGTAAGTTTATAATAATCATCTACCTTACTAACATCAAAGTAAACATTACCACCAGCCTGATAAGCATAACCATCTTCTAATAATTTACTAATAATCTTAATATATTCGTCAATATTATCCGTAGCGGGACTAACAATATCAGGCCTTCTAAGATTCAAAGCATCAAAATCATGAAAGAAAGCATCCGTATAAAACTTAGCAATATCCATAACACTCTTATGCTCTCTTTTAGCACTAGCAACCATCTTATCTTCACCACTATCAGAATCACTCTTCAAATGTCCAACATCAGTAATATTCATAACTCTAGTAACATCATATCCTAAATACCTAAGAGTTTTATCAAGTATATCATGACCAATGTAATTACGCATATTACCTATATGAGCATAATGATATACAGTAGGACCACAAGTATAAAAACCTACTCTTTTTCCATCATAAGGAATAAACTCCTCTTTCTTTCTAGTTAAAGTATTATATAATAACATAATAATCACCCTCTCTTAATTATATTTTATATAATTAAATCATCTTCATAACTAATAATATTTTATAATATATAAACTATTTAGTCAATAAAATTAACTATTTTTTATCCTCTTAAGCCTGTAGTCTTAAGAGGTTCAACAAAGCCAATTGTCTTTGTTATAAACAACATCTAAATTAAAGAAGCACTACCTTAGTGCTTCTTTAATCCCCTATATATATGAATTTAAAAATATTATACAAGTCATAATTATCCTCATTTCAAATGATAAAACAATTAATATATATATTAAAATTATCTCCAAATTATCTTTCTATTTCATCTTCTACAATAGATAATTCTATATCTTTTTCATTTACTAAAACACCAATAAAATCAAATGCAATAACTTTAATCATATTACCATCAATTACTTAATATGAGGCATATCTTTATCAAAGCTAACATTTTTATATATTTTTTTACCTTCTTTTTTACATAATTCCGCATATTTATCGTCCCAAGACAATCTATAAGCCCTATTGATATCAAGTTCCAACAAATTAGTATAATATAAAATAACATCCTCAGGATTCTTATCCTTACTCTTATTTTCTATTTCTAAAGCAACACCAAAAGGATATTCATCTACGCTTATTTCAATATCATCATTAATAAATACTGTTCTATATCTCTCATAACTCTCCACTAATGTAAAATGCATAACATTCTCTATAAGATATAAAAAATTATCTACTTCATCATATAAAATATGAACTTCAACTTCCTCTTCTTTATTAACCAAACTATTAGTAGTTGTAGGTAATCTTCTCTTCCAGCTAAGTTTAGCCTCATTTCTCTCATCATTAGAGGATATTCTAAATCTAAATCTACCATCAATTTCTTTAGAATAGAAATTGTATCTAGCATCACAATGATTAAATTGCATCGTTTTCTCGTAAGTTCTATAACCCTTTTGCAAATCACTAATATTAGATAATTTGTCTACCAAATCATCATACATATCACTAGGATAATAAAATCTAACTTCATACTCCATTTATTTACTATTCTCCCTTAAATCATATTTAATTTCTTCTAGAATATGTCCTATATTACCTTCGCCAGCATACTTAGACATATCAAAAAGTTATCATTAACATCTATCCATTCAAGTTTATTAACTTCTTCTATTAAAGTAACATCATGTTTAAGTATTCCATAATAAACTTCTAACTCAAGTTCCCATTTAACATAAGTAAACTTCATAAAATAAATTAACTATATATCATCTTTTGTAATATTAGTCTCTTCCTTAAGTTCCCTATATGCTTCATTATAACCATCATCACTCTCTAATTTACCACCAACTAAGTTATATAATCCTTTATATGGATTTTTTTCTCTTTTACACATAAGAATTTTATCTTTATTCTTATTATACACAACAATTATATTCATTTTCTTCATAAGTACACCACCAATACTACCCCGAATATAACATATAAAAATATTACTGTCAATAAAAAAAGAAAAACATCATACAATGTCTTTCAAACTAAACAATAACTAAACTTTTAACTTTAACAATATTTTTATCATTATATTTATTATCAATAAAAGACTTAACTACAGCAGCACTATTAATTAATATATCTCTAAAATCATTAATAAAGACTTCACAACTAAAAACTAGCTTATTATTAACCTTATCATTAAATACTATCTTAATTTTATCATCATCATTAACAATATTATAATTACCATGAGCAATTGAATTTCTAATACCAGTTATAATAGCTTCATTAGTTAAACAATTAACATTATTATTATAATAAGTTTGTGCAAAAGATAAGCTATTTTCCGTAGCGGTATACAAAGATTGTAAAACATCTAATTTTTCAAATTCTGATTTTAACAATTCACTTATTTTCTCTATAGCTTTAATATTCTTTTTTAAAATAACTATATCCAAATTACTATTATAAATAGTAATCATATCATTAATCTTACTAATCTCTTTTTGAATTCTAGTTTTTTCACTTAATAATCTAGTAATAACATTATCATTTAAATTAATTGTATTAAGCCTAATACCAGATAAATTTAACATACCATAATCAAGACCATCACTATTTAAATTACTATACTTATTATTATTCTTATATAATTCATCATTAGCATAAGAAAACAAAGAATTAAACATAGCAATTTCATTAGCAACATAATTATCATAATTAATATCTACTATACCATAATTATTAACCATTTCTTTTCCAATAACCATATTATCAGTACTATTACACTTATACATAGTATTAATTAAAACCAAATTTCTTAAATTAGCTTTAATTGCATTATTATAATTATTATCATCAACTAATTTTTGCATTTCAATATCAATTAAATAAACTTGTGTACCATAATCAATATCATCTATCATAATACTAGACAAATCATCTAAAATACCATCAATATTAATATTTCTAACTTTACCATGATGACAACTAAAATTATATTTATCTTTAATTTCTTTTTGAAAATCATTAAATATCCTAAAATCATGACTAATCTTAAATTCTTTTATAAGTTCTTCTAATCTATTAATAACATAGCCCTCTATTTTTTGATTATCTTTTCTACTTAAAGAAAAATCAATTTCCTTAAAACTTCTAATAAATGATTTAAGTTCAAATCTATTTTTCATATTAGTACTACGACTATTATCAAATTTATTCGTAACAACAATATTTCTCATATATTTATTACTATCATCAATTCTCATATATGTCCATAAAGATGATATAACATAATTTGCTAAAGTATCTATATCAATACTAACATCATTATTATTAACTTTAAAAGTAACATTACCTTGTTCTAAATCAAGCGCAAAATTACCATAGCTAAGTTTATTTCTAAGTGTTGCTAATATACTAGAAACATTTTTAAAAGTATAATCATCAATAGCATATCCATCTTTATTTTTAGAAGCTATCATTAAAATATTATCAGATAATTCTTTATTAACAATTTCTGAAAAATATTTATTAAAATTATTAGTCTTATCATTAAGCCCATCTTTAATAGATGTCATAATATTACATATACATCCCATTATAACAGCATTCTTATTTATATCATTTAATAGATTATCTTCATACATATAACTTTCATCATTAGTATTACCAATTATATTTTTTAAGTATAAATTAAACAAAAAATTACCATCAAAATAATTCATAACAGATTTTACATTATTCATAAATACTACCTCCCAAAAAACTTCTACAATATATAGGATTATTATTTTTCTTAACTAAAGATTTAGCTTTGTTTAAATAAACAACTTCTTCCCCTATATGTTCACTAAGCATTTTTCTAAACTCTCTCATAAAGTCAATCCCACGAACCTCAAATTCCAAATACATTTCTCTTAAGACACTATTACTAAATACAAAATCATCAAAATAATTATCTACTAAAAAAAGCATAAGTTCCATATCAAGTCCCTCTCTATTTTCTCTATAAGTAGATAACCTATAATCATATTCAATAGTATCAATTACATATATATTACCATTACTATACAAAGTATTATATCTAAGATCACATATATGTACTCCATTATCAGTAAGTAATTTAATATCCTTTTCAGCTCTTAGTATTCCCTTTTCTAAACTATTCAAATTAACCATTAAAGGATTACTAGCATTTAAATTTTTAGCCCTTTTATAAGGCATAATATAACCATATACCTTGCCATCAACACTAATAATATCAGTAGGCCATATAAAAGTTTTATTTTTAATATCACTAAATTTAAGTAAGTCATCTTTACTAAAATAAATATTTTCATCTTCATCAAAATATTCATGTAAAACTTTATAGACAATTCTATTTTTACTATCTAAATAACATATTCCTTGACTACCTTGACCTAAAAAACTTAAACAATTTAAAAAAGCATCAAAATGCTCTTTATTGACAAATTTCATACTACCTCCCCCTTACTAGCCGGTACTATAGTATCATAAAATAAAAGAAAAATCAACTTTTGATAAATAATTCCCATTATTTCACATAATCATTCAATATAAAATCTATTTTTACTCATATTACTAGATATATCATTTAAATATTTAATTCTATCTTCAATAGATAAACATCTAAGATTTTTTTCAATATCATTAAAAGATATTGTAGTATTATCTTTATTATAAATAAAATCATTACTATAATTATATTCATATCTATCTATATCATCATCTAAAAATCTATGACAATCATCTTTAATAAAGAAAATATCACTTCGTACCTTTTTAGCAGGAGTACCAGCATAAACACTATTAGAAGAATATTTCTTATTAGTAACCAAACTCATAGCTCCAATAACACTACCAGAACCAATCATAGTATTCTTAAGTATCATAACATGTTGCCCTATCCATACATGATCCCCAATATATACGCTTTTACTATGATTAACTCTTTTTCGTGTATTAATATCATATATAATATGTGGATCACCAGTTCTAATACAAGTATCATAACTAACCAAACAATCACATCCAAAGAAAACATTAGTTTCTTCAGATATAACAATTTTAATTCCCTTATTAATCCACATATTCTTACCAAAATATAAAGTAGAATTATTATATATTTTTACATCAATAGTAAGCTTATCATTAGTCTTACATAAATATACCAAAGAATTATCCCCTCTAAATTCAATACTAGAATTAACCAAAGTAATCCCATTATCTACATACAATATATTATTTTTACCAATAAACTTAACATTAGAATTATCTAAATTAATATTACCAACTATTTTATTATTATCATCTATTATTTTATCCATATTATAACCTCCATAAATATTATATTGTGAACATATTATCTTTTTTTATAACTTTAATATCTATTCTCTTATCATTAACATAATAATAAATATCATCATAAATATTTTTCAAATATATACACCTACCAATAGGACTATTAAGAGATATCTCATTAATAAGAGAATCAGTATTAGGCAAATACTTCCCAGTTAATTTAATAGTATATTCCTCTTTATCATCTTCATCATATATAACCAAAACAGTAAGAATATCTCCAATATCAATTATATCATTATGATAATTCTTTCTATGAACCACCTTTAAATACATTTCTTCTTCTATCATTCTATCAATTCTAGAAGCAATCTTAACACTTTCTCTCATAGATTCTTCAAAAGCAAAATTATCATGCCACCCATCCCCTACACTAGAAGTATAACTCTCACTACCAACACTAGAATTAATTAAACTCAAATTTTTAAGCCTTTCTAATTCTTCATAGTATTGACATCTACCTTCATCATCAACTAATATTTCTTCCATATCATCCTCCAATCCAATTCTTTGATAACGCAAAAAAGCCACATATGAATATATGTAGTTTCATCGTGCTTATATATAGAGTTTTTTTCTTCGCAAATGTCATAATAAATATATACTAAATATCAAGTATTGTCAATATTAATTTTAGAAAAAAAAAGTACCTATTTAAGGTACTTATCAATAAGTTCAAATAATTTATCTTTATCTATAGGTTTAAGCAAATAACCATCAAAACCATATTCCAAATAATCATCATTATATTCATAATCATTATTTTTAGTAAGAAGAATAGTTTTAGTATTAAATGTTCTAATCTCCTTTAATTTTCTCATAACCGTAATACCATCTAAAGGTTCCATATCTTCATCGAGTAAAATCAAGTCATATTTATCTTTATTTCTAATCTTATCTAAACATTCCTTACCAGAAGTAACAATACTAAGTTCAATATTAGTATCCTTAAGCATCTTAGTAAATATCTTACCACTAGAAACATTATCATCTACTAGAAGAATACTCTTCTTATCATATACACTTTCATATTTATCTAAAGCATCATCAATATCAGCAATCTTCTGATCTAACACAACCTTAATCGTAGTACCACGTCCATATACACTACTAGGAATAATAGTACCACCCATAAGTATAACAAGTCTTTTTGCATTATATAGATTATATTTAATATTAAGTCTCTCATTATCATTAACTTTCTTATTAAATATCTTATTAAGATCTTCAGCCTTAATACCACTACCAGAATCTTCTACAGTAATAACAAGTCTAGCTATATCCCTTTTAATAATAGTACTAACATCAAAATCAATAAAACCACTACTAGTATATTTAACACTATTATCAAGTATAATAGATAAAGCTTTCTTAAGTCCCATACTATCACCATATAAATATGGTGGAATATCACTAGCAATATTAGTTCTAAAACTAATACCCTTATCTTCAGCTTTCTTCTTATATATTTGAACTAACTCTTTAATAATAATCTTAACATTATATTTATCATTATAAATCTTAATATTAGAATCCATTTGCGAAATATCAAGAATCTCATTAGTCATAGTAGTAAACTTAGCCGTATTATTCTTAATCTCTCTAGCAGAATTACCAATATTAAGAACATCAACTTTCTTATTATCTACTTCTTCTAATATATTATCAGCAGAATAATCAATATCCTTAGTAATACCCCTAATCTCATTAGTCATATTATATAAGAACATACTCTTCTCTTCATTAGCATTATCGCTAATTTCTTTAGCCCTATGTACTTCTTCAATTATTTGCATATCAGGATTCTCAATAGTATGATACATTAAGAATACAATAAAAGTTTCCATTGAAGTCATAAGAAGAAGTTCAGGATGTTGCTTTTGTATAATCATAACAACTAAACCTAACCCCATAAAAGCAAATATAGGTAAATACTTCTTATCCCTAATTCTCTTAATATTAGTGGATAATCTAATTAACCATACCGTTATATATACAATAGATACAATATACATAACATTAGCACTAGGGCCATAAGAATAAATAGCCCCATTAATATTATGATAATACAAAGGTTTAATAATAATTATTATCAAAAATATTAAATATAAAATACCAAATAAGTTTATAATCTTATTAACCTCACTTTTCTTATCTTTTCCATCTTTTATAGAAATAACAAATATATATACTGAGAAAAGCGTAAGCCAAGTCAAAAGATAAATTATATACCCTTTAGATACAAACGTATTTAAAAGTTCAAATCTATCAATATTTTTAATAGTAAAATAACTACCAATAGCCAAAAGTACACCTACAAAGTTAGTAAGCATAATATTTTCAAATATTTTATTTTCTATACTACGAAGTCTTTTACTAGAAAAATAAACAATATTAATAAGTAAACTATAAAATAAACTATATATAGTAAATATATTCATATATCACACCTCATTATCTCTTTTTAATTCTTTTTTTAACATTATTTTGTACTTCCATAAAGTCAATCTTACCAATATTAGTAAGTGGAAGACTATCTACAAAAGTATATTTATAAGGAACATCTCTTTCTGGTAAATTAACTGAGCAAAGTTCCCTAAGTTCTTTCTCTACTACTTCTAAAGGAGTAGTACAATTATCTTTAAGGGCAACAACAGCCATAGGAAATTCACCCTGAGTAGTAGTATCACTAGGAATACCAACAACACAACACTCTTCAACTGCACTATGTCTCTTAATAATATTTTCCATTTCCATTGGCCATACATTATGACCATCAGGTCTAATAATCATTCTTTTAGTACGTCCACATGAGAAAAGTACACCATCACGAGTCATATAGCCCCTATCTTTAGTATGTGTCCAAACAAGTCCATCACTATGCTTAATTTGTACTTCACGAGTTTTTTCATCATCTTTATAGTATCCAGCCATTGCACTAGGACCTGCTATACATATCTCTCCATATTCACCATAACCAAGCTCCTTCTCAGTTCCATTAGAACCATCCTTAGGAAAATCAAAGATTGAAATAATATTTCTAGAAAGAGGAACTCCAGCACTACCAAGAACATTACGCTTATTAAGTCTAGTAGCTACACTAGAATTACGTTCAGTAAGACCAAATCCCACAATAACATTCTTATCATAGCCATGACTATGTAAAAACTCATTAAATTCCTGCTCACTACCAAGAAGGAAATAATCCCCACCAGCAGAAATAGATTTAAGAAATCCCGAAAAATCAACATTACGCATTTTCTCACTATGCATAAGCGAAGTATAATGCGTAGGAACTCCAACAATATGATTAGGTTTATATTTAATAATATAATCAGCAAAACAATCAGGATCAAATTGTGGAATATTAATATCCTCTATACCTAATGAAGGTGCCATAACAACTCCAAAAGACCAACCATATGCAATAAACTGTGGCATAATATTAAGAAGTGATTGCCCTTTTTCTAATCCTAAATCAGTATCCTTATATTGTTCACAAATAGAAATAACCGAATCATTAGTAAGCGTAACACTCTTAGGAATACCAGTAGTACCACCAGTAAGAACCATAGCAGCAGGCATATTAGGAGTATACTCTACCTCTTCTGCTACTGTATTACGTCCAATATTAATAAAATCTTTAAAGTTTATATATAAAGAACCATAAGGAATATCAGGAATAACAAGACCTTTCTTCTCTAATTCCATATTAAGTTTTCTCTTAAATATTGGTCTAGCCAAAACAGGAATAGAATCCATATAAGAATTACATATAACCTTTTTAACATTAGAATCTCTAATAATAGTATCAATCTTAGGATAAGCAATATCAAGCATAACCAAATAATCAGAATTAACCTTATTCAAATTATCAAGTATTCTCTTAGCATTAGTTCTAGGATCAATATTATTAGCTACCGCTCCAATCTTATTAAGTGCATAATTAGCATATATAGTCTCAGGAAAAGTAGGAGAACAAATAGTAACAATATCCCCCTTCTTAACACCTAAAGCACTAAAAGAATTAGCTATCTTATCTACCTTATCAAAAAAACCTTTAAAATTAGTCTTAAATCCATAATAATTAATAGCAGTATTCCCCATATTATCTACATTATTATCTTTAGCATAACGATAATAAGTCTTTCTAGGCAAATCCCTAGTATATACCTCATTATCATAATATTGAAGCCAAGGCCTATCCATACTAGGCCTATTAGTATAAGGGCCTTGTCTCTCACCAGTAAGAAATGTTCTCAAATATTCATTTCTCATATTTTCTTCATAAATTTCTTCTTTTGTCATTAAAATCATCCCCCATTAAATAAAAAAGACAGCACAAAAACACGCTATCTATTTATTATTCTGAATCTTTCTTAGTAGTCTTTGTTTTTTTAGGAGTCTTCTTCTCCTCAGAAACTACTTCATTTACCTTTTTAGAAGTATCAGCACCCTTATAAAATCCACATTTAGGACATGCTCTATGTGATCTAATCTTAGCGCCACAATTAGAACACTCAACTAATCCATTAGCGGTAATTTTATAATGAGTTCTTCTCATATCTCTTCTAGTTTTACTAACTTTTCTAAATGGAACTGCCATCTAACTCACTCCTTCCCTAGTAAATCCATAAACGGATTATTCTCTGTTTTAACCTCTTCCTCACTAATAAGTCTCCAGCCATCACCACTAAGAGAAATATTCTCATTCTTAGGGTTAACAGCTCTAAGAGGAACTTCCACAAGAATATTTTGCCACAAATCCAAAGTAATATCAATACTTTTTTGCAAATTTATCCTAGTTTCATCAATTTTTTCTTCTATTTCACTAGTAAAATTATATTTATAATCTTCCAAAGTTATATCATCAGGTAATATCATATCACCACTTAAAGTACCACAAAGCTCATAACTATCATCAATAAGCTTATTAATATAACCTTGAAAATACACATTATCCAATCTTCTAATAGAACTATCATTAAGTAATTCCAAAGGAATATTTACTTCCCCATCAATATTAATTTTCTTACCATTAATATTAAGATCAAATAAATCTATAATCATAAAATTTCACCTGCCTAATAATTATATAATATTTTTAAAAAAATATCAACCTTTTCCTACATTTTTCTATTAATAACAATATTATCCAAACTAATAGGATATATAAAATTAAAATAACTAAATATTCCTGAAGACTTAGATAACTTAGTAATACCACCATTTATAATTAAATGAATATTATTAATATCAATAGTACCTCTAGTATTATTAGAAAATAACTTCCCACAAGGAGATATAATTCCCCTATTATTTCTAATAATTTTATCACATAAATAGGGAATCATCCCATTATGCATATGCCCACAAAATATAAAATTAAAATCCTTAAATTCATTTAAAATATCACTATCAGTCATATATATAGGAGAATGACATATAACAATCTTAACCTTATCATTATTCATATTACCAAACAATTTCTTATCCTCTTTAATTTTATTAAGTAATATATCTTTAGCTTCTTTCTTATAATTCCTATAATAATAATCATAACTAGCCTCTAACATATATATAATAACATTATCATCTTCATAATAACAATTATATCTAGATACAAACACATTATCTATTTTAGATAATTCACACCAAAACTCATCATTATCATCACATACATTATTACCATGACTTCTATCAGCAATATCATGATTACCCAAAGTAATAAATATCTTACACTTCTTACTAATATCCCTAATAAAAGAAGTAATCCTATTTTTTCTATCCTTATTAGTATATAGAAAATCCGTACTATCAATCAAATCTCCCGCTATACAAAGATATTGAGCATCACCCATCTTACTACTAATTAAATCTAACTTCTTATCATTAAACCTATCAGAATAATGCAAATCCCCAAACATCATAATATTAATATTCTTATTACCAATATTATAATAATGTTTCTTAATTTCAATCATATTCCACCTCTAAAATAAAGGATAGTAATTATTCATCACTATCATTATTACTATCCTTTTTTATAAGTACCTCACGAGGTTTAGATCCATTTTGTGGTCCAATAATACCCCTTTCCTCCAGTAAATCTACAATTCTAGCAGCTCTATTATAACCAATACGATACTTTCTTTGAATTAAAGATGCTGATATCTTACCAAATTCCATAGCAAAATCAACAATATCATTATATAAAGGATCATCATATTCCTCTTTAGATTCATAACCATCATCATATTTACCACTATCACTACTTACTTCGCTCATATCTTCAGTAATAGAATGATCATAATTAGCCTTTTGTTGAGAAATAGTAAAGTCAACAATCTTTTGAAGTTCCTCATCACTAACATATGCTCCCTGAATTCTAATAGGAACATTCTCTCCCATCGGTTTAAATAACATATCACCCTTACCAAGTAACTTTTCGGCTCCAGTTTGATCTAGTATTGTTCTAGAATCAATAGAAGAAGAAACCGCAAAAGATATACGAGATGGAATATTAGCCTTAACAACACCAGTAATAACATCAGTAGAAGGTCTCTGTGTAGCAACAATCAAATGAATACCAGCAGCTCTAGCCATTTGTGTAATACGCATAATAGAATCCTCTACGTCTTTAGCAGCAACAAGCATAAGATCAGCAAGCTCATCTATTATAAATACAATATACGGCATTTTAACATAATCAGTATTAGTTTCACACATCTTATTATAAGCACCAATATTCTTACACTTAGTATCTTCAAATATCTGATATCTCTTTTCCATTTCTCTAACAATATTCTTAAGAGCAATAGAAGCTTTCTTAGGATCAGTAACAACAGGAGTAAGCAAATGAGGTACACCATTATACATAGATAATTCTACCTTTTTAGGATCAACCATAACAAGTTTAACCTCATCAGGTCTAGTTCTCATAAGAATAGAAGCAATAATACAGTTAATACATACACTCTTACCACTACCAGTAGCACCAGCTATTAAAAGATGTGGTGTAGCATTAATTTCTGCCCATTTAACACTACCCATAATATCCTTACCAAGACCAACAGCAAGTATACTCTTCTCATTAGGTTCTGGTAACTTAGATAAAATTTCTCTAAAAGAAACAGCCGAATTAACCTTATTAGGAAGTTCAATACCAATAGTACTCTTACCAGGTATAGGAGCCTGTATTCTAACATCTTTAGCAGCTAAATTAAGAGCAATTTCTTTTTGAATCGATAAAAGCTTATTAACCTTAGTACCAGCCTTAAGTTCAAGTTCATACTGTGTAACCGAAGGCCCAATATGACATTCCTTAATCTTACCAGGAATCTCAAAATCACCAAGTACTCTCTCTAAAGTAGCAATATTCTGTTTAACAGATTCAACATTCTCTTTATCATTATTACCCTTACTAAGTTTAAGCAAACTAATAGGAGGAAGTTTATAATTAAGATTAATAGTAGGCTTCTCTACCTCTTCTACTTTAGGAGTAGAAACATCACTAGAAGTCTTAATAGGAATTTCTCTATCTACAATAGCCTCTTTTTCACTAACCTTTTCTATATCCTTAGTACTAGAAATATGTATTCTCTCATCTTCTTCACCATCATTCTTAGAAGTATTTTTTTCTTTCTTTTCTCTCTTAGGAAGTTTAATCTTCTTAAACAAGTCAATAATACTAGTATTAAATAATAATATAACACCAATAACAATCAAAGTAATAACGACAATCTTAGTACCATCTCTAAATAAACTATAAAACATAAAAGTAAAGATAGCCCCTATCATACCACCACCACTATTAGAAATAGCACTAGTACTCTTAAAAGCAACAAGTAAATTATTAAAAGTCTCAGTAATAATCTTACTTCCTTCTTGTTCATTAAGAATAATATATTTCATATGTAATAAAATTAAGAAAGAAATAACAATAATATAAAAACCAATCCATCTCAAACTACCAAAATCAGGCATCTTTCTCTTTAATATTAAATACCCACCAAGTATTAATACACCTAATAATAAAAATATATAAATATTACCAACTAAAAAAACCGCAAAAGATCTAATAAATCCTCCCGCAGGCCCATATGCCCCAATTCCAATAATAGAAGCAAGTATAAGTATAATACCAACAACTTCATTACTATATTCAAACTTTTTCTTTTCTTCTTTTTTATTTTTCTTCTTAGCCATCTTATCAAATCCTTCTATATATAAATTATAACATTACTAAAATTAAAAGTAAATAATTTTAAACCCTAAAACAAAAAAAGACCTCATTAAAAGTCTTTATTTGCTTTAGAGTAACATTATCAATAGTTTTAAAAAGTAAATATCTTATCTAATTCTTCAATATATACCCTTCTCATATCACTAAGTATAGCATCTATAATTTCAAAAGATACCTCCCTTTCGCTCTTCGTTGTAGTATCATACATATTAAAATTAATATTATTATTTTTTGAAATTTTATTAACATTAACTAAAGCACTATTGTATTCATCAACATTCTTTTTACTTAAAAAGCTTCTCTTTTCTAAAGATAAATTTGCCTTATAATCTCTTTTTAATGCAGTTAAACTATCAGTATAAGTACCTATTATAATATTAATTTTATTTCTTATAATAGGAATATATTCTTTTATATAGTTATCATAATTTTCTTTTGAAATACCTTCTTTATTATATAATCTTTCTACCCAAATCATTCTGTCAAGTAAAGAACGATCGATTAAAATAACATCGGGCTTTTTATTTATTGCAGTATTTAAATCTTCTAAAACATACTTTGGTATTTCCATATTCACTATATTTTCGTATTTGTTTTTTAATCTAGGTTTAATTTCTTTTTTATATCTATCAGATGTTGTAAATTCCTCTAATACAGTAACACTAAAATTACACTTTTTAAAAAAATCCTCTATATTTTTTATAAGTGTTGTTTTCCCTGTTCTAGGAGTACCAGTAAATTCAATTACATATGGCTTTTTATTATCAAGTACCATCTTCATTTTATACACTTCTAATTTACGATAATGTAATTTTTTAAGCTTATTATATTCATCTTCGTTGTTTTTAAATATTTCCATTTCCAATTCATCATTTTTCCTGTTATTAAATATATCATCTATTAACAATTTTAATCTATTTAACATTATATTATTTTCATCTATATTATACTTTAAACTATTATATACTTCAGTGTAATACCATTTCTGCTTTTCATAACCTCTTTTAAATGCCGAGAAATTCTTTTCTCCTTTAATTTCAAAAATAATTCTCATATCTTCTAAATTACTTATTTTATCTGCACACACAACTGCTTTATGCCGTAAGTCAAAATCTTTAATAGTATTTATAGTTTCAGTTTTTCTTTCTTCCCAACTTAAACCCTTGTCTTTTTCTGATGCACCCAAAACTAGTGATACTACATCTTCGTTAAACTCAGTTAACAAATCTTCTTTAGTATATTTTGTATCCTCTAATACATCATGTAAATACCCCGCTGCTATTACATTATCATCATATCCATACTCACTTAAAATATTAGCAACATCTATAGGATGAATAATCATTGGTTTTTCCTTATCTGACTTTCTCCTCTGACCATTATGTGCTTTAATAGCAAATTCTTTTGCTTTTTGCCTTATATTCAATTTATCACCTACTTTTTCATAACATTTGTCATTTTACTCAAAGTGAAAATTCTCATAGCTCCTCTCAACTTACAAAAAGCCGTAACATATATATTGTTTTCAAATTCAAATACATTTATTGGAATTATTTCTCTTTTTGTTATTTTACCCGAAGAACCTAAATAATCTATTAATAAATTATTTTTGTTATTTATACAATTATTTATAATTTTCACTTTTTCATCATTTTTACTAATTAATACATTAACATCTTTATATTCAGATAACACTTTATTAGAATTATAAATAGAATGAAGTTTTTTATTAAGTTCAGTAAAATCTTTATTTAGCTCATTGTCATTTATAATTACTTCATTTTCTATTCTATCTAATACTTCCAAATCGTATTTATTAAAAAATTTAATATTCATAAAATTATTTTTATTTATAAAATAACCACCACCTGGTCCTTTAAATGATTCTATTATATATCCAGACATTTCTAACTGTTCCTTATAATTTCGTACCATTCTCTCAGTAACACCAAGTTCCTCACTTAGTTCTTTTACAGAATAAACCTTACCATTCGATAATAATTTCATCATTAAAAGAGCATTTGTTATCTTACTCATAGCATAATACCTCCACGTTTCCTTTTGAAGATATTATATCACAAATATTTTAATTTTTATAATTTTTTAAATATTCTATAGCCATATCCAAAGCTTTTCTTCTAGGACTTAACTCTAATTTTTCTTTCATAGTTATTTCCGCTAATGTTTTACCATTTGGTAACTCAAAAATTTCATCAAAACCAAAGCCATTATTTCCTCTTACATTCAAACTTATTATTCCGTCTAAAGTATATTCAAATATCTTATCAATTTCTTTTCCTTTTATCGCAATAACCATTGTATAATGACATTGTCTTTTATTCTTAGGTACATTTTCTAACCTCTTTAATAATTCTAAGTTTTTCATATGATCATCAGCATTCATCCATCTTGCAGTATGTACACCCGGAAAACCATCTAATGCATCAATAGATATACCAGAATCATCTGCAATACAAGTATAGTCATCTCCAATTTCTTGATATAAACAATTTACCTTTTCCCTTGCATTTTCACTAAAAGTCATTTGATTTTCAGTAACAATAATTTTTTTACCTAACTTTTTTTCCATTTCGCTAATAGTAGAATATCATAATCATTAAATATTTCTTTAATTTCTTTTATTTTTCCATTATTATTACTTGCAGCAACTAATATTTTTTTGTTCATATTTAAAACACCTCCTAAATTTAATATATCTTATAGAGAGGAAATATTTATGTTCTATTATTAATTATATTGGAAATATTTTGTCTTTATTATTTTATCAATAAAAAGAAAACTATTTTTCATAGTCTTCTATTGTTTTTCTTATAATATCTTTCAAATAATTACTAGTATAAGTAGCTCCACTTATCGTATCTAAATCATCTAAATTATTCTGATAAGAAGTAAGTTTATTTAAATAATCATTATCATAAATCATCTTAGTATAAGTCTCATTACTCTTAATAACATCTATCTTAGTAATCTTATTACCAGTAAATACAATTTTAAGTTTTAAACTACCATTACCAGCATATCCCCTACCACGTACTTCATATATAGTATCATTACCACTTTTTGCTTTAGATAAAACTTCAAAACTATCATCAAGTGGCTTATTAGTAATCTTATCACTAATAACAAAAGATATAGGTATAATACTAAGTATAAAAACTACCATAATAATATTTCTTACAATATTCTTACTATATAGTATTGTAGTAAAATAATTAATAAAAATAGTACATACATTAAGAATTAATATCGAAATAAGTACCCCTTCAGGAAGTGGAGTCATATACCTAATAATCATAGTAACAATGCCAAGTATAATACCACCTATTACCTGCCCCCTATTACTAATAGGAGTAGTAACAGGATCAGTGGCCATAAGTACTGCTCCAAAAAGCAAACCACCTGATAAAATATTAAATAATACAAACCAAAGCCCAATATCCTTAATAATACAAAGCATCAAACTAATAACACTAACAGTCAAAACATAACTAATAGGTATTCTAACCTTTATATACTTCTTATAAGCTAAATATATAAATACTAAAATAATAAGAAGTGAAGAAGTCTCACCAATAGAACCAGGAATACTACCAACAAAGAAATCAAGTAAACTACCATACGGTTTAACCAAATTATCATAGGAAACAACATATCCACTAGCAGTCATATTAGCAAGAGGAGTAGCAGAACTTATCGTATCTACTTCATAATTATTAAGATATCCCCCATTATAAGAAGAAAAAATAACTGTAACAAAAAGAGCACCAACTAAAGCAGGATTAAATTTATTCTTACCAAATCCTCCCATAATAACCTTAGATAAACTAGCCATAAAACTCCCCAATATTAAAAGCCATATAGGAGTATTAATAGGAATAATAAGACTAAGAAATACCCCTGGTATAATAGCATAACTAGATGTAAATAAATAATAAAAACTTTTTTTATCTCCTTTAATAACATAATATAAATATTCAGTAAATAAACAAACAACAGCTCCAATAGAAGAAAATATAAGAGGTTTAAATAAAAGATATAAACTACCATATCCCTTAATAGTAGGATAAATACCATTCTTATAAGTAGCAAACAAAATAAACAAAACAAGAATTACAAGAATACTATACATAATATTAGTAGTATTATCTTTACTCTTTAAAAAAGTCTTCTTACGTACCTTAAATTCCATTATTCATTCACCTTCTTCTTAGCTTCACGAACAAACTCCCTAACCTCAATCTTTGAAGGACAAACATAACTACAAAGACCACACTCAATACATTTAGAAGTATCAAGACATTTAAGTTTATTTTTATCACTAATAGAAGTCATAATAAGCACAGGTGCTAATCCACTAGGACATACTCTAGTACACTTACCACATTTTATACAAGGCAAAAGCTTACTATCAAAATCACTTATAACCAATATAGAATTAACATCAGCAGTAATAACCATATCATCACTAGGTAAAGAATTACCCATCATAGGTCCTCCCGCTATAAAAATAGGATTCTTAATTTTCTTATACTCATTAAAACCATTAATAATATCACTAGCCAAAGTACCAATCTTAACTTTAACATTACATTTCTTTTTAATACCATTACCACTAATAGTAACAATTCTTTCACATAAAGATTTATTTTCCTTAAGCATCTCATATATAGCATATATAGTAGAAACATTACTAACAATAATACCCTTTTCACTAGGATACTTATCATAAGAAATACCAAGAGTATTTTTAACCACTAATCTTTCCCAACCATTAGGATAAAAATCCATAGTAGAATAAATACTAATATTAGGATAAGTACCAATAAACTTATTTAAAACATCAATATATCTAGTATTAGACTTTTTAATAACAATAATAGCCTTATCAATCTCCATAATATCTAAAATATTATCAATACATTCAAGTATCTCTTCACTATAATTATAAATAACAGCCTTATCCGAAGAAATAAAAGGTTCACATTCAACAGCATTAATAAGTAAATACTTAATACCATCAGTATTATATTTAATAAAAGAAGGAAAACCACTACCACCAAGACCAACAATACCACTATTCCTTAAATCATTAATAAAATCATCCTTAGAATAATTATCCTTTTTATTACCAATAACTCTATTTTTTCTAACTTTTTCCTTATAGTCATTTTCAATAACAATACATTCACATTCATTACCATTAGATATAAATTTAGTATCTATACTAGCAACATAACCTGATACAGAACTATTAATAGGAAAATCAAATTTTTCACAATTAGCTACTTTATCCCCTTTATATACATAATCACCAACTTTAACTAACATTTTATAACTATTACCATTCTTATCCATAAGAGGAATATATATTTTAGTGGGTTTATCAAATTTTTCTATAACATCAGATAATTTACTACTATTAATATGTATCTTTTCCATTTCCATTCTCCTCTACTATATAATAACATAAATAGAAAAAAAAAGAAAGATTTTATTATCTTTCTTTCACTCTAAAACTATCCATAGTAAATAATTTAATCTCCATCATAGACATATTATAAATGCGTAAACACTCATCACTATTCTTAGAGCCTAATAATTTAGTAAAATAGTTACTAATCATATATTGATAATTACTACTTCCCTTTTCAAAATTACTTCTTACTTTATCTTTAAAATCATTAATAAGTCTAGCTTTAATAGCAAGTTTACCATTCTTATAATTATTAATATCAATTTCCATAATAGCAACAAAATCACCAAAATGTTTAACAACCTCATCTTTAGTAGTAGATTCCATAATTAAATCCGTAAAGAAAGAAAGTCTCTTATAAAAAGTATCAAGTAAAAGTTCCAAATCAAGTATAACATCCTTGTCTAGCAAATAATTATTACTATAATTAACATCAATAATATATTTAACTAAAGAAGAATCAATCTTTTCAATACCATCAAAATACCAATCTTTCATCTTTTTATAACATTTACGCTTAAATAAATATAATTCTATAATCTCATTATATTTATCAATATCCTTCTCAATATCACTGACACCCCTACCACTAACTAATGCATCATTATACTTATTTTTAATTTTAGTATCATATGCTCTCTTATATTGCTTTTTACTAAAATTATCTTCTAATTCAAAAAACTCCAAAGCCAATTTTTCATCACTATTTATTTTCATATTTTATTCTCCTACATAAATGCTAAATAACTAATAAAACATATATATATAACCGTAAGTATAAGTCCATTTATTCTATCTCTAGAAGTAGATTTATCAGGTACACCAACCATCATAGCAGTAAGTATACCACCAACCAAACCACCAATATGAGCAGCATTACTAATACCAGGAACCATAAAACCAATAATCAAGTTTATTAAAATAACTTGAATAACAGAATTCTTAATAGTACTACCTAAGTAAGCACGATAATAATATCCAAAATACAATAAAGCTCCTAAAAGACCAAATATAGCACCTGATGCTCCAGCAGAAATAGTATTATGACAAAATGCTAAAGACAAAATACTACCACAAATACCACTAATAAAATAAATAATCAAATACTTAACCTTACCAAATAAATTTTCAACACTATTACCAACAATATATAAAGAATACATATTACAAAGCAAATGTACAATTCCAATATGTAAAAACATACAAGTAATAAGCCTATAATATTCTCCTGATTTAGTTAATACATCATAATTAGCACCAAATTTTAACAAAGTATAATTATCCGAAGATCCATTACCAAATATATACATAGCTATAAAAATAACTACACATAATAAAATTAAAATATTAGTTACAATAGGCCTCTTAATAGAAAATAACTTTTCAGCCTTCTTACTTCTAATCTCATTGTTCTTATTAATATTATCACTAACCTTTATAAAATATTCAAGTCCATCTTCTTTCCTTTCAGTCTTTTCAACAATATCAGGAAAAACATTAGTAAGTTTAGAATTATTAATATCCTCCTCGCTAGAAATATGAACATCATTATCCGAAAGCAATTTATCATCCTCAATATCCATATATATATTTAAAACTTTAACATTAAAAGATAAAGTTTTCTTTTTCACCTGTTTAACTATTCTACTAAGTTTAAATTTATCAAAATCCAATTGTTCTTTATTATGAATATGATGTGAAACAATTCTAACTATCTTATAACTACTATCTAAATTTTCAAGCCATATTTCATCATTTAAACCATGTATAATCATAGGATTATAATTCTTTTCAGTAATAAAATAATTAATTAAATTCATAACTAACAAATCATCACTTTTAAATACAGTCTCTTCCATCACAACCTCCATATATAATATTATACTCGAAAATATAAAATAAATAAAGTATTTTTTCACAGCATTATCTTTTATTAATATAATAATATTGAAAGGAGAAAAACCCATGTATAACAATATGTATAGAAGACCAATAAATAACAATCGATTTATTGGTGGTGGTTTCTTTGGACCATTTCTTTTAGGAGGAATAACAGGAGGTCTACTAGCACCAGCTTTTTATCCAAGACCATACCCCGTATATAATAACTACTACCCACCATACGGACCATACCCATATTATTAAAACACAAATAGTGTTTTAATTTTTTTAATTATATGATAAAATATAAATATGAAAAAGTTTAATATGATTGATGAAAAATTTATATGCGAAAATTGTGGTAAAGAAGTTAAAAAACTTGGTTATACAGCAAGAGATCATTGCCCATATTGTTTATATTCCAAACATTTAGACATAAACCCTGGAGACAGACAAAACAAATGTAAAGGATTAATGAAACCAATAGGAATAGAAAAATTCAAAAACAGCTATAAAATAATTTATAGCTGCAGTAAGTGTAAAGAAATACACAAAAATATAATGGCCATAGATGATAATTTCAATAAAATAATTGAACTATCAAATATTAATAACCTCTAATAAGTTCACTAATATATGGAAGTAAGAAAACAAACACAAGTAATATTACTACAATTAAAAACGCAATCTTAAATTCAGGACCAAGATTCAAAGTCATGGTCTTTTTTTTAGGCTTATTATTACTACCTATATAAGTCTTAGTAACGTTTTCACTATTATTATGATTATTAGAATTATTAATCATAGTAGAACCACTAGATAAATTATCATCAATAACATGATTATTATAATTACTATTAACCGCATTACTACTATCAATAGTAGGACTAGCTTGAATATTATTATTACTATTAATCACATTATTACCATGATTACTACTATTAGTAGTACCACTTTGAATATTAACATTCATCATACCATTAAAATTAGCATTAGGAGTATCAATATAAGTATTCATATTACTGGTAGCCCTATAAGGACCTACTCCATTTGAATTATTGTCATTGTTAGTATTATTCATCATCTTACCTCCCTTCTAAGATAAAAAATTTAGGTATTAACCTAAATTTATAACTGCCAATTACCAGAAATATTGCCATTTTGCATATTACTATTTTGATTGACATTAGGATTACCAGTTACAAAATTGGACCCATTATTAACAAAATTAGAATTAAAATTATTAACATTTTGACCTTGAGAAACATTAGACTCACTCGTTGGATTAATATTATTAAACATATTATTAGCCATACCATTAGCATTATTGTAATTAACTTGATTCATGTTCTCAGTAGGCACCACATTAGGCATTACAGGTTGTGGAACAACAGGAGTAACATTAGGTATAGTATTATTACTCTCACCATAGTTACCATTAAGATTAATATTATTTACAGGTGCTTCTACAGGATGACTAGTCACAGGTGTTGGCGGAGTAACAGGACTAGGAATATCTGTATTTGTATTAACATTAGGAATAGCAACATTTCTTGGTTCAATCTTAGGAGTCTGCTCCGAAGCAGGAATAAAGAAAGAATCAGAAGAATTATTAGTTTCAGAAGTATTAATAGAACTATTTACATTATTTAAACCACTATTATTAATTTCTGGAATAACACCACTAACAGGATTAACATTCACACCTAAATTATTATTAATACTACTATTCATACCGCTATTAAAACTTGGATTAATATTATTAACAGGCATTTCATTAACATTCTGATTATTAAAACCATTTACATTATTATTATGTTCAACAATATTATTACTAGAAGGCATACTATTAATATTTTGATTATTCATACCATTATCAAAGCCATTATTCATAGTAGGATTAACATTCATATTAGTATTGAATTCATTACCCATACTAGAATTATTATTCATACCACCATTAAAACCAGGATTAATATTATTAACAGGCATTGCATTAACATTCTGATTATTATTAAAACTATTCATGTTATTATTAAAATCAGGAGCAGCATTAAAACTATTATTACCCATATTCATACTATTAACATTATTCATATTATTCATACTATTAAAGTCCATATATTGTGAACTATTATTATTTTCACTAGAATTACTAGTTTCATCCAATTGTTTTCTCTTCTTACGTTTATTTTTAGCATCTGCTAAAAAACCAATTACTGTAATAAGTAAAATAATTAAAATTGCCAAAACCCACACATAATATTCCAATAAAAAATCTACTACTGCATCAAATTGCATTGCTATTCCTCCTTATTCTTATCTACAATTAGAATATCATAAAACACTCAAAATTGCAACTAATATTTATTTATTATTCAATATTTTTATCTACAAAACTCAAACTTTTTTTAGAAAGTTCAAGAGATTCCTTATACTTACCACGCTTAAATAATTCCTCAGCTTTAGTAAGAGCAATATCAATTTCTTCATATGTACTTCTATATCTATTACCATATACAATAATTTTTTCTGCAGAATTAGCAAGTTTAATCATATCGTTAGTCTTATTATAAATTTTAAATACCAAATCTCTAGCAGTATCAACTCTAATATTCAAAATCTTAATAACAATCGGTTTCTTCTGTAATTCTTTAACAATCTCTCTAATAGCATCCTGTGCCTCATTAAGCTCAATATAATAACTACTAGAAATAACCGGTATTTTATAACTCTTAAGACGATATTTACTTTTCTTAAGCAAATCCTCAATAGTAGCAAGTTGTTCTTTAGCCCTATATTCATCATCTTTCATACTAGTAATAGATCTAAGTTGATAATCCAAATCATCCTGAAGTCTAGATAATTTAAGTGATAACCCATCAAGTTCATCAACCAATTTAGAATAAGCAAAAGTTTTCATTTTTCCTTGTTCCACTAATATTTTATAATCTTTATTAATACGTTCCAAATTTTTATTCAAAAGACTAAATTTATTAATTTCCTCATCACTTAAATTATAATTATATTTAATATCATCTATTTGCAAATAAATATCTCTAACAACCTTATTTATATTTTCAATATTATATCCAAGTTCCTTAACATTTTGTTTAAAGACATCTTTACATTCTTTTTCCTTATCAAAATCATTATATAGACCATTAAAATACTCAATAAAAGTCTTAAGTTCAATGATAGCATCTCCCATTTGTAACTGCTTTAGATTATTCATAATATTATCAATCTTAGTTTTAATCTCTTTAATATTATATTCAACATTCAAATAATCCAAAGGATAGCCATCCCTTTTCATACGATAATAATAAGTAGTAGCCTCTTCTATTTTATTAGGAACCATAACAGTAGCCATAAGAACAATCGTAGGGGCATCAAGAAGAATCTTACCTAAAGCATCTATCTTATCATCTAAAGAAGCAATTCTTTTTTCTACAGATACATAGTCATTATTATCCATAGCCTTCTCAAAATCAGCAAACAATTTATCTATACTATCAAATTCATCTTCAATATAAGGAGCAACATCACCATATTCCTTCTTAGATCTATCAAATTTAGCCTGCTGTTCACGATAAACAATCTTAAGTTTAGTAATAAGTGTTCTATTTCTTTCTTCAGAATTAGTAATAAGCTTTATTTCTTCCAATAAAACATCAGTTTTATTCTTAAGAAGTCTAAGTTCCATTTCAACATCTGCAATCTTTTTTATAGCTTGTTTATATTCTTTTCTATCAATTAAAAAATCAGCATCAGATATAGAATCAGTAAGTTCAGGAATCTTCTCATCTCTAATATATTTAAAAGTATTATCCCAATCATTTAACTTTTCCTTTAAGTTATCTGTCTTAATAAGTTCCTTAACTTTAGTAATCTCACTAAGCACTGGAACCCCAAGTAAACTATTCTTCTCTATATCTAATTCTTCAATTTCTTTTTTATATTTTTTACTCTGTTTACCTTTTATAACAGCAATAGTAATAACTATAAGGATAATTGCCAATACTAACGTTGAAATCGTAATCATAAGAACACTATCCATTACTATCACCTCTCCTACCTATTATCTATTCTACCACAAAAATAATTTTTTTAAAATAAAATTATTAAAATTAATAATAAAAGTTTTTTAATAAAAATTAAAAAACTATTAATTAATACATTCCCTGTATCTTCTTAATAGTCTCATTACTAAGTGAAGCTATCTTCCAATTACCATCTTTATCCTTCTTCACATCAAAGTCAATAGTATATGTAACTTTTTCCTTCTCTTTTTCCAAATTCTTAAGCTTAGTATTATTATACTCTTCTACAGTATAATCATCTCTACCTTGATAATAATTATAAGTATCATTTATTGCTTTTTTATAATTAATAACCTTTATCTCAGTACTAATAACAGCATTATCACCATCAATTTTTTCATCCTTTATATCATAAGATAAATTACTATATTGTTTTTCTAATAATTTTTTATATCTAGTACTTTGTTCATCAGTCAAATTCTCATCTTTAACAACATCATTAATACCATTTCTAACATCACTATCAAGTCTTTGATATTTACTAAATAGTTCTTCAACCTTAGAAGTAGGACTATTAGATAAAGAACATCCCACTAATAAAAGTAAAAATATAAATATCGATATAATTTTCTTCATAAAATCATCTCCATTTATATTTTTACAATATTTACTAAAATTATACTAAAAATCATAAGTATTAATAATATCAATAACAATCTCTTTACTATATCCTTGAGTAATTAAATGATTAAATATTTTATTTTTCAAAATAATACCACTATATTTTTTATTACATCTAATATCCTTATCAATAATCTTTTTAATCCTATCAATAATAACACTTCTATCTATATTTATAATATTATTATTAATAATATCATTATCAACGCCATATCTTTCAAGTTCTTTTCTTATTTTATAATCACCCATCATCGTAAAATTAATTTTATCATTAATAAAAGCTTTAGTAAATCTATCATCATCTAAATATTTATACCCAATAAGTTTATCCATAGCCATATCAATATAATAACTATTATCACATTTCTTAGACAAATAATCTCTTACTTCTTTAATACTACGCAATCTAATACTAATATATTTAATAGCCATATTACATAAAGATATAATATCATTATCACTTTTAAGCTTATTATATAAAGTAGTATCTATTTCTTTTTTTAATAAAAGTTCATTATCTGTAATAACATTCTCATCTAATGTTAATACTTCACCATTAGATAAATAAACATTATAAATATTATTTTTAACAAGTTCATATCTATCTATCTTCATAAAACCTCCGTAAGAAAAAAGAAAGTATTATTTATTTTCACTTTCTTTAAATTTTCTTTTTTGTTCAAGCATATACATTGTAATATTATCATCTATCTCTGACAAAGCCCTAGAATCAATATTAGATAATACTACTTCCTCTTTAACAGTATCAATAATTACCTTACCCCATAAAATGCCGTTTTTAATAGTCAAATCATTAAACATTTCTGGAGTAATCATTCTAAAGAAATAACCAAATATTAATCTCTTAGTAACCACTATTAATCTCTTATTAGTTAAAACTATGATATTAGTATTTATAATTTCATAACTTTGATAATTCTTTTGTGCTGCAAAAACATATTTAACTTCTTCATCAGCATCAATAAATTTAGCAGCTATTTTAGCATGACTTTTAAGTCTAAAAGCAATAGTAAGAGGATATTTTCTTTTAAATTTTTTTACTTCTTCATAAATCTTATTCTGCATCTTCATTTACCACAAAGTTTTCTTTTACAAAATCTACAAATTTATCTTTATCAACATATCCACCGATAGAGTCAATAACAGAATCACCTAACATAAATAATGTAGTTGGAGTTCCCCATTGATTCTTCTTCAAGTAAGCATTAGATTGAGCTAAATTATTATACTCTTCTTCAGATAAATTTGTAAGATTAATATAATTAATAGGTAAATTATATTCATCTGCAACTTCCTTAAGTATAGGTTCATACATTTCACAATAACCACAACCATCTTTAACTATAACTACTAAGAAAGGTTCATTAGAATCAATCTTTTCTAAATAATTAGAATAAGTAATCTCGTTAAATCCAGCATCACCTTCCAAAGCTACAGGAAGTTCAATATCTACTTTACTATCCTTATTACCAGTAACAATAGCAGCTACTATAAGTAATACTACTACCAAAGCAATAAGTATAATATCCTTTTGTTTAGCAGTTAAAGAAAATTTACTCTTACTACTAGTCTTTTCATGTACTTTTTCTTTCTCTTTCTTTTCAAATTTAGGAACTTCAATTTTAGATACTTCTTTTTTTACATCCTTTTTAGCCTCAACCTTTTTATTATTTACTTTCTTAGCCTCTACCTTCTTATTTTCACTTTTAGCAACTACTTTAGTATCCTTTTTTACATCTTTATTAGAAGTAACTTTCTTACTATTAGTACTAGCTTTAGTTGTATTCTTTTTGTTTTTACTCTTTGAATTTTGATTTGCCATAATTCATATACCTCCTAAAAATAAGTTTTCGATATTAAGACCGCATCATGTGCAGTCGTATGCCTGGTATGTGGCCGATTTCCCCGAAAGAATCTCCTTATAGTCCTTCATCAGCGGGTGCTGTTTCCAGGTGGAATTGGTTTCCGCCACATAGTACGAGATCAACTGGATGAAAGCCAGTGTATACAGCGGGGTCAGCTTTTCCTTGATGGCATGTGTCACACGCATCACTTCTTTCCCAGTTATCTCGGGGTTATTGCTTAGGATAAACACTCGATCCGTCATGGCCCGTGCCGCCTTATAGGATTGCTGGATCCGCGGGGCGGTTTCATCGCCCGGATCAATAAAAATGAAATTGTAATTGGGGGTCAGCTGGATCTGCGGTCCATGGATGGCCTCGTCCACCTCATAGCCAACGGCTACAATATGTACCGTCTCGCCAATCTTCACCGCGCCTTCCAGGGCCGTGCCGTAGTTCGCGCCCGCCCCAATTACATACACCCGTTCCATCGAGAGCAACTTCTGCTTGTTGGCCTCGAAGTATGCCGGGAAGTTCCTGATCTGCTCTTCATAATTATCTATGCCCAGCAGCATCTGTGCCTTTTCCGTTGGGGTTCTCACGAGTCTTATCAGGGAGGCGTCCCCGTTAAGGACAGACAGCTGTACTTTTTCCGCCGGTTCGCTGATAAACCTTATCAGTTCCGGATCCTGTCCGACCGCATACAACTGGGCCTTCCAGTCGGGTACGCTTATCTCCCGGATGAGATGCGGGTCCTTCCTGACAACGGAGAGCTGCGTGTTTGCGGAAGGGCTGCCGATGGCGGTGATCAGTCCGGAATCCGCCATCACAGCCAGCAGCTGCGCCCTCTCGCATGGATTTTCCAGAAGGGTGATCATTTCCGGATTCCGTCTGACGACCAGCAGCTGCATCTTTTCCGTGGGTTCATGGATATAGCGTATCATTTCCGGACTT
>UQSR01000006.1 GCA_900543825.1 uncultured Mycoplasmatota bacterium
GAATATGCTGCTGTTTTGATTGGATAATCAAATAGTACTGGGTTATCTTTGCTATCTGCTGTATGGCCTTTTTTAATGCGGTTGAAAGATAGGTATCTATATCTTTCTTTAAAATATAGTAAATATGTGATGTCTCATAAACAGAGGTAAAATAGTTTGTATAATTTGTAATATATATAATCTGACAGTCTGGATGCCAGGCGTTAATCTGTTTTGATGCCTCAATTCCAGAGGAAACATCAAATTCGATGTCCATAAAGATAATATCAAACAGCTTGTTTTCATTATGAATAGAAAATAGTATATCTTTTATGTGATAAAATACAGAAACTTCCGCTTCAATAGGGCAGCATTGTTTTACTTTTTCTGAGATTTCCTGCGCGGTAATCTCATTGTCATCACAGACAGCAATTGAAATCATAAAATAGTCCTTTCATGTAAAATACATTTTTTATTAAAAAATATATCATTGTTTTTAAATGATGTATATATTATATAATACTTTTTCTTATTTACAAGCAGGGAATATAAAAAATGTGGTTGTTCAAGACATAAAATTTACATTTCGTGCAATAGTACTTGAAAAATATGAGAAAAAACATATAATACAGAATGTACTTTGCATTTTGCATAACCCCGTCGAAAGTGAGTATGTTCTTTGGTTTTTCGCTTTCGACGGGCTTTTCTTTATCATTTTATACTATAGAGATTTCATATTATCGTAAGAAATGAGGTTGTGGATATGAAATATACCGTAAATTTGGGCATATAGATTGCAAGAATATTTTTTCAAACACATATTAAAGATATGTGGAAAGTTCTTTTCGTAGATTTTCCTCTAATCGAATCAGTTTTTCTGTTATTTTTTTAGAAATCACATCGGCCATGGCATATTGATTTAGATATTTATTTAAAGATAGAAGATAATATTATTAAAGATATTTCTTTTGAAGGAGAAGCATGTGTTATTAGTATATCATCCACTAACATTCTTACTAATTTACTTATTGGTAAAACTAAAGAAGAAGGTATTTACTTAATAGATAATTATTTAAAAATGATTAATGAAGAAGAATATGATAAAGAAGTATTAAAAGAATTATTAGTATTTGATGATACTAGTCGTCAACCTTCAAGAATTAAATGTGCTACTTTATCTGCTAATGGTATTAAAAAATTCTTAGAAGAAGATCACTCTTAAAAACAGAGTGATTTTTATGTATCAACAATAACTGTTGATATTTAATAGTGATTAATTTAGAGACTATAGGCTCTAAATTGCTATGGAAAGACTATAGGCTTTTCATATAAGCGAGAGACCTTAGGCTCGAGTTTAAAAAAGATTGTAAAAAGATTGTAAATAGGTTTAATTTACTCTCTTTTTTTAGTATAATATTAGATAGGAAGTTTGGGTGGTATAATGCAGGATAAAATGGTGAGATTGTTAAATCAAATTGGTATGAACACTGATTATTTAGAAAATGCTTCTATTAACAAGATTGTGGTATATGATAATAATAAGTTGTGGAATTTTGTTATTAATAATGATAGAATACTACCTGTGTATATATATAATGAACTAATTAATAAGATTAAGGTTACTTTTAGTTCTATTGATAATATTAAACTTAGTATTGTTATTGATAATGATTGTGATGAATATATTAATGATTATGTTGATAATTTAATTAATGTTTTTAGTAATGATAGTTATAAATATAGAGTTTTTATTGGTAGAAATGTTAAAGTTAGTGACGATGATTTTGTTTTTGATGTGTATAATAAAGCTGAGAATGCTTATTTGGTTGAGAAAATTAATTATATTAATAATTGTCTTAAGGATTATGGTTTTAAGAAAAAATTTAAACTTAATTTATCTTTAGATGCTGAAAATGAGTTACTTAAAAAGATTGAAAGTGAAAAAATTGTAGATGCTCCTAAAAAAGAAAATATTAATGAAAATAAAGTAGAAGAAAAGAAATACTTTAGACCTAAACGTGATACTAGTATTACTCCTATTAAGGATTTAATGTATGAGGTTGATAATATTACTACTCATGGTATGATATTTGGTATGGATATGTTTGAATCTAAGAGTGGATATAAAATTATTACTCTTAAGGTTACTGATAATACTGATAGTATTTATGTTAAAATGTTTACTAAAGATACTGATGAGTATGCTAGAATTAAGGATTTACTTAAGGTTGGCTCTTGGTATAATTTTTATGGTAAAGTAGCAATGGATAAATATTCTAATGAACTTACTTTTACTACAAGATATAAAGATGTAGAAAAGGTAGAAAAAGAGGAAGAAGAAAAAATAGTTGATGATGCTCCTGTTAAAAGAGTTGAACTTCATGCTCATACTATGATGAGTCAAATGGATGGTATTACTAGAGTTGATCTTGGTAAACATACTTGTGAACTTGTAAGTAAATGTATTGATATGGGTTATAGAGGTGTTGCTATTACTGATCATAATGGTTGTCAAGCTTTTCCTATTGCTTATGGTATTATATCAGGATATAATAAAAAAATAGAGGATCCTAGTAAACATTTTAAGGGATTATATGGTACTGAACTTACTGTAGTTGATGATACTGTTAATATTGTTGTTAGGAGTGATGATAGGTGTTTTGATGGTACTACTTTTGTGGTATTTGATACTGAAACTACTGGATTTAATGCTGGTGGTAGTGATCAGATGATAGAAATTGGTGCTGTTAAAATTAAAGATGGTAATATTATTGATAGATTTGATGAACTTATTGATCCAGGAAGACATATTCCTGATAAAATTACTGAACTTACTTGTATTACTGATGATATGGTTCGTGGTAAAGATAACGAGGAAGAGGTTACTAAGAGATTCTTAGCTTGGACAGATGATTTACCTATGGTTGCTCATAATGCTAAATTTGATATTTCTTTTATATCTAGTGCTATGAAAAAGTATAACCTTGGTGAATTTACTAATACTGTTATTGATACTTTAGAGTTATCTAGAGCTATTGATACTGGATATGCTAGGCATAGTTTGTCCGCTTTAGTTAAAAGATATAATGTTCCTTGGGAAGAAGATGCTCATCATAGAGCAGATTATGATGCTGAAGGAACCGCTATTGTATTTCATAAAATGATTAGTAAACTTAAGATGCAAAATTTTGAGAAGATTAGTGATTTGGATAAACTTATATCTAAAGATGAGATATATAAATTTGGTAGAACTTATCACTTTAATGCTATTGCTCTTAATAAAACTGGTCTTAAAAATTTATTTAAAATTATTTCTCTTGCTAATACTACTTATTTATATAAGACTCCAAGAATACTTAGGAGTAAACTTAATGAACTTAGAGAAGGACTTATTATTGGTAGTGGCTGCTACGAGAGTGAAGTGTTTTTAGAGGCTAGAAGTAAAGAGGGAGAAGAACTTACTAATATTATTAATTTCTATGATTATGTTGAAGTTCAACCTCCAGAGGTATATGGTCATCTGATTCAAACTAGTGATTTTAAGGATGAATATGAGATTAAGGAACATATTAAAAAGATTATTAATGCTACTAAAGATGCTGGCAAGATTATTGTAGCTACGGGAGATGTTCATCATTTTACTAGGGAGGATAAGATCTACAGGGAAATTATTGTTAATCAGAAGGTTCCTGGTGGTGGAAGACATCCTCTTGCTAAGAGTAGTATTACTTCGATTCCTTCTCAACATTTTAGAACTACTAATGAAATGCTTAATGACTTTGCTTTTTTAGGAGAAGAAGAGGCTTATGAAATAGTTGTTACTAATACGAATAAAGTACTTGATATGGTTGATGAGATTGAAGTCATTATTGATACTGGTGGTATTCCTTTCTCTCCTAGAGTTAAGAGCGATGATGGTCTTTCTTATTTGGATTGTCCTAGGGTAGTTACTGACCTTGTCTTTAGTAGAGCTAAAGATTGGTATGGTGATAATTTACCACATAATATTGAAGAGAGAATATCTACTGAATTATATGGTAATATTGTCTACAAATGCTGGGAAGAAAAGTTAAAAGAAGAATATCCTGATATTAGTGATAAGGAATTTAATGATAAACTATTTGAAAATTTACATAACACTTTAATTAGTGGATATGATACTGTTAAAACACTAGTTAGTGAATATGTGAAAAAGCATTGGTCAGAAGAAGATGGAGAATGTAATGATAAAACATTAGAAAAGAAAATTAAGAAAGTCTTTGGTGGGGTTATTGGTGGAGGATTTGATCCAATATATCTAATTGCACAAAGACTGGTTAAACACTCTAATGATGAGGGATTCTTGGTAGGTTCGAGAGGTAGTGTTGGTTCTTCATTTGTAGCCACGATGATGGGTATTACCGAAGTTAATCCTCTTCCAGCCCACTATAGATGTTTAAAGTGTAAACATAGTATTTTTAAGGATGATAATGGCAATGATTTAGGTGCTACTTATTCTAGTGGTTTTGATTTACCTGATAAAAAATGTCCTGTATGTGGAGAAGAGTTATATAAGGATGGTCAAGATATGCCATTTGCTACTTTCTTAGGATTTAATGCTGATAAGGTACCTGATATTGATCTTAACTTTTCGGATTTAAATCAAGCATCCGCTCATGAATATACTAAAGTATTATTTGGTGTTGATAATGTTTATAGAGCAGGTACTATTGGTACTGTTGCCGAAAAAACTGCTTTTGGTTTTGTTAAAGGGTATTTCGAAGATAAGGGTATTTTGAATAAGAGGTCTTGTGAGATTGAAAGACTAGCTATGGGTTGTACTGGTGTTAAGAGAACTACTGGTCAGCATCCTGGTGGTATTGTTGTTGTTCCTGATTATATGGATGTGTCTGATTTTACTCCCTTCCAATTTCCTGCTGAAGATCCTAATAGTGCTTGGAGAACTACGCATTTTGATTACCATGCTATTGATCAGGATTTATTAAAACTAGATATACTAGGACATTCTGATCCTACTCAGCTTAGACTTATTCAAGAGTTATCTGGTACGGATATTCTTAAAGTACCTATGGATGATAAGGATACAATGAGTATATTTACTTCTACTAAAGCTTTAGGTGTTACTAATGAACAGATTATGTGTGATACTGGTACACTTGGTATTCCTGAGTTCGGTACACCATTTACTATTAGTTTGGTATATGAAACTAAGCCTACTACTTTTGCGGAATTAATTAAGATATCTGGTCTATCACATGGTACTGATGTATGGCTTGGTAATGCTCAAGAACTTATTAAGAATAATATTGTTCCTTTTAAAGATGTTATTGGTTGTCGTGATGATATAATGGTTTATCTTATGTATCATGGTGTTGAACCTATTAAGGCTTTTAAAATTATGGAATTCGTTCGTAAAGGTAAGGCTAGTAAAGATCCTGATACTTGGGCTAAACATAAAGAAACTATGGAAAAGGCTGGTATAGAAGATTGGTTTATTGATAGTTGTTTTAAGATTAAATACATGTTTCCTAAAGCGCATGCTGCTGCTTATGTTATTAGTGCTTTTAGAATTGCTTGGTATAAGGTTCATATGCCCGCTTACTTCTATGCTAGTTGGTATAGTACTAAAGCTACTGACTTTGATATAGATGCTATGATTAAGGGATATAATGATATCAAGAGGGTTCTTACTGAAATTGAAGGTAAGGGGTATGAGGCTACTAATAAAGAGAATGGGGTATCTGAATGTTTAAAAGTTGCTCTAGAGATGTCCGCTAGAGGTATTAAAATTGCTCCTTATGATCTATATAAAAGTAAGGCTATGATATTTACTGTAGAAGATGATAAAACTATTATTCCTCCTTTTAGGGCTATTGATGGTCTTGGAGATGTTGTAGCTAAGAATATTGAGAAAGAAGCAGAAAGGGCTCCATTTATTAGTATTGAAGATTTTCAAACTAGATGTAAAGTATCTCAAACTTTAATTGATAAAATGATGACTATGGGTATTTTTAATGGAATGCCTGAAACTAGTCAACTTAGTTTATTTTAGTTTATTGGAAGTATATAATTATAAATGTTATATACTTCTTTTATTTCAGTTCGAGCTTGTAATCTCTCACTGTAAAATAAAGCCTAAGGTCTTTATTTCTAAATTTAAAGCCTTATAGTCTTTAAATTTAAGGATTGTTTTATGTACTAAAAAAATATAAAAATGCACAAAAATCGGAATAAATTGTGCATTTTTTCTTTTTATTTAAATATTGATAATTTTCTTACTGGCATTACTTTTGGTTTTTGATTATTTAAATATTTTTGTATTTTTGTTTCGGAACTTACTAACTTAGATATTGAATTTCTTATTGTATTTTTTTCTTCGATACTTAAATTATTTAATGGTGAAAGAAATTTTTTATATATTCTTGGAGAAACTCCAATTATATTTTTAAATATTTCTGAATAGTATTCTATACTATTATAACCATTTAATAGTGATATTCTTAATATAGAAATATTTAGTGAATAATTGGTTAAACTATTTAGTATTCTTTTGTTATTTATATATTCTTTAATAGTTATACCAAGTTCTTTTTTGAATTTTTTCATGATATATGTTTTATCATAACTAAAAATGTTACTTAAGTTTATAATAGTTATTTCTGTATTTATATTGTTATTAATATAATTTAAAATATTACATACTAGTTCATTTGAATAGATAATTATCACTTCCTAATTATATTTTATCATAAAAAGCCATTTTTGTTTAACTTTTTTGTGATTTTTAGTTATATAATGTTTTCGAAAGGAGATGATACGATGAATTATTCAAGATGGTCTACTAATGAAGAGATGAGTAAATTTCTTAATGAAGTAGATATTAATTCTAGTATTCAAAAGTCTGGAATACCAATGGGATATGATAAGAATAAATTATTAATTAAGGATGATAATTCTCATACCCTTGTTATTGGTGCTCCGGGAAGTGGCAAAACACAGAGTGTTATGTTGCCAAAAGTTAAACTTGCTATTAAAGCAGGTGAATCATTATTTATTAATGATGTTAAAGGTGATATTTTAAATGAAATTGGAGGTGAACTTAAAAAGAATAATTATAATATAATTGTACTTGACTATGCAGAGTTAGAAAAAGGAAATTATTATAATGTACTTACTTTTCCTTATAAATTGTATAAAGATAATAATAAGGATAAGGCTATAGAGATATTAGAAAATATTGGTTATTATTTATTACATGATGTTAATGATAATTCGGATATATTCTGGGAAAATACCGCTATTGAATATTTTGTTGGTCTTACTTTATATTTATTTGATAATGCTAAAGAAGAAGAAATTAATTTAAAAAGTGTAACTTCTTTATCTGAACAAATTAACAATAGTAAAGAGAGTATTATTGATAAAATAGATAGAAGTTCTACCGCTTATCAGTATTTGTTTAATACATTAGGTACTGCAACGGAAACAAAAGCCGGGATATTAGTAACATTTAATCAAAGAATTAAGAAATTCGTTACTAAGGAAAATTTATCTAATTCTATGTCTAAATCTGATTTTGATATAAATAATATTGGAAATGAAAAAACTGCAATTATAGTAGTAAGTGGTATTTCTGGTTATGTTAATAATTTAATTACTATATTGTTAGAGCAAATATTTTACAGTATTCAATTATATGGAAATAAAGAGAATAGATTTAATTTAGTTATTGATGAATTTGATAACTTATTACCAATTGTGGACTTTTATAGTAAATTTAATTATGCAAGAGGAATTAATATTAATATTACTGCATTTATTAAAAATTTTACTAATTTAAGAAATATTTATGGTAATAAAAATTATGAATTGATAAGAATGTGTTTTGATAATATTATTTATTTACTTGCTAATGATTTATATACTTTGGAAGAAATTAGTAATTTGTGTGGTAATTCTAATAAGGGACCGCTTATTTCTCCTCTAGAATTAAAAACTATAGATTTCTTTAATGAAATTATTTTGATGCCGAGAATGTATCCTATTAAAACTAAAGTACTTCCTGATTATGAAATTGATTGGAACTTTGATAATTCTAAGCTTAAACTTAATGTTCTTAAAAAGAATCAAATTAATTTATTTGATATTGAAAAGTTTTTAAAAAAGTAATATTTAATATTATGTAGTTAGAAAAGTAATATGTGAAGGGGGTAGTAGCAGTATAATAGGGGGTACCGCTACGATCATATGACTTGCTGTAGTTGTAAATATTTAAATGAAGAGAAAAAATTAGATGGTAAAGTTAGTGGATGTGAATATTTCTGCAATAAAAATAAATGTTTCATTAATGGCCAAGATAATGCCTGTGATAAATACGAGAGTTCTTTTAGAGGTACTAATAGATGTAATGAAATATATAATGATGGTAAGAATTTTTATAATGATACGCATTCTGTTAGTTATTATTTATTTATTCTTATTGTGGTTATTATTATAGCTATTATTGCTCGTATTAGTAATCCAGAATTTTTTCCATTCTAAAAGTATTTTTTAAATATGAAGACTATTTTTATAGGCTTCATATTTTTCATTAAAGACCTTAGGCTTTAATGAACATGGAGAGACTTTGGCTCTCTATGAATAAAATTATTTCCCGGGAAATAATTTGGGAAATAATTTTATTTCCATTAAGTGAATTTAAATTAGTATTATTTGATGATTTATAGACTTTTAAGTTGAAATTTAGTATAATTAGTATATAGAAAGACTTGGTGATATTATGGAGAAAGTTGTACTTGTAGATGGTAATAATTTACTTTTTAGAAGTTATTATGCTACTGCTTATACGGGAAATATTATGAGAAATAGAGATGGATTTCCCACTAATGGATTATATGGTTTTGTTAATATGATTAATAAAATTGTAGCAGAAGAAAATCCAAAATACATGATGGTAGCTTTTGATATAGGTAAGACATTTAGACATGAAAAATATAAAGATTATAAGGGAGGAAGACGTGAAACTCCTGAAGATTTAAAGGTGCAATTTCCTATTGCTAAAAAAATTCTTACTGCGATGGGAATTAAATATCTAGAATGTGAAGGATATGAAGCAGATGATATTATTGGTACTATTTCTTCATGGTGTGATAAAGATCCTGAATATGAAGCTCTTATTGTTAGTAGTGATAAAGATTTACTTCAATTAATTAGTGATGAGACTGTTGTAAAGTTATTAAAACCTAAAGATTATATTATGATGGATGAAGCTACTTTTATTCAAACTTATGGATTTGAGCCTATTAAGATGATTGACTTAAAGGCTTTAATGGGAGATGCATCAGATAATATTCCTGGTGTTAAAGGCATAGGAGAGAAAACCGCTATTAAACTTCTTACTCAATATGGTTCACTTGATGGTATATATGAAAATATTGATAATATTAAGGGCTCTACTCATGAAAAATTGGTTACTGGTAATGAAGATGCCTACTATAGTAAGGAATTAGTTACAATTTATAGAGAGGTTCCTCTTAATATTACTTGGGATGATTTATTATATGGTAATGAAAATACTAATGAACTTATTCAATTATATAATGAACTTAATTTTTATTCTTTACTTAAAAAGGCTAGTAGTAATAAGAAAAATGTAAATACTAATATTGATAATTTTAAGATTATTCAAGATATTTCATTAATTAATATTAATAGAGATACCGCTATATACGTAGATACTACTTTAGGAAATTATCATGATGCTAGTATTAATGGTATTGCTTTATATAATGATTCTATGGCTGTATATATTCCTTTTGATGTTATTGAAAATAATATTAATTTTCTAGATGTTCCTTACAATTTTTATACTTATGATTATAAAAAATTATTAGTAGTATTTAATAAATATAATATTAAGATTGATAATGTTATTTTTGATACTATGATTAGTGGTTATCTACTTAATTATGATGTTAAGGATGATATTGGATATTTAGCTAATTTACTTGATTTTGATATTCCTAGTTATAATAAGAATGATATTCTTAGTGATGAAAAGGTAGCTCTTATAAATATTACTAAGGCTAAATTTATATATGATAGTAAAACTAAGTTATATGACGAAATGGTTAATGAGAATGTTACTTCTTTATTTGAAAACATTGAAATGCCATTAGCGAAGGTTCTTGCTAATATGGAAATTCAAGGTATTAGAGTAAATAAAAAGATACTAGAAGAAATGGGAGAAGAAATTAAAATTAAGTTAGAACTTATTACTAAAGATATTTATAATTATGCAGGATGTGAATTTAATATTAACTCTTCTAAACAACTAGGAGAAATATTATTTGATAAGTTAAAACTTCCTCATGCTAAAAAAAATAAAATTGGTTATGTTACTGATGCAGATACACTTAAAAAATTAATTGATTTTCCTATTGTTAATAAAATATTAGAATATAGAGCACTTGCTAAACTTTATTCTACATATATTGAGGGAATTATTAGTACTATTAGGGAAGATAATAAAATTCACACTATATATACACAAACTTTGACTAGAACTGGTAGATTATCCTCTATTGAACCTAATTTGCAAAATATTCCTATGAGAAGTGAATACGGAAGACTTATTAGAAAAGCCTTTTTACCTGAAGATGACTCTGTTATTTTATCCGCTGATTACTCACAAATTGAACTTAGGGTGTTTGCACATTTATCTGGAGTAAAAGACTTGATAGAGGCATTTAAAAATAATGAGGATATTCATACGAAGACCGCTATGGATATATTTAAAGTCCCTTCTTTAGGTGTCACGAAAAATATGCGTAGACAGGCTAAGGCAGTTAATTTTGGTATTTTATATGGTATTAGTAGTTATGGATTGTCAGAGGATTTAGGTATTCCTGTTAAAGAAGCAAAAGAATTTATTAATAAATACTTTGAAACTTATCCTGGTGTTAAGGACTACATGAATAAGGAAATTGCTGATGCAACCAAAGATGGATATGTAAAAACTATCATGAATAGAAAGAGAATTATTGAAGAACTTAATAGTTCTAATTATAATGTTAGAAGTATGGGTGAGAGAATGGCACTTAATACTCCTATTCAGGGATCTGCTTCGGATATTTTAAAGAAAGCAATGGTAGAAATATATGATGTGTTTGAAAAGAATAATATGAAAAGTAAAATGCTACTACAAGTACATGACGAACTTATTTTTAATGTATATAACGATGAAATTGATAGAGTTAAAAAAATTGTTCATGATATTATGACTAATGTTTTTGAATTATCTGTTCCGCTAGAAGTTGATATTGAAACAGGTAATAATTGGTATGAAGCAAAGTAGGTGATAAGAATGCCAGAATTACCAGAGGTTGAAACTGTTAAAGAATCTTTAAAACTTCGATTAAATAAAAAAAAGATAACTAAAGCTAGAGTTTTTTGGGATAATATCATCGCATATCCTAATAAAGATGAATTTATTAAAGAAATTACTGAACAAACTATTAACGATGTTAAGAGACGTGGCAAGTTTATTATATTTGATTTAGATGATTTCTATTTGCTGTCACATCTTAGAATGGAGGGAAAGTACTTCTTTAAAACTAAAAATGATGAAATTAATAAACATGAGCATGTAATATTTGATTTGGATGATGGTACTGAACTTAGATACATGGATACAAGAAAATTTGGTAAAATGTATCTTATAAAAAAAGATGAGATTGATAAAAAAGGTCCCCTGATAGAACTTGGTTTAGAGCCATGGGATGATAAACTTAATAGTAAATATCTTCTAGAAAAATATAAAAATAAAAAATTACCTATTAAGAGTGTACTATTGGATCAAAGTGTTATTGTTGGAATAGGAAATATTTATGCTGATGAAATATTATTTTTATGTAAAATTAATCCTTTAAGAAAATGTAATACTATTACTGAAAAAGAAGCCGCTAATATCATTAAATTTACTAGAAAAGTATTAGAAGACGCTATTAAGATGGGAGGTACTACTATTAGGACATATAGTTCTGTAGATGGAGTACATGGATTATTTCAGCAAGAACTTCTTGTACATGGTAAAGATAATGGTATTTGTCCTGAGTGTCATAGTAAAATACAAAAAATTAGAGTTGGTGGTAGAGGAACCTACTATTGTGAAAAGTGTCAGAAATAATATTTACAAAAATTTGACATAAAAAATGTAACTTATTTGGTTACATTTTTATTTTTTTATTGATATTATTTTTACAATATGTTAAGTTATAATTGGTGATACTATGAATGATGAATGTTTTAGACTATCGCTTATTGATATTATGCATGCAGGTTTATTGAATGATTTTGTTAATTTAATATTTGATTATAATCTAAAGAATGATGAAGAAGTTTATATACAATATAAGATTGCTTCAGGAAATATAATTCTTAATATATTTGATAATTGTAATAACAATAGGTTTAATGGATATATATTTTCTAATAATAATTTTATTGATGATAAGAATAGTATTACTTGCATCGATGTTAATGAGGCATATAAGAAGTATAAAAATGGTACTTCTAATAAAAATATTATTTTAATTGGTGCATTACTTAAAAGTAATGATGAAAATGAAAAAATTCATATAATAAATTTACTTTTTGATGGTAAAATGAAAGAAATTATTAGTAAAAATTTTCTATAAAATATATTTTTACTTTTTTATTATAGGTTTTTTGTCATATTCTTTTTTTGATATATCTACCGCTACTAAGGAATAAATCTTTGTAACTCTTAATTCTATATCTAATATTTTAGATATATTTTTTTTATATCCTGTTAATAATGGAATGTCTATTTTTTTCTTAATATTATTTAAATATTTTTGGCCATTTAGATTAAATCCTAATACTCTAATATAATCTATATTTATATTTAGAGCTTCTTCTTTAGTAAAGTCATTAAGAATATGAAGTAACATTCTTGATATTTTATTATATGTATAACGTTTGGTCTTTATATTTTTTATTAATTCTTCATAGTTATTAGATATGGATATAGATTTTATAATACGATTTTCTATTCCTTCTTCTAAGGTCTGATATTTATTAATATTGTTGTTAGTAGAGATAATTTTATATTTTAAATACGGATAAAATGAATTCATACTTATATTTTGTAGTAGTTTTGGAGAGTATGGTATTAATTTCGATATGTTTTCGTTATTTAAATTTTTATTTCTAATTGCAGTGGCAGAAGCAATATTATCTTCTACTGAAAAGCTATGGTATGAATTGGTTCTTTTTATATTTATGATATTAATATCTTTATTTAGTTTTTTTACTTCTTTAATATATGAAAGTGCTAATAAATCGTTAGGTGTATCTATTTTAATTCCTGATAGTTTCATAACGGCTTTGTTAGTAGCGGTTGGATAATTTAATCCTTCTTTTAAGTATTTTTTTACTAAATTATCATACTCTTGATTATTTAATTGAAGTTCCGCTATTGATGCTATAGTATCTATGTTGTCACTTTCTGTACCGAATACTAAGGTATCTATACCTAATTTGTTTAATATTGTTACTGCTCCATTAGCAAATATATCAGAACTTTGAGTGGCATAAACATATGGTAATTCTACTACTATATCAATGCCATTATCTAATGCTATTTGAGTTTTGGTCCATTTATCTAATATTGATACATCTCCTCTTTGTGTAAAAGATGATGATACTACCGCTATTAAAATGCTATCTGGATATTTTTCTTTTATTTTATTTATTTGATATAAATGACCATTATGAAATGGATTATATTCTGCTATTAAGCCTATTATATGCATATTTATCACCGTTTATATAATATCATAAATAATATAATTATGCAAAAATATAATAAAAAGATCATTGTTTATGATGATCTTTTTCTAAATTTTTGGTATTTTCTTTTTCTGAAATGATTGTTTTAAAGTAATCATACTTTAGGGTTAAATCATTTTTTCTTATTTGATAATTTATATAGTAATTTTTATCCTCTAATGATAATTGATCTATGTATTTATTGTTTGTAACTTCACCACCATCTACATATACATTTCCATTATACCAAGAGTAATCATTAAAGAAAACATATCCATTATAATTTGGAGATAAAGCATCTTGTCCTAAATAATAATTAGGATGATCTTCTAAGCCAAATAAATTTATTACTGTAGGTAGTATATTTAGTTGTGACGTTACATCTTTTACTTTTTTCTTAGTCTGTCCATTATCCCATATAAAGAATGGAGTATGATTTATTAGATTATTGTCTGTTTCTTTATATTTGTCTAAGATTGTTTGATCGGATAATGTATATAAGTAATGATCTGTAAATACCACTATGATTGTATCATCTAAGAGATTTTTTTCTTCTAATTTTTGTAATAATAGTTCCATCATATAGTCAGTTTCTTTTGATTGTCTTCTGACACATTCTTCTTCGGTATATGTTGGTAATACATAATCTTTTGGTAATTCATCTAATTCTTGTTCCTTTAATATATCTTCAGTTACTAATTTTTTACAAACGCCTTTTTCAGTAGTAAATGGTAAATGTCCAGAATAAGTTATTATATAATCTACAAATTTATTTTCAGGATACATCTTTTCTGCAAAAGTTTCGTTTAATATTAATTCTCTATCTAAAATGTATGAATCGTCTTTATATGTTCCTAAATCTTTTAATCCATAGTAGTTATCGTAACCCCAATTTTTATAATTTATACCACGTGAATAATATTCACTAGTATTCATATGAAAGGCATTTACTGTGTAGCCTTCATTTTTAAATAGTTTTGCTAAAGAATATGGAAAATGATTTTTATTAAAACTATATGCATTCTGTGTATATGATAGTGGTGTAATAAAACCAGTATTTACTGCAAATTCTGAGTTAAATGTTGAACCACCACCATTATAATATGAGTAATGATTAGTGAAATTTATTCCTTCATTCATCATCTTATATAGAGTAGGTGTTTCTTCTTCTGTTACTAACCAATTATCCATACCTTCTAATTGAACTAATATTAAATTTTTATCTTTATATTTACCTGTATAGTTATTATTTTCTGGTATATCTTCTTTACTATATTCTGTTTCAAGAAATGTTAAATCTTCTTCATTTGTTGTTTTTTTTGCTTTAATAAAAGTTATATAAAAATTTCTAACACTATACTCATATATTCCTGTTATAGTCATACTTTTGTTATTGTCATTAAAGTTAATATATATATTTCTTGGATTACGCCATGTACTCCATGTTAATTCATTATTTGCTTTTCCTAAAAATAGAGGTATTATACTATGAATTATTAGAAATATAAAGAATACTTTAATAATATTTTTTAGTTTTGTTTTTTCTCTATTAGGAAATTCTTTTAGTGCCACTATAAACGAGAATATTATTATTATACTAGATATGTATACCCAAATATTGCAGTTTATTATGGCATCTAAGAAATAGTCTGAACCTTCTCCTGCTAATAACACTAGACTAAAATCAAAGAATGAATTTGTCATAGAGTAATAAATATTGTTGGTAATAAATAAAGCAAAGGCTAAAATAAAAAAGATTATGTATAGTATTTTACCTTTCTTTTTGTTTAAATATATACAAATTCCTATCATCAGAAATATCCAAATTGCTGTAAATAGGTTTGGTACTAATTTCCATATACTGAAAAAGTTTATTTTTCTTCCGAGTATCCTTGTTATAACATCTATTAATACAAATGGAATTATCATAAATATTACAGATTTATGATTTATGATAAATGTCTTTATTTTATTTAGTACTTTTTTTATATATATTTTAATGTTATCTAATTTATTTATTTTATTTATATTATTCTTAGTTTTCTTTTTACTTTTATTACCTTTTTTTTCTTTTTCTTTAACTTCCTTTTTCATTTTTTCACCACTACAGAGATTATACTATATATTTCTTTTTTTGTAAATAGAACATATTATATATATGTATGTTTTGTGATAAAAATTGTATTTATTATTTATTTTTATACTTAATAAAAGTTAATAAATTTATTAAAATATATTTCTTTTTTTTTCTTTATTTGATATAATCAAGATATAATAGGAAGAAGGCTAGGGAAATGTTTAAAGAAATTGTGGCAATTAGTAAGAATTATGCTATTGTTAAAATAGATAGTGTAATTAATGATGATTTATTGAACTTGAATGTTGTTTTTGAAGAAGAAAATAAGAAAATATTAGGAGAAATTGAAGAAGTTGCTAATAATGAAATTAAAATAAACTTTTTGGGTGAATTCCATGGTGATAAATTTTATGATGGTATTATTAGAAAACCTAGTACTACCGCTAAAATAAGAATTATTAATGCTAATGAGCTTGCAGAACTTACTGGTTATAATGATCCTAAAGCTATGCTACTTGGATTGTCTCCATTATATAATGATAGCCCTGTTAAAGTTAATATAGATGACATGTGGAGTAATCATAGTGCTATTTTTGGTAATACTGGTTCTGGTAAAACTTATGGTGTTGCTAGACTTGTTCAAAATCTTTTTACAATGCCAAATTATATTCCTTTTAATAGTGTGCTTTTTATATTTAATAATACTGATGAGTATGATAATGCTTTTAACTCTATAAGTAATTTTAATTTTAATTTTAATTATAAACTTTATACTACTAATCTAGAAAAGAAAGACAATATATTAAAATTACCATTATGGCTTTTATCAGTAGATGATTATGCAAATTTACTTGATGTTACTGAATATACACAAATTATGATAATAGAAAAAATGCTTACATATGTATCTTTGTTTGCTAAAAATGATGAAGAGGCAAATAGATATAAAAATCATTTGATTGCTAGTGCAATTGTTTCTGTTATGTATTCTAATCAAGTATCCGCTAGAATTAGAGATCAAATCTTTTCTATTTTGACTGATTGTCACACTAAAGAACTTAATTTGGATGTAGAAGTTCCAGGAGTCGGCTATACTAGACAATTTAGAAAATGTTTTGATATTGACAGTCAAGGACAATTTGTTGAAAGAATTTTGATTACTGAGTATATCAACAAGTTTGTTGATAATAAAACTAAATGGGTAGAAGAATATACACCTACATATTTTACGCTTGAAGATCTTGAAGTTGCTCTTAACTTTACTTTAATTTCTGAAGGTTTATTGCTTAATGAGAAATCTTATGCTGAAGCTACTGCATTAAAGGTTAAATTACATACTATTGCTAATAGTTTATTAAAGAAGTATTTTGAATGTGATAAATTTATTACTGCTAGTGAGTTTATATCTAGTCTTATATTAGTTGATAATAATAAGAGGGCACAAATTATTAACTTTGTTTTAGAAGATGTTGACGATAGGTTTGCTAAAGCTCTTGTTAAAATTTACTCGAGAATTATATTTATGTTTATGAAAGGACTTCCTACTAGAGGCTCTATGCCTGTTCACTTAATGTTGGAAGAAGCACATAGATATGTACAAAAGGATAATGATATTAATATACTTGGATATAATATATTTGAAAGAATTGCCAAAGAAGGTAGAAAATTCGGTGTTGTAATTGACCTTATTACACAGAGACCAACTGAACTTTCTGAAACTGTTTTATCACAATGTAGTAATTTCCTTATATTTAAAATTAACCATCCTAGTGACTTGGAATATATTGAAAAAATGGTTCCAAATATCAGTAGTGATGTTATTGAAAAGCAAAAGTCTCTTCAATCTGGTACTTGTGTTGCTTTTGGTAAAATGATGAAAATACCTATGATTGTTAAATTACCTTTACCAGATCCTACCCCTATGAGTTCTAATGCTAGTATATTTAATAAATGGATGATACAGTGGAAAAGTTAATCTATCAAAGCCTTATAAAATAAGGCTTTTTTTATTTGTCAACAATATCAACAGGTATGTTGATAACTATTGTGTAAACTGTTAATAACAAAAAATGTCGAAATTTGTTGAAAAGTGTTTAAAAACCTTTATTTATATGTTATTATATTGTTGAAAAACTGTTAATAACATGTTATTTTATCTGTTAATTATAAATTTATACTAGACAAATTTTGATTTTGAGATATAATAATTGTAATGGGAACTTGAAGTAAGGAGGTTTTGCGATGAATACAGATATACTTTGGAACAATTTTCTTGATAAAATAAAAGATCGCATATCTCCTTTATCTTATGATACTTGGTTTAAAGATACTAAATTATATAAAATAGATAAGAGTACCGCTATTATAGAAGTACCAATGATTTTACATAAAAAACATTTAGAAGAAAATTATTTGGATGAAATTGAAGAAATATTTAATTCTATCACTGGTACTAATTTTAACTTTAAATTTAAACTAGAAAGTGAATTGTTGGATGAAGAAAAAAATATTAAAAACGAAGCAACAACTACTGTGGAAACTACAGGTGTTCCTTATCATAGTAATATTAGTGCTAATTTAAAGGCAGAGTATACATTTGATAGTTTTATCGTTGGAGATTCAAATCGGTTTGCTTTTACCGCTGCGAGAGCAGTAGCAGAAAAACCTGGTAAAGCTTATAATCCTTTATTTTTATATGGTAAAAGTGGTCTGGGTAAAACTCATTTGATGCATGCTATTGGCAATTATATTTTAGAAAATTCTAATAAAAAAGTATTATACGTATCTAGTGAACAATTTGTTAATGATTATATTTATGCAGTTAGAAATAATGATAAAAATAATTTTGATAAAATTGATTCATTTAAGGATAAATATAGAAATATAGACGTTTTAATTATTGATGATATACAATTTTTAGGATCCGCTACTAAAGGACAAGAAGAATTTTTTCATACATTTAATCAATTACATGATTCTAATAAACAGATTATTATCGCTTCAGACAGATCTGTGGATGATTTAAAAATGTTAGAAGATAGGTTAATTACTAGATTTAATTGGGGACTTACTGCTAATATTACACCACCTGATTTTGATTTGAGGGTTAATATTATTAGAAAGAAAATATCACATCAGGAGGCAGCTAAGGATATTCCTAATGAGGTCATTGAATATATAGCTAATATTAATGACTCTGATGTAAGACAACTTGAAGGTGCTATTACTAGAGTTTTTGCCTATGCATCTATGATGAATAGAGGAATCATTACATTAGATATTGCAATTGATGCCTTGAAAGATAAGGCTTCGGAGAAAAGCGTATATAAAAATGATGTACATAGAATTCAAAGAATTGTTTGCGAGTATTTTAAAATTGATATTGAGGAACTGAAGGGTAAAAAAAGAAGTAAAGATATTAATTATCCACGACAAATTGCTATTTACCTATGTAGAATTATGACTAATGAGTCATTTCCTAAAATGGGGACATACTTTGGAGGTAGAGATCACTCAACAATAATATCTGCTTATCAAAGAATTGAGCGAGATTTGAAGACAAATACACAACTGCAAACGGTAATAAATGAATTAAAAAATAAGATATAGTTGATAAATACAATACTATCAACATATGTTGTTGATAAAAAAAGCCTTAAAAATAAAGAAATATTATGTAGATTTACACAATATCAACAGTATAATAATTATAATAATATAATAAAAGAAAGAGGATGATAAAATGAAATTTATAGTAAAAAAAGAAATATTATTAGAAAGTTTGAATAATACTGCTAGAGCAATATCCACAAAGAATTTAATACCTATATTAACTGGTATTAAATTTGATTTGAAAGATGATGGTCTATATTTATATGCAAGTGATACTGATGTATCTATTAGATCTTTTATACCTAAAAGTGAACTTACTAGTTTAGATGAAGTTGGTAGTATTGTTATAGGTGGTAAATACATTGTTGAAATAGTTAGAAAGTTACCTAATACTGATATATCTATTGAAGTTATTGATGGTTATAAATTAATAATCAGTACCGATAATACAGAATTTAATTTGAACGGTATTAATCCAGATGAATTTCCTAATTTGGATTTAGATGAAACGAAGGAACCTATTGTTATAAATAATGGATTATTTAAAGATATTATTAATCAAACTGTTTTTGCTATTTCACAAAGTGAAACAAGACCTTTATTAACCGGTATTAATTTTAGAATTTTAAATAATACCTTAGAAGTTTTGGCTACTGATTCTTACAGATTAGCGCGAAAGGTTGTTAATATTGATCATAGTATTGAAAATGAAATAAACATTGTTATTCCAGGTAAAAACTTGATTGAACTTACTAAAATGTTAGATGATGATACTGCTAGTGTTGAACTTCATTTATTTAGTAATAAGGTATTATTTAAATATAAGAATATAGTATTTTTATCAAGACTTTTGAGTGGAACTTATCCTACTACTTCAAATATTATTCCTAAAGATTTTTATATTGAACTTGAATGTTCTTTTGATGATTTGTTTAATATGATAGATAGGGCATCTTTGTTGACTTCTGATAGAGAAAAAAATACTATAAAGCTTTCTCTTAATAAAGATGAACTTATGATTTCTTCTAATTCTCCTGAAATTGGTAAAGTAGAGGAAAAAATATCTGTTTCTTCTGATAAAGATATTAATATTGCTTTTAGTTCTAAGTTTATGTTGGATGCAATAAAAAGTTTTAATAAAGAAAAAATTATTCTTTGTATGAATAATGATAGTTCTCCAATTGTTATAAAATGTAGTGATGATGAATCATTAATACAATTAGTTCTTCCTATAAAGACATGTTAATGTAACTCTCAAATTGAGAGTTTTTTTAATTTTTTATTCTTTTCGACAAAATTCAACAAATTTCGACAAATATTTGTGCTTTAATATGTCTTACATATTTTTATATGTGGAAAGGGGGATTTTTGTGGAGGGGTATATTTTAAATAGTGATGTTTTATGTTTTACACAGGATATAGATGATGAAAAGAAAGTTTTAATTGTCGAAAAGAATAAAAAATTTAATATTGATGCTGATTGTTTTAAATTTATTAAAAAATGTTGCATGGTATATGGACATTCATATACTATGCAGAGGCAATTTGTTATTGATATTTTCAATTATTATATTAAAACACCTATTATTGTATCTGATTATAATATGATTATTTTCTTTCCGACTGCAGCACCTAATTCTAAGGAATGTATATGGATTTCATATAATAATATTGATAGGTATGTTAAAGAAAAAGATTATACTAAAATCTTTTTTAAAGGTGGAAAAGTTATTAATATTAGTACTTCTTTTAGTACTATTGATAGTCAGATTACTAAATGTATTAAAATAGAAAAATATTTAACTACTAAAAGGTATGCAAACTGTTGATTTTAAAGGGAAAAAGATATAAAAAATTTCTTCTTTTTCTTTTTCTTTTTTGTTTTTTGTGGTATAATTATATGTGTATAGGAGTACGTAATTTGGAAAAAGGTGAAATGATGGGCAAAAAAATGGTTTTAAAATGCGAATAAAAAATATTGAACTTAAAAATTATAGAAATTATGATAATTTGAATATTAATTTTAATGATAATTTAAATATTATAATTGGTGATAACGCTCAAGGAAAAACTAATTTACTCGAATCTATTTATGTACTTGCTGTTACAAAATCTTTTTTATCTAATAATGATAAATCTATTATTAAGTTTAATAATCATTATACGAAAATTAATGGGTTAATAGAAGGAAAATATAATGTTAATACTCTTGAGCTTTTGATTAATGATAATGGTAAATGTGTTAAAATAAATAATAAAGAGATTAAAAAATTAAGTGATTATATTTCTAATATGAATGTTATTATATTTAGTTCTAATGATATTGTAATATTTAAGGATAGTCCTTCTTCTAGAAGAAAATATTTTAACATTCAAATTAGTCAAATTAATAAGAATTATCTTAAGTATTTGAATGATTATAATGTTATTTTACGACAAAGAAATGAATTTTTAAAAATATTAGATATAAAGAAAGAAAATGATATTAAATATTTTGATATTCTTACTGATAAGTATGTTGATTTGGCTACTGATATTTCAAGATATCGTAATAAATATATTAATGATATTAACTCTTATTTAGATGATATATTTAGATTTATTACTGGTATGAGTGGTCTTAGTATTAATTATATTTCAAATATTAATTATTCTGATGATTTTGATAAAAATATATTGAAAAAGAAAATTAAGGATAATTTTGATAGAGAAATTCAGTATAAAACAACTTTGTTTGGTCCTAACCGTGATGATTTTGTTTTTATGCTTAATGGTAAAAATTTATCATCATTTGGTAGTCAAGGACAAATTAGAAGTGCAGTTTTATCACTTAAATTAGCTGAGGTTAAATTGTTTTATGAGATGACTAATGATGAACCAATTCTTTTACTTGATGATATATTTAGTGAACTTGATATAAGAAAAAGAAATAATGTATTAAAATATTTAAATAATGATATTCAAACAATTATAACTACTACTGATATAGAAAATATAGATAAAACTATAAGAGAAAAAGCTAATGTTTATAATATAGAAAATGGTAAAATTATTTCCCGGGAAATAATTTGATGCAGGAAGGTGATAGAAAATGAATAGTAATGAACATTATGATGCTTCGGATATTCAAGTATTAGAAGGACTTGAAGCAGTAAGAAAAAGACCTGGTATGTATATAGGTAGTACTAGTGAGAAAGGATTACACCATTTAGTTTGGGAAATAGTAGATAATGCTATTGATGAGGCTTTAGCAGGATATTGTGATGATATTGAGATAACTGTTAATAAAGATGGTTCTGTTACTGTTAAGGATGATGGTAGAGGTATACCAGTCGAAATACATCCTAAGACAGGATTATCTACGGTTGAAACAGTATATACAGTATTACATGCTGGTGGTAAATTTGGTGGTGGTGGATACAAAGTATCTGGTGGATTACATGGTGTTGGTGCATCGGTAGTTAATGCTCTTAGTAAATGGGTTGAAGTAACTGTTTATAAAGAGGGAAAAGTTCACTATATCAAATTTGCTAATGGTGGACATACTGTGGAACCTTTAAAAGTAATAGGAGAATGTAGTGAAGATAGAACTGGTACAACAGTAACTTTTATGCCTGATGATGAAATATTTAGAGAGACTACTACTTTTAATTATGAAACATTAAAGACTAGAACTAGAGAACTTGCTTTCTTAAATAAAGGTCTTAGAATTATTCTTATGGATGATAGAACAGGAGAGAAAGATACTTTTGTTTATGAAGGTGGTATTAAAGAGTTTGTTGCTTATGTAAATAAGAATAAGACTCCTATTCATGAAGATATTGTATATGTTGAAGGCATGGAAAATGATATTTCAATTGAAGTTGCTCTTCAATATAATGATGGATATAATGCTACTGTTTATTCTTTTGTTAATAATATTATTACTCCTGAAGGTGGTACTCATGAAGATGGTGTTAAACTTGCATTAACTAGAATTATTAATAATTACGCTAGGGCAAATAAGATACTTAAGGATAATGACGAACCTCTTAGTGGTGATGATGTTAGAGAAGGTATAACAATGATTATATCTGCTAAAGTACCTGAACCTCAATTTGAAGGACAAACTAAGACGAAACTTGGTAATAGTGAGGTTAGAAAAGTAGCTGCTAGTATATTTGCTAAGGCTTTTGAGAGATTTTTAATGGAACATCCTAATGATGCTAAAATTATAATAGAAAAGTCGATGACTGCTGCTAGAGCCAGAGTAGCTGCTAGAAGAGCTAGAGAGTTAACTAGAAGAAAAGGTGGACTTGAAATCACTAATTATTGGGGTAAACTTACTGATTGTTCTTCTAAAGATGCTACTATATCTGAAATGTTTATTGTAGAGGGAGATTCTGCTGCTGGTAGTGCTAAGATGGGAAGAGATCCTATTACGCAAGCTATTCTTCCTATTAGAGGTAAAATACTTAATGTAGAAAAGGCTAGATTAGATAGAATTCTTGCTAATGAAGAAATTAGAACTATGATTACGGCTTTAGGTACTGGTATTGGTGAAGAATTTGATATATCTAAATTAAGATATTATAAGATAATTATTATGACTGATGCTGATGTTGATGGAGCACATATTAGAACGTTATTACTTACTTTATTTTATAGATATTTTAAGCCATTAGTAGAGAATGGTCATATATATGCTGCTCAGCCTCCTTTATATTCAATTAAACATGGTAAAAATATTAAGTATGTACTTGATGAAGCGGAAAGAGATGAATATTTAACTACTTTACCTGCTAATACGAAGTATGAAATTGGTAGAATGAAAGGTTTAGGAGAAATGAATCCTGAAGAACTTAGAGAGACAACAATGGGTATTGATAAGAGAATATTAAAACAAGTTACTTTGGATGATGCTATTCTTGCTGATGAAACATTCCAATTACTTATGGGTGAAGAAGTTGAACCTAGAAGAAAGTTTATCGAAGATAATGCTTTATTTGTAGAGAATTTGGATATATAGGAGGTTTATGATGGAAGATAAGAATGTAGATAAAAATTTGAATATAGAAGATATGGGAGAAGATAATAATCACGAGAAAGATAGAAAAGTAGCGGTTAATATTGTTGGTGAAATGAGGAAATCTTTCCTTGATTATTCAATGAGTGTTATTGTTGCAAGAGCTCTTCCTGATGTTAGAGATGGTCTTAAGCCTGTTCATAGAAGAATTTTATATACTTTATATGAAGAAGGTATGACTCCTGATAAGAAGTATCAGAAATCTGCTAATGCTGTTGGTGCTGTTATGGGTCATTATCATCCACATGGAGATTCTGCTATTTATGAATCTATGGTTAGAATGGCTCAAGATTTTACTTATCGACATACACTTGTTGATGGACATGGTAATTTTGGTTCTATTGATGGTGATGGTGCTGCTGCTAGTCGTTATACTGAGGCTAGACTTGCTAAGATTTCAATGGAATTACTTAGGGATTTAAATAAAGATACTGTTGACTTTTCTGAGAACTATGATGGTCAGAGAAAGGAACCTGTTGTTTTACCTAGTAGATTTCCTAATATATTAGTTAATGGTAATATGGGTATTGCTGTTGGTATGGCTACTAATATTCCACCACATAATTTAGGTGAAGTTATTGATGGATGTGTTGCTTATATTGATAATCCAGAGATTACTGTTACTGAACTTATGCAATATATTAAGGGACCTGATTTTCCTACTGCTGGTGTTATCCTTGGTAATAGTGGCATTAAAAGGGCATATGAGAGCGGTAGAGGGACTATTACTATTAGAGGTATGGCTACTGTTGAAGAAACTCATAATAAGCACAGAATCGTTATTACAGAGCTTCCATATCAGGTTAATAAGAAGGCTTTGATTCAAAGAATTGGTGAACTTGTTAGAGATAAGGTTATTGATGGTATTTCTAATTTAAGTGATGAATCAGCTTTAGAGGGTATTAAGATTGTTATTGATGTTAAAAAAGAGGCTAATGCTAATGTTGTTTTGAATAATTTATATAAACATACGCAACTTCAAACTTCTTATGGTATTAATTTCTTAATGCTTGTGGATGGAAGTCCTAGAACACTTGGTTTAAGAGAGATTATTGAGAAGTATATTGATCATCAGAAACATGTTATTTATCGTAGATGTCAATTTGATTTAAAGAGATATAAAGATAGATTACATATATTAGATGGTTTAAAGATTGCTCTTGATAATATTGATAGAGTTATTAAGATTATTAGAGAGTCTGCTGATGACGATGAGGCTAAGGCTGGACTTATGTCTAATTTTGCTTTATCAGAAGTTCAATCTCAGGCTATTCTTGATATGCGATTGAAGAGACTTACTGGTCTTGAAAAATCTAAGATTGAAGAAGAGATTGCGGAACTTGAGAAATTAGTTAAGGAATTAGAAGAAATATTAGCTAGTGAAGAGAAGATTCTTGAGGTTATTAAGAACGAAATGCTTGAAATTAAAGCTAAATATGCTGATGAGAGAAGAACACATATTGATATGACTGCTGTTGATTATATTGAAGATGAATCTTTGATTCCTGTTGAGAATGTTGTTATAACTTTAACTAATAATGGTTATATTAAGAGATTACCTGCTGATACTTATAAAACTCAAAATAGAGGTGGTATGGGCGTTAAAGGTATGGCTACTAATGAGGAGGATTTTGTAGAGCATTTGATTAATGCTACTAGTCATGATTATATTCTTATGTTTACTAATAAGGGTAAGGTATATAGAATTAAGGGTTATGAGATTCCTGAGTATAGTAGACAATCTAAAGGATTACCTATTATTAATTTATTATCTTTAGATAAAGATGAAAAGGTTACTTCTTTATTGAAGATATCTAATGATGATGAATACAAATGTTTGGTATTTGCTACGAAAAGTGGCTTAATTAAAAGGACTGATATATCTGAATTTGATAGTATTAGAACTAATGGTAAGAAGTTTATTACTTTAAAAGATGATGATGAACTTGTATCTGTTAAAAAGACTACTGGTAATGATGAGATTTTGATGGCTTCTTCTAATGGTAGAATGGTTAGATTTAATGAAAGTGCTGTTAGAATTATGGGTAGAGGTGCTTCTGGTGTTAGAGGTATTAATCTTGATGGTGGTATACTTGTTGGTATGGAGATTGTTGAACCTAATGAATATGTACTTGTAATTACTGAAAAAGGTTATGGTAAGAAAACACCTGTTGATGAATATAGAATTACTAATCGTGGTGGAAAAGGTGTTAAGACTGTTAATATTACCGAAAAGAATGGCTCTATTGTATCATTCAAGACTGTTGATGATAGTAAAGATTTAATGATTATTACTGATTCTGGTGTTATTATTAGATTGGCTGTTGATAAGATATCTACTATGAGTAGAGTTACACAAGGTGTAAAACTTATTAATTTGAAAGAAGATAGTATTGTTAGTTCTACTGCTATTGTTGATAAAGAAGAAATTGATAATGGTAGTGATGAAGAGGAAAGTGAATAATATATTTGCTTTCTTTTATTTTGTATATTTACACAGCAATTTAAATACATTTGTTCGTTAATTTTGATATAATTTATTTACTTGTTGATAAGTTAATTACTTATTTCGTTGCATTTTTTTTAATTTTATTGTAAAATGATGTTGATACAACGTTAATTAATGGAATCAAGTCAGGGGCGGAAGCCAGCAGCTTTAACATTACATTGGCGTGTGTATCTTTTTTTATCTAATTTTAATTTTATTCTTTTATATTTTATATGTAATCTGATTTTCTTTGTTGATTATTTAAGTTTAAAATTATATTATGTTTCATGTGAAACCTGTATTTTTATAATTGATTGTAATATATGCATTAACTTTATAAGAATATTATTTATCTTGGTTTATTTAATTGTTATTTAATGTTTCACGTGTAACATGATTATCAAAATTTTTTGAAATTGTTAATTAATTTTATTTCAAATATTATTGTGCAATGAATATAATCATTAATTTTTTTATACTAGATAAATTACTAATGTATTTTATAAAACATTTTCGTAATTATAAATTATATAGTTGAACTTTTTGTTGTTATTTGATAAAAATACTGCTAAGCATATAAGTAATATATTTTATAACATGTTTCACGTGAAACGTAGTTATCAACAGTTTTTGTTTATTAGTTTACTTCAAATTTCGATTAATATTTATTATATTTGAATATTTATTATAAAAGAGTAAGTTTATTTTTTTTATATAAAATTTATATAAATATATGTTGAGTGATATTTTTGTAATGAAATAAAATTATGCTGTTAATATTTTTCTTAATTAAATATGCAAGTAATAAATTTTTTTTTATTTAATGAAAATACAATTATTTAATATTTATATATTTTTATAACATGTTTCACGTGAAACATGAATATCAACAGGTTACTAATTAGTAATTTATATTTGCTTTATTTTTTATATTTTGTTGCTGTTTAAATATTTATTTTTATATTAGTGATTTTAATATGAATATTACTATAATTAATTGGAATTTAGTTAGTTGTTAATTATATTGTATATATTTTTATTAAAAAAGTTATTTAACTTTTGGATTATAATAATAATTTTATTATGTTTCACGTGAAACGTAGTTATCAACAATTATGTTGATATTTGTTGAAATTTTATATTGATTAAATGTATATTTATATGCTAATATTATTAATAATCTAAATTGAATTTGTGATGGTGATGTTGATGGATGAAAATTTTATGAAAATTGCTATAGAAGAGGCTAAAATAGCTTATAAAAATGATGAAATACCGGTTGGATGTGCTATTTTTTGTGATGGTATGTTGATTTCAAAGGCTCATAATTGTCGTGAAGTGACAAATAATAGCATTATGCATGCCGAAATTGTCGCTATTAGTGATGCTTGCGAAAAACTTTGTAGTTGGAGACTTAATAATTGCACTTTATACGTTACTTTAGAGCCTTGTATGATGTGTATGGGGGCCATTATTGAAAGTCGTATTAAAAAGGTCTATTTTGGAACTAAAAGTAATAGCGAACAAATGTATGATAAAGATGCAATTAAAAATACAGTTGATGTTGAATTAATTGAGAATAGTGAGTGTTCTAAATTATTATCTGATTTTTTTAAAAACAAGAGAAAAAAATAATTATTTCTCTTATTTTTATGTTATAATATAGGCAGTGGAGGTTGATTTTATTTATATGAGTTATTTAGCTTTATATCGTAAGTATAGACCTGTTGATTTTGATGATGTATATGGTCAGGAAGAAGTTGTAACAGTTATTAAAAATGCTATTGCTAATGGTAAAGTTTCTCATGCTTATCTTTTTAGTGGTCCTAGGGGAACTGGTAAAACTACTGTAGCTAAAATTATTGCTAGACTCGTTAATTGTGAGCATTTAGTTGATTCTAAGCCTTGTGGTAAATGTTATAATTGTTTAAATTTTAATAATAGTAATGATATTGTTGAAATAGATGCTGCTTCAAATAATGGTGTTGATGAAATTAGAGAACTTAGAGATAAAATTAATTTGGTTCCTAGTAATGCTAAATACAAGGTTTATATTATTGACGAGGTTCATATGCTTACTAACCAAGCGTTTAATGCTTTATTGAAAACTTTAGAAGAGCCTCCTAGTCACGTTATTTTTATATTAGCAACTACTGAACCTTCTAAAATACCACTTACTATTTCATCTAGGTGTCAAAAATTTAGATTTTCTAAGATTAGTGATAATAAAATTGTTGATAGACTTAAAGATATAGTAAAATTAGAAAATATTAATATTGATAATGATGCTTTGTTTGAAATAGCAAGAGTTTCTGATGGTGGTATGAGAGATTCTATTAATATGTTAGATCAACTTATTTCTTATAGTGATTCTAAAATTACTTTGAGTGATGTTTATGCGGTTAATGGTTCGGTTTCTTATGATGAATTATTTACATTGATTAATGATATATATAATAATGATAAGGTTGATATTATAAATTTTGTTGATAAATTAGATAATGAGGGAAAGGAGATTATTAAATTTCTTCAAGAATTGTTGATTTTTTTAAAAGATGTTATTTTATATAAAAATGCAAAGATATTATCTAACATTGAAATAAAAAATAATTATATCATTAAAACTTCAGAATTATATAGTGATAATTTATTATATGACTTGATTGAAAATTTAAATGATGTTCAAAATGCAATAAAATCTTCTACACATGGTAGTATTATATTTATGACTTTTATTCTTAAATTTTCAGACGCAATATATAACAATGGCGATAATAGTGATAATAATACTATAAAAATTGATGAAACTGTAGAAAAAAATAAAAATAATGCTGGTGAAAATAACAAAAAAGAAAAAAATATTTCCCGGGAAATAAAAAAAGTGGGAAATATTCAAAAAATGTCTGATAATGAAATAAATGTGAGAGTAAATAATGCACTTGCTACAGCTTCAAAGGGTGTTTTAAATAATTTTAAAAATAATTGGTCTAAGATAGATGATTATTTAACTGATGAAAAATTTTCAGTTGTTTCTGGATTATTAAAGGACTTTGTTCCTGTTGTTGCTTCTGAAAAATATGTTATCGTTGCTAGTGATTTGATTTCAATGGTGGATAGAATTAATGATGATATTATTGATGTTGAAATGTTTTTTAGAAAATTATTTGATTTTAATATTTTTGTTGTTGCTATTACTACTGATCGTTGGAAAGATGAAAAAAATAAATATGTTAGTAATATTAAAAATGGTATCAAATATTATGTTAAAGAATTGAATAAAAGTAATGTTGATGAGACAAAAAATAATAATCCTGTTGATGAATTGATTGATTTATTAGGGGATAGTGTAATAGAATATAAATAGAGAGGATGATTTAAATGAATATGCAAAATTTAATGATGCAAGCAAAGAAAATGCAAAAAGATATTGAAAAGGCTCAAACTGAGTTGGAATCTAAAAATTATGAAGGAAAATCTCAAATGGTAACTGCTGTTATTAGTGGTAAGGGAAAGCTTATTTCTTTGAATATTGATATGAATGATTTTTCTTCTGATGATAAGGAAATTATTGAAGATATGGTTTTAGTAGCAGTTAATAGTGCAATTGAAAAGATGGAAGCTGATAAGGCTGATAAATTTGGTAAATATGGCCAAATGTTTAATGGTTTGATGTAAAATGTATCCTAAATGTATTAGAAATGTAATTGACTGCTTTAAGAATTTGCCTGGTATTGGAGAAAAAACAGCGGAAAGACTTGCTTTTTCTTTAATTGGTTTTAGTAAAGAGAATCTTACTTCTTTTTCTGCCGCTATTACGGATATTAGGGATAAAATTACTACTTGTGAAATTTGTGGTAATATTGCTGATTCTAATATTTGTAATATTTGTTCTGATAAAGAAAGAAATAGTAATATAATTTTTGTTGTAGAAAAGGCAAAAGATATTTCTTTGTTTGAAAAGATTAATATTTATAATGGTAAGTATCATGTTCTTGGTGGGCTTATTTCTCCTTTAGATGGAATTGGACCTGATGATATTAATATTAATAAATTAATTGATAGAATAGATAAGGAGTCTGTTCATGAAATTATTATGGCTCTTAAGCCTTCAATAGAAGGAGAAACTACTATGCAATATATTAAAAAGATATTGGAAAATAAGAATGTTAGGGTTACTAGAATTGCTACTGGTATTCCTATGGGGACTGATATTGAATATATTGATGCAATGACATTGGAATTTGCTTTAGAGGGTAGAAAAGACATATAAAATTTACTATATCATATATTTTAGTGGTGATGTTTTTTATGCTTTCTAAAATTATTTGGTTTGTTAAAAAAGTTATTTTTGGTATTTTATTTCTTTATGCTTTTAATATTGTTGTATTTCCTTTAAATGTTATGTTACCTATTAATATTTTTAATGTTTTTCTGACTGCTTTTTTAGGTTTTCCTTTTATTTTAATGTTTTGTTTATTTTCATTATTTATTTTTTAGGTGGTGATTTGATGTTAGATATTTATAAAGATGGACAGGCTATTGCTTATAATACTATGATGAATGCTATAAATAATAATAAGATTTCACATGCTTATTTATTTGATTCTAATGGTAATCCTGATGTTATGGATATTGTTTTGTCTTTTGTTAAATCGATTGTTTGTTTGGAATATAATGATGAAAATAATGCTATTAAAGTATGTAAGAGAATAGATGAAGGAAACTATTTAGATGTTATGGTTATCGAGCCAGATGGCCTTTGGATTAAGAAAAATCAGATAATTGATTTACAAAACGAATTTAGTAAAAAGGCTGTAGAAGGAAGAAAAAAGATATATATTATCAAATCTGCTGATAAAATGAATGTTCAAACTGCAAATTCTATTTTGAAGTTTTTGGAAGAACCTGTTGATGATATTATAGCTATTTTAATAGTTGATAATATTAATTTGGTTTTACCAACTATTCTTTCTAGATGTCAAATTATTAAACTTAAGAAGAAAAAATTGTCAGATTCTTCTAATGATAACTTTCATTATTTATTTAATAATGGTAAATGTTCTGATTATGATAATGATAAAATTAGTGATATTATTGAATGTATTATTAATTTTATATGTTATATTGAAAAAAATGGTATGGATACTATGATTTATACTAAGAAATTGTGGCATAATAATTTTAAGGATAGGGAAGATAATATTATGGCAGTAGAACTTATGATTAATTTTTATTGTGATGTTATTAAATATATTGCTAATAAAAAAATTGATTTTTACTGCGATAAAATTTCTGATGTTTGTAACATTGCTAATTCTAATTCTATTGAAAGTGTAGCAAAAAAAATTGAAATAATTGATAATGTAAAAAATAATTTGAAAAAAAATTTGAATATTAATTTGGTCATTGATAAAATGATCATAGATATGTGTGGTGATTATTAATGAAAGTAGTTGGCGTAAAAGTTAATGAAACTGGAAAGGTTTTATATTATGACTCTAACAATCTTAATTTAAAAATTAATTTAACTGTAATTGTTCTTGATGAAAGAGGGTTACAATTTGCTAAGGTTGTTGATTTTATGGATGTTCCTGATAATTCTGATTATGAAAAAATTGTTAGAATTGCTACCAAAAAGGATTATCTTCAACATTTAAAAAATATTGAAGATGCTAGGGTGGCTTTAGAAAAGTGTAGATCTATTGTAATGAAAAATAATTTGAATATGAATATTATTGATGCTACATATAATTTTGATAAAAGTCAATTATTATTTAGATTTTTGTCTGATGAAAGAGTTGATTTTAGAAATTTGGCAAAGGAATTGGGGGCAAAACTTAGAACTAGAATTGAACTTAGACAAATAGGAATTAGGGATAAAGCAAAGGAAATTGGTGGTATTGGTCCTTGTGGGCGTTTTTTATGCTGTAGTACTTTTCTTACTAATTTTGATACTGTTTCTATTAGTATGGCGAAGAATCAGGGACTAGCTCTTAATCCTACTAAAATTAATGGTGTTTGTGGTAGACTTTTATGTTGTTTAAATTATGAGAATGAACAATATTTGGAAGCTAGAAAAGATATCCCTGATGTTGGTAAAAAGGTTATGATTAATGGTAAAGAAGGAAAGGTAATTACTTCAGAACCACTTTTATATAAATATAAGGTCTTAGTTGATGATGAATTGATAGAAGTTGATAAAAATGATAGTACGAAATAGACTTTTAAACTATACTGATAGTTATATTTTTCAAGATACTGATTATTTTAAGTTTTCTTTGGATTCTGTTCTACTTGCTAATTTTGTTACTATTAATAAAAGGGATAAAATGATACTTGATATTGCTACTGGGAATGCTCCTATTCCTATGTTGTTATCTTTTAGAACTAATGCTAAAATATATGGTGTTGAAATTCAAAAAGTTATTTATAACTTGGGGGTTATTTCTATCAATGAAAATAATATGAAGGATCAAATTAAACTTATTAATGATGATGCTAAAAATTTAGTTAATAAGTTTGACTCTGATACATTTGATGTTATTACTTGTAATCCACCTTATTTTAAAACTAATGATAATAGATTTAAGAATAATAACTCTGTTAAATCTTTGGCAAGGCATGAAGATACACTTAAATTGGATGATGTTTTTGCTATTAGTAGAAAATTATTAAAGAATAATGGTAGGATAGCTATAGTTCATAGAACTGAAAGATTAGTAGAAATTTTAAATGTTATGAATAAATATAATATTGAACCAAAGAAAATTAGATTTATTTATTCTAAAATTAATAAAAAAAGTGAATTGTTCTTGATTGAAGGTATAAAAAATGGCAAGCCTGGTTTAAAATTATTGCCACCATTAATTATTTATGATGAAAATGGTAATTATAGTAATGAGGTTAATTTGATGTTTGGAGAGTGATTATATGTTACAAAATAGTTATGATGGAAAACCTACTTTGTATTTAATATCTACACCTATTGGAAATTTGGATGATATCACTTATAGGAGTGTTAAAATTTTAAATGATGTTGATGTTATTTTTTCTGAGGATACTAGAGTAACTTTAAATTTACTTAATTATTTGGGAATTAATAAAAAGCTTATTGCTCTTCATGAGCATAATGAGGATATGGCAAAAGAAAAAGTGTTGGAATATTTAAAGAATGGAAATAATATTGCGTTGGTTACTGATAGAGGGACTCCTATTATTAGTGATCCGGGTTATAAAACTGTTAAATATATAACAGATAATGATTATAATGTTGTGGCTCTTCCTGGTCCTACGGCTTTTGTTCCTGCTCTTATTACTTCGGGATTAGCTCCTCAACCATTTTTGTTCTATGGTTTTTTAGATAGTAAGGATAGTTTAAAAAGAAGTGAACTTGAGAGGTTATCAGATGAAGAAGAAACTATTATATTTTATGAGGCACCACATAGAATAATTAGAACTTTAAATATGATGTTAGATATATTTGGTGATAGAAATATTAGTATATCTAGAGAAATATCAAAAAAGTTTGAAACTATTTATCGTGGTAAGATTAGTGATGTTATTAATATTATTCCTGAAAAGGGTGAATTTGTTATTATTGTTGAGGGTGTTAAAGATAAGATTGTTGATAATAATATTACTATTAAAGATGCTGTTGATAATTATATTAGGACTGGCTTTGATGTAATGACTTCAATTAAAAAAGTTGCTAAAGATAGAAATGTTCCTAAAAATGTTATATATAAAGAATATCACAAGGAGGATAATTAATGAAATTAATTGTTGGTCTTGGTAATCCAGGAAGAGACTATAATAATACAAGGCATAATGTTGGATTTAATGTTATTGATTTGCTAGTAAAAAAGTATGGTTTGTCATTTGATGAAAATAAAAAGTTTAATGCTTTGGAATGTTGTTTTAATTTAAATGGTGAAAAAGTGATTTTTGTTAAGCCTTTAACTTATATGAATTTATCTGGTAGTTCTGTTGTTTTATATGTTAATTATTATAATATAGAATTGTCTGATATTTTGATTATTCATGATGACTTGGATATGGTGCTTGGTAAAATTAGGTTTGTTTTTGATAGTTCTAGTGGTGGTCATAATGGTATTAAAGATATTATTAATAAACTTGGTAGTCAGAGGTTTTCTAGATTAAAAATAGGAATCTCTAATGATAAAGCTGTTGATACTAAGGATTATGTTTTGGGTAAATTTAGTAATGATGAAATTAAAATACTTAATAATTCTTATGAAAAATTATATGATCTTGTAGAGGATTTTATTTCATATGATGTTAATGCATTAAAACAAATTTATAATAATAAAAATAATTAAGATACACATAGTTGTATCTTTTGCTTGTGGAGATGATAATGTGAGTTTTTTTGATAACTTATTTAGGGTTGATACTAAGAATGAATATTTGGTTACTGGACTTAGCAGAGAGCTTAATAGTATATATGTATATGACCATTTTAAAAAGAATAATGATAATATTTTACTTGTTACTAATTCTTTATATGAAGCTAATGATTTGTATAATAGAATTAGTAATTATACTGATAAAGTATTATTTTTTCCTATGGATGATTTTATGTCTAGTGAGGTTTCTGCTTTAAGTCCTGAATTAATGATTGAAAGGCTTAATACATTAAACAAGGTTATAAATAGTGGTAAATATATTGTAATTTGTAATTTAATGGGATTACTTAGATATTTACCTGATAAAAATTTATATAAGAGTAAAATTGTTAACTTGGGTGTAAATGATGATGTAAATAGGGATGAACTTATTAATAGTTTTTTTGAACTAGGTTATGACAAGGTACCACTTGTTACTAAAACTGGTGAAATGGCTGTTAGGGGGTATGTTGTCGATATTTTTCCTATTGGCTTTGACAATCCTGTTAGAATTGAGTTTTGGGGTGATACTATTGATAGTATTAAATATTTTGATTTGGATAGTCAGTCTTCAAATAAGCAAATTGACAAGATTAGTATTTATCCTTTTACAGAATTTTTAGTTGATAATAAAAATAGTATTGACAGTAAATTGTATAAACAAAAGTATCTTTCTAATTTTTCTGATATTGTTTATGGAATATGGAACTATTTAGATAATTTTACTCTTATTTATTATGATTATAATCAGATTATATCTAGTTATAGGTTTCTTAGAGAAAGTATTATTAATTATGATAATGAAATTTCTGATAATATTAAAACGAACTATATGTTTGATATTTCAGATGTTAAATATGATAATATAATTTATATGTTGGAATTTGATAATTTAATTGATCTTGATGTTAAGTGTAAACATAATTTTTTATCTTATAATATTGATAATTATATGGGGAATTTTGAAAAGATTAAAATTAGTATTCATAAATATATTTCTAGTGGTAAAACGGTTATTATGTGTATTGATGATAAGAATGTTGTTAAGAGAATTGTTACTTATTTGGATATTTTAAATGATGTTATTATTACTAATGAAAATGAAATTGTTAAAAATAAAATTAATATTATTAATAAATATATCGTTAATGGTTTTATATATGATGATTATGTTGTTATTTCTTCTAATGATTTATTTGGTAAAGCTGAAAATAAGAAAAAAATTAAAAGTAAATATAAAGTTGGTAGTAAAATTAGTAATATTGATAATTTAGAAAAAGGTGATTATATTGTTCATATTGATCATGGAATTGGGCAATATATAGAGATATGTACTTTGATAAAAAATGGATTGAAAAAAGACTATATTAAACTTCTTTATGCTGATGGGGATGTTTTATATTTACCAGTAGAAAAAATTGATAAAATTACTAAATTTACTGGTAGAGATGGTGCTATTGTTAGACTTGATAAACTTGGTAGTGATTCTTGGAATAAGAAAAAGGCAAGGGTTAGAAGTAAGTTAGAAAATATTGCTAGTGATTTAATTAGAGTGTCTGCTGAAAGAGAAAATTCTGTTGGTTATGCTTTTAGTCATGATGATGAAAATCAAATTTTATTTGAGAGTAAATTTAAATATGAGCCTACTGCTGATCAAATTAGGGCTACACAAATTATTAAGACGGAAATGGAAAAAAGTAAACCTATGGATATGCTATTATGTGGTGATGTTGGATATGGTAAAACGGAAGTTGCATTTAGGGCTATATTTAAAGCTGTTAATGATGGTAAACAAGTAGCTTATCTTTGCCCAACGACTATTTTATCTAGTCAACAGTATAATGCTGCTATAGAAAGATTTAGTGATTTTCCTATTAATATTGCTCTTCTTAATAGATTTACTTCTGTTCGAGAACAAAATATTATTTTTGATAAGCTTAAAACTGGTAAGATTGATATTTTGTTTGGTACGCATAAACTTTTAAATGATAAAGTTGATTTTAAGGATTTAGGTCTTCTTATTATTGATGAGGAACAGAGATTTGGGGTTGTTCATAAAGAGAAAATTAAGAAGTATAAGACTAGTATTGATATTCTTACTTTGTCTGCTACACCGATACCTAGAACTCTTCAAATGTCAATGTCTGGTATTAGGGGACTCGCACTTATTGAAACACCACCTGAGAAGAGAAGACCTATTCAAACTTATGTTATGCCAATAAGTACTAATATTATAAAGGATGCTATTTATAAAGAATTATCAAGAAATGGTCAAATATTTATGCTTTATAATAGTGTTGAAAAAATTGATAACAAATTAGATGAAATTAAGAAATTAGTGCCTGAAGCTAGTATTAGATATGCCCATGGTAGAATGACTAAAACGGAACTTGAAAATATTATGATTGATTTTACTAATCATGAATTTGATATTCTTTTATGTACTACTATAATTGAGACTGGTATTGATATTCCTAATGTAAATACTTTAATTATTCTTGATGCTGATAAGTTTGGATTATCTCAATTGTATCAAATTAGGGGTAGAATAGGTAGAAGCGATAGAATTGGTTATGCATATCTTATGTATGATAATAAGAAGGAACTTAATGATTTGGCTGTTAAAAGACTTAATACGATAAAAGAATTTACTGAACTTGGCAGTGGATTTAAAATTGCTATGAGAGATTTATCTATTAGGGGAGCTGGAGATGTACTTGGTAGTGAACAATCTGGATTTATTGATAGTGTTGGTATTGATTTATATCTTAAAATGTTAAAAGAAGAGGTTGACAAATTAAAAGGAATTAATGTCTCTTCAGATAAAGAGGAAAGTGTAAAACCATTAATAGAAGTTGAGACTCATATTTCTTCAGAGTATGCTCCTGATGATGAGATTAAAATAGAAATTCATAAACTAATTAATGATATAAATTCTAAGGATGATATAGATAAACTTATTAAAACTTTAAAGGATAGATTTGGTAAAGTTACTGATGAAATGATTGTTTATATGCATGAGGAATGGTTTGAAAAACAGGCTAAGTGTCTTGATATTACTCAAATTAAACAAACTAAGACATATGTTGAAATTGTACTTCCTCAGTATTTGTCTAAAGAAATTGATGGTGAAAAATTATTTTTTGACGCTTATGAGATATCTAAGTATTTTAGATTTTCTTATACTAATAACCAGATTCATATTATATTGGATACAATTAAGCTAGATAAACACTTTGTATATTATTTAAATGATTTACTTGATTTAATTATTAAAGATGTAAAGAAATAGAGTGTAAAATTTTATTTCTTTTTTTTTACTTGCATATTTCTTTATTTATTTGACAGAATATTAAAGAAAGTATGGTGAATGTATGAAAACAACTGGTGTTATTAGAAGGATAGATGAACTTGGTAGAATTGTTATACCAAAAGAAATTAGAAAAAATTTAAGAATTAAGAGTGGTGATAGTTTAGAAATTTTTTTAGAAAGTGATAATATTATTTTGAAAAAATATTCTCAACTTGAAACTATTGAAAATGTTTCTGTTGATTATGTTGAGGCCTTTAATAGTATTATTAAACATAATATAATTGTTACTGATAGGGATAAAGTTATTGCAGTGTCGGGCCCACTTAAGAAAAAGTATTTAGGTAAAGAAGTAAATGAGTTTACGGAAAGAAGTATTGAGAGACGTGATTCTTTTTCTGAAAAGCAGAAGAAAATATTTCAAATAATTAAGGATGAAGATGAAAATGGTTATTATTCTTTTTCTTCAATAGTGGATAATGGTGATGCGATTGGTAGTGTTATTATTATTTCTACTGATACACCTATTACTGATGTAGAAGATAAAATGGGAATTATTTTGTCTAGATTACTTAGTACACAGTTTGCTGATTAATATAATGACTTAAATTTTGGTATTTTGATGTATGATAATATTTTAAAAATGGGACTATGGTCTCATTTTCTTTTTGATATACTTTAGACTTTTTAAGAAATAATAAAAAGTACTTGAAATTATATTTTTTATATGATAAAATACTTTTTGTAAAGCGATGAAGGAAAGAGTAATAGTAATATTTATAGAGAGTCTATGTTGGTGGAAATTAGATAAGAAAAGCTATTATAAATGGTTCTGGAGCTATTATATCTAATAGGTATAGTCGGTTGTTACGTTAGAACTTAATGAGTGTATTATTATAAAATAAGGTGGTACCGCGGATTGTTTATTCGTCCTTTGACTACTTTATTTTTTTGCTTTATTGGAGGTGTTTATTATGAGAAAATTTGAAAAGATAAGTAAGAGTGAATTTTTGAAAGATGTACCTGATGCTAATTATGATGATATTATACTGCCTAAAAGAAGTACTTTAAATAGCGCTGGTTATGACTTCTATAGTGTTATATCATTTACTTTAAGTCCTGGTGAGAGAAGAGTTATTCCTACTGGGATAAAAGCTTCTATGAATAGTAATGAATTTTTAGGTATTTATATTCGTAGTAGTTTGGGATTTAAGTGGAATATACGGATGTGTAATCAGGTTGGTATTATTGATGCAGACTATTATAATAATAGCGAGAATGAAGGGCATATTTTTGTATGTTTGATGAATGAGGGGGATAAAGTTTTAGAGATTAAAAAAGGTGATAGAATAGTTCAGGGGATTTTTATGCCATTTTTAATTACTGATGATGATAAAACTACTGATATTAGAATGGGTGGTATTGGTAGTACTAATAAGGGAGATGATAATAATGAATAATAAGAAATTTTATATTACAACACCTATATATTATCCAAGTGCTAATTTTCATATTGGACACTGTTATACTACTATTATAGCGGATGCTATTGCTAGGTATAAAAGACTTACTGGTTATGATGTGTTTTATTTGACCGGTACTGATGAGCATGGTCAAAAAATACAAAAAAAAGCTATTGAGGCTGGTGTTACTCCAAAAGAATATGTTGATGAAATAGTTGGTAATGCTAAGGCTTTATGGAAAAGTTTAGATATTAGTTATGATAAATTTATTAGAACTACTGATCCTGAACATGTTGAATGTGTACAAAAAATATTTAAGAAGTTATATGATAAAGGTGATATTTATAAAGGTGAATATAAAGGACTTTATTGTACACCATGTGAATCTTTTTGGACTGAAACGCAGCTTATAGATGGTAAATGTCCTGATTGTGGTAGAGATGTTTACGAAGTTAGTGAAGAGGCTTATTTCTTTAATCTTTCTAAATATCAAGACAGGCTTATTAAATTTTATGATGAGAATCCTGATTTTATAGAACCTATTTCTAGAAAAAATGAAATGATTAATAATTTTATTAAACCTGGGCTTGAGGATTTGTGTGTATCTAGAACTTCTTTTGATTGGGGAATACCTGTTACATTTGATCCAGGACATGTTGTTTATGTTTGGGTAGATGCTCTTGCTAATTATTTGTCTGCTTTAGGATATTTAAGTGATGATGATTCTTTATTTAAAAAATATTGGCCTGCAGATTTACATATTGTTGGTAAAGAAATTGTTAGATTTCATACCATTATTTGGCCGATTATGTTAATGGCACTTGATTTACCATTACCTAAAAAGGTTTTTGGTCATGGTTGGCTTGTTATTAATGGTGGTAAGATATCTAAGAGTTTAGGTAATTATAAAGATCCTAGAGAATATATTGATAGTTATGGTGTAGATGCTGTTAGATATTTTGCTTTGCGAGAGGTTCCTTTTGGTAGTGATGGTAATTTTTCAGAGGAGGCTTTAGTGGCTAGAACAAATGGTGATTTGGCTAATATTCTTGGTAATTTGGTTAATAGAACAATTGGTATGGCTAATAAGTATTTTGATGGCGTTGTTTATAATAAAGACGTATCTAATGATATTGATGATATTCTTATTAAGCATACTTTAGAACTTAAGGATAAAGTTGATTCGTATATGGATAAGCTTGAGGTGTCTAAGGCTTTAGAGTGTATATTTGATTTACTTAGAGAATGTAATAAGTATATTGATGATACTATGCCTTGGGTACTTTATAAGGATGAAGATAAGAAGGATAGACTTGCTACTGTTATATATAATTTAGTTGAATGTATTAGAATTAGTGCTGTACTTCTTGAAGCATTTATTCCTAGTACTAGTGCAAAGATTTTTGAACAAATTAATACTGATGTTACTGGTTATGATACTATTTGTGAATTTGGTGGATATAAGAGTGGTACTAAAGTAAATACACCAGAGTTATTATTTAAAAGAATTGAAAATTAGTTTTAAACAATAGATTTTTATGTCTATTGTTTTTTTTATGTGTAAAGTTTTTTTGATTTTCTTTACTATGTTTTATTTTTATGTTATATTTTTCTTGTAGCTCTGATGCAATAAGAAAAGGAGAAGACGGCGATGCTTAGGATTAAGAGTAGCAGTATATTTGATGTTTTAGTTTGTATATTAGGAGTTATTGTTTTAGTGTTATTGCATTTATATGGAGATATTATTGATTTTGTCTATATTGGACTTATCTTTTTCTCTATTTTAATATTTCGTATTGAAAAATGTTTTAAATGATTGTACTATATAGTTATAGTATAATTTTTTTATGGAGGTAGTTATGTTTATTGATACACATGCTCATTTATTTAAAGAGTATTATAGTGATTTAGATGATGTTATTTTGGAGTGCTTAAATAATGGGGTTAATAAAATTATTGTTAGTGGGTGTGATATGGCTTCTAATAAAGAAGTATTGGAACTTGTTAGTAAGTATGATTGTATTTATGGTACACTTGGATTTCATCCAACTGAGCTTGATGATTTTAAGGATGAATATTTTGATTGGTTAGAAGACAATATTAATAATAGAAAGATTGTTGGTGTTGGTGAAATTGGTCTTGATTACCATTATGAAGATACTAATCGTGAGCTTCAAAAAATGGTATTTAAGAGACAACTTGATATTGCCTCTAGAAATAAAAAGCCTATTGTTGTGCATAGTAGAGATGCTATAGGAGATACATATAATATATTAAAAGATTATAAATTAAGAGGCAGTATACATGCTTTTAGTGGTTCAGTGGAAATGGCTCAAGAATTTATTAAACTTGGATATATGATAGGAGTAGGTGGAGTTGTTACTTTTAAGAATGCTAAAAATATTAAAGAAGTGGTAAAAAGTGTTCCTTTAGCATATATATTATTAGAAACTGATTCTCCTTATTTGACTCCTGAACCTTACAGAGGAGAGGTTAATAGTTCTAAAAATATTCCTCTTATTGCTAATAAAATTGCAGAGCTTAAAGAGGTGTCAAACATTGATGTTTCAAGGGTTACAAGTGATAATGCAGAGAGGATATTTGACTTTTCTTCTAAATAATGTTACAATTAATATGCTGAAAATATTAATGAGGTGAGATGAATGAAGAAAATAACTACTATGGTTATAACTGTTTCTTCACAATTATTAGTAGTTTTTGTATTTTTATTTTTATTATTTGGTACTGTTGGAAGTAATAAAAATGTGACTATTATTGCTAATAATAATTTTAATAAAATGGCAGATAGAACTTTAGTTCTTTTTGAAGAAGAAAAGAAAAATGAGTCTTCTACGGATGATACTGTTGTTCCATTAGAAGATGAAAAGACTAAGGCTCAAGAAGTAGTAGAAGAAAAAAAAGAAGAAGATAAAAAGGTTGAAGTAAAGAAGGAAATTGTTGTTACTCCTGAACCTAATTTATTTTATGATAGAGCTGTAATAAAAACTGAAGTTGGTACTATTACTGGTTATGGACCAGATTGTGCTGGTTGTTCTGGAATTACTGCTAGTGGTCATAATTTACATGAATCTATTTATTACAATGATTTAGAATTTGGCACTGTTAGAATTTTAGCTGCTGATAAGAGTATTCCTTTTTATTCAATATTTAGAGTAAGTAATATTCCTGGCATGGATCCTTTTCTTGCTATTGTTCTTGATACTGGTGGTAATGTTGGATATGGAAAGGGTACCTTATTTGATTTGGCTCATGCTAATGAACAAAATGGTGTTCTTCCAAAGACTTCAAATGTTACTTTTGAAATGTTAAGAAGTGGTAAATAATTATTACTTCTTTTTTTTTGACATTTTTTTTAATGTTTGAGGAATATAATTATTATATGAAGAAGATATTATTAATAGTTATAATTGTTGTTTTTGTTCCTTTTCTTATTGTTAATTCTTATAAAATACAAAAAGTAAAGGAAATTAAGCTTAATTATGAATCTAATTATTTTATTAGAGTTAAAAGAACATCTACTAATGAAATACAAAATATACCTTTTGAGGAATATATTGTTGGTGTTTTAGCGGGGGAAATGCCTATTTCTTTTGAAAAAGAAGCTTTTAAGGCACAAGCTGTGGCTGCTAGGAGCTATGCTCTTAAACGTATCTTATATAATAAAGATAATGATTATGATGTTGTTGATTCTGTTATGAATCAAGTCTATTTAGATGATAATTATTTAAAGGATGTTTGGGGTGATAATTATATAGTTAATATTAATAAACTCAGAGAGGCTGTTAATGAAACAGCTTTGGAATATTTGGATTATAATGGCGAGGTTATTGACGCTATGTTTTTTTCTACTAGTAATGGTTATACGGAAGATGCTGCTACGGTATTTAGTGTTGATTTACCTTATTTAAAAAGTGTTAAATCTGGTTGGGATGAAAGGACTAGTTCGGCTTTTAGATCTACTACTACAATGAATATTAATGATTTTTATAGTAAACTTGGTTTAGAATATTCTGATAATTTTGATGTTAAGGTTTTAAAAAGAAGTAGTACTAATCGGATTATTACTATTAGTGTTAATGGTAAGGAATTTTCTGCAAGAACTTTATATGATAAACTTTCTCTTAAATCTACTGATTTTTCTTTAAAGCGTGATGGTGATAAGGTAATTATTGATACTGTTGGATATGGTCATGGTGTTGGTATGAGTCAATATGGCGCTAAAGGTATGGCAGAAGAGGGATATAATTATAAAGAGATTCTTAGTTATTATTATAGTGGTACTTCAATTAAAAAAATTAAAAATTTTGGTATATAATTTTTTATTTAGGAAACAATTATATTAGAGGTGATAATATGAGAAAATCAAGAATTAGAAACTCTTTTGTTCCTATAGTATACGGAGCAATTGTGGTAGTATTTTTATTTGGTATGTATTTTGCTCAAAAGTTTGCTAAAGATTTATTATTTAAAAATAATGATAGTCTTAGATATGTTGATGGGGAAATTACAGAAAATAAAGATAATGATGTTCCTGTTGTTAGTACTGGTAGTTCTATTGTTAGACCTTATTTAGATAATTCTGTTTCTATTGCTAAAACTTTTTATGATTATACTGGTGAGGCAAGTGAACAAGAGAATTCTATAATTTATTACGAAGGTACTTATATGCAAAATAGTGGTGTTGATTATGCTAGTGATAATGTATTTGATGTTATTAGTATTCTTGATGGTACCGTTATATCAGTAGAGAACAATGATCTTCTTGGTAGTACTGTTCAAATAAGACATAGTAACGATCTTATTAGTGTATATCAAAGTTTATCTGAGGTATCTGTAAAGAAAGATGATCAGATTATTCAGGGACAAATAGTTGCCAAAAGTGGAACTTCTAATATTAATAAGGAATTAGGTAATCATTTGCATTTTGAGCTATATTATAAGGGTAAGATAGTTAATCCCGAAGAGTATTATAATAAATCTATCGATGAACTTTAGGCAGTAATGCCTTTTTTCATAATAATTCTTTTCTTTAATATTATATATTAGGTGATAATATGAGAAAAGATGTTTATGATAGGGTAATAGAAGAGGCAAAGTATTTAATTAATTATGGTTCTACGATTAGAGAAATAGCTAAAGTGTTTGATGTTTCTAAGAGTACTGTACATAAGGATATGAGGGATAGGCTTCCTTTAATTGATAATAATATGTATAATGAAGTGTCAAGTGTTTTGGAATATCATATAGATATTAAGCATATTCGCGGAGGAGAAGCTACAAAAAGAAAGTTTTTGAGTAAAAAAAGTTAACTAAATGGTGTAAAAAGAGGTAAAATGTGGTAAAATGGAAATAAGGATGGTGATTTTGTGTTTAATAAAGATATTGGAATTGACTTGGGAACTGCGAATGTACTTATATATATTAAGGGTCAGGGTATTGTACTTAATGAGCCATCTGTTGTTGCTATTGATGCAGAAACTAAAAAACCTTTGGCTGTTGGTACAGAGGCAAGAGAGATGCTTGGAAGGACTCCTGGAAAGGTTAAAGCTATTAAGCCAATGAAAGATGGTGTTATAGCTGACTATGATACTACTGAAGTTATGCTTAATTATTTTATTAAGAAGGTTAATGGTAAGAGTTTCTTTTCTAGACCTAGAATTTTGATTTGTTGTCCTTCTAATATAACACAAGTTGAGAAAAATGCTATTAAAGAAGCTGCTGAAAGAACTGGAGCTAAAAAGGTTTATTTAGAAGAAGAACCTAAAGTTGCATCTATTGGTGCTGGTATGGATATATCTAAACCTAGTGGTAATATGGTTATTGATATTGGTGGTGGTACTACTGATATTGCTATTTTATCTTTAGGTGGTATTGTTAATAGTTCTTCTATTAGAATTGCTGGTAATGCTTTTGATAATGATATTGTTAAATATATTAAAGATAAATATAAATTATTAGTGGGAGAAAGAACTGCTGAGGATATTAAGATTACTATTGGTACAGTATTTCCTGGTTCAAGAGATGAGAAAATGGAAGTTAGGGGTAGAGACTTAGTTACTGGTCTTCCACATACTATTACGCTTACTAGTGATGAGGTGGAAGAGGCTTTAAGAGAAAGTGTTTATACTATTATACATGCTGTAAAGGGTATACTTGAGCAAACTCCTCCAGAATTATCTGCGGATATTATAGATAAAGGTATTGTGCTTACAGGTGGTGGTGCTATGGTTGATGGTTTTTCTCAAATATTAGCACAAGAACTTAAGGTACCAGTATTTATTGCTGAATCTCCACTTACTTGTGTAGCTGAAGGAACTGGTATACTTTTAGATAATTTATATATGTTGGAAAGACAATAGTAATTGTCTTTTTTTCTTTTGATATAATATATATTATTTGTGTAAATTATTTGTAAAAATAGTGTAATTATGTTTTATTTATATATTTTTTTTGATACAATGTAGTAGAGGGTGATAATGTGAAAATTGGTTTAGCTAGTGATCATAGAGGATATAGAGCTAAAGAAATGTTAAAGGAATATCTTGATGATTATAATATTATAGATTATGGTACTGATAGTGATGAATCTACTGATTTTCCAATATATGCTACTAGACTTGGAAAGGCAATTGTGAATCATGATGTTGATTTAGGAATTGCGATATGTGGTACTGGTATTGGTATGAGTATTTGTCTTAATAAAATTAAGGGTGTATATTGTGCTAAGGTTTCTAATGAGAGTGAAGCTATATTATGTAAGAGTCATAATAATGCTAATGTTATTGCTATGAGTGAAGATGTTGATCCTGAACTTATGAAAATGATAGTTAATAAATTTATTGAAACTCCTTTTTCTAATGTTAATAAATATATTAGAAGAAATGATATGATTAAGGAACTTGAGAATGATTAAGTTTATTTTATATTTGTTTATTATTCCGTTAGTTATTTATGCTATGGATGGTATTAATATTAATGGTATATTTAAAAAGAATAAGATATATCAGGCAAGAATATTATATATGCTTTTTGTATTTGGTTTATCTTATTTGGTTTGTAATTTTTTATATGATTTTTTGTATATTATAAAGTAAGCATTATTTTGCTTATTTTTCTTTTATTTTTTGTAATACTGTGATAAAATACTTTAAGCAGGTGATTTAATGATTAAGATTGGTAATATTACATTATCTAATAATGTTTTTTTGGCCCCTATGGCAGGAGTTTGCAATAGTGCTTTTAGAAGAATTATTAAGGAAGAGGGGTGTTCTTTAGTTTTTGCTGAAATGGTTAGTGATAAGGGACTTATATATAATAGTCAAAAAACTAAGGATATGCTTTATTGTGATGAATGCGAGAGACCTATTGCACAGCAAATTTTTGGTAGTGATAAGAATACTTTTGTAGAGGCTGCTAAAATGGTATATGAAATTATGAAACCTGATATTATTGATATTAATATGGGATGTCCAGTTCCTAAAGTTGCTATTAAATCACAAGCTGGAGCAGCACTTCTTAAATCTCCAGAAAAGATTAGAGATATTGTTAGTGCGGTAGTGGCTGCTGTTCCTTGTCCGGTTACTGTTAAAATTAGAAGTGGTTGGGATAGTAATAGTATTAATGCAGTAGAGGTTGCTAAAATATGTGAAGAGGCTGGTGCTAGTGCTATTACAATTCATGGTAGAACTCGTAGTCAAGGTTATAGTGGTACTGTTTCTTTGGATATTATTAAAAAGGTTAAAGAAGCTGTATCTATACCGGTAATAGGAAATGGTGATATTAGAGATATTAAAAGTGCAGAGAAAATGCTATCTTATACTGGTTGCGATGCTATTATGATAGGTAGAGGTGTTTTAGGTAATCCTTGGCTTATGAAAGAGATTATTACTTATTTAAATACTGGTGAAATTATTCCTAAACCAACTTATAGAGAAAGAATCGATATGTGTATTCATCATTTGAATTATTTACTTGAAATTAAATGTGAAAAAGTAGCAGTACTTGAAATGAGAAGCCATGTCTCATGGTATTTAAAGGGTATGCCAAATGTACAAGAGGTTAAGAATGCTATTTTTAAAGTTAAAACTAGTGATGAAATGATGAAAATCCTTAATAACTATTTAAAAGAACTTGAAAATGATGTATAATATATGTAGGAGCGGATGTTATGAAAGCAAATTTTCTTAAGAGAGTGTTGGCCTTTTGTTTTGATTATTTTATTTTGACTTTAGTATTATCTTTTATTACTGTTGGCTTTAATACTTCTAATGAATCTTTTTATACTGAAATATCTAATATTAGTAAGGAGTATAATGAAGGGAATATTAGTGTTAATGAATATAATGATAAGTTAATGAAATTGGAATATGAATATCAAAAGGATAATCTTCCGGTTAATATTATTAATATAGTATTATTTATTGGTTATTTTATTGTTTTTGGTTATTTGAATAAGGGACAAACACTTGGTAAAAAAATATTTAAGATTAGAGTTGTGAATGATGATGGTAGTACTGTTAAGTTATCTTCTTTGATTATTAGAAGTTTGTTTATATATGGTATTGTATCATGTACTTATTGTATTATTTGTACTTCGTTTTTACCTATTAAGGTATTTACTTATAGTTATAAATGGGTAGTTAATATTGAAACTATGGTATTATTTGTTTGTTTTCTTATGGCTATGTATAGAAAAGATGGTAAGGGGTTACATGATTTGGTTAGTAAAACTAATGTTATAGGAGAGGTGAAATAAAATGGAAAGAAGTGAACAAGAATTAGTTAGGATAGAAAAATTAGATAAAATTAGAGAGTATTGTAATCCTTATCCTGATAAATATGATAGAACTCATACTTTAAAGGAAGCTAGATTACTTCCTGATGGTACTAGTGATGTTAGAATTGCTGGTAGAATTGTTTTTATGAGGAAAATGGGTAAACTTAGCTTTATTCGTATTCGTGATATTGAAGCTGATATGCAACTTGAAATGAAGATTGATGTTGTTGGAGAGGATAATTATGATTTCTTTAAAAAGCAAATAGATACTGGTGATTTTATTGGCGCAGAAGGTGAGATATTTACTACACAAACTGGTGAAAAGACTCTTAGGGTACATAATTTTAATTTCTTAGGTAAGGCTTTAAGACCTTTACCTGAAAAATTCCATGGTCTTACTGATACTGAAATGAAGTATAGACAGAGATATGTTGATCTTATTATGAACGAAGACACTAGACGTGTATTCTTGGGTAGAAGTAAATTATATGCTTTTATTCATAGATATTTGGGTGAAAATGGTTTCTTGGAAGTTGAGACTCCTATTCTTCAGAATGCTGTTAGTGGTGCCTCTGCTAAACCTTTTTATACTCATCATAATGCTTTGGATATTGATTGTAACCTTAGAATTGCACCTGAAACTTACTTAAAACAATGTATTGCTGGTGGCTTTGATAGGGTATATGAGGTTGCTAAATGTTTTAGAAATGAGGGTATGGATACTGAACATTTACAAGAGTTTACTCAAGTGGAATGGTATGTTGCTTATTGGAATTATGAAGATACTATTAAATTTTATAAGGGATTTATGCAAAATTTATTATTGGAACTAGTAGGAAAGACAGAAATTGAATATCAAGGTCATGTACTTGATTTTGGTGATAGAGATTGGAAGAGAATTAACTATGTTGAAGAAATGAGAAGGGTATTTGGCTTTGATTTTCTTGAAATAGATGATCCTAGTGTTCTTAAGGATAAGATTGTTCAAAGTGGTTTATATTCTTATAATGATTTGGAAGAGTATAAATCTGTTAGTCAAATTATTGATTTTGTATATAAGAGACAAATTCGTGAGAATATTATTGAACCTACTATTATATATAATTATCCTGCTGTGATGATGCCTCTTACTAGAAGAAATGATGAGAATAATAGAATGGTTGATATGTTCCAGGTTGTTGCTTGTGGTACTGAACTTTGTAAGGCTTATTCAGAACTTGTTAATCCTAAAACACAAAGAGAAGCTTTTGAGGATCAACTTAAGGCTAAAGCACAAGGTGATGATGAGACTATGGATGTTGATGAAGGATTTTTACTTGCTATGGAGCAAGGAATGCCTCCTATTAGTGGTCTTGGCTTTGGTATTGATAGACTTCTTATGATAATCTTTGACCAACCTTCTATTAGAGATGTTGTATTATTTCCTCAAATGAAGGATAAAAAATAATTAATTGACTTTAATAAATCGTTATAAAATAAGGGAAAAACTATATAAATTTTCTCTTTTTTATTTACTTTTATTCTAGTTGTGCTATAATTATGTTAGAGGAGGTTATTATGAAAAAACATAGTTTATTTAAAGTAATATTAATTGTTTTAGGTTCACTTATAGCAGTAGATGCAATTTTAGCTATACTTGGTGTTTGTGGTGTAAAAGGGTTAAAAGATGTTTATACTATGATACCACTTGGTGATGTTTTGATTAACTTTGTACAATCATTCTATTATTTCTTTGATACTGTAGTTTATTTATTAGTACTTGGAGCTTTCTATGGTGTATTAAATAAGGTTCCTGCTTATAAGAAGTTAGTAGATAATATTGCACAAAAGGTTAAAGCTAATAGTAAATTATTTGTATTTATTACTACTGGTTTATTTGCTGTTTTAACTTCACTTACTGGGTTAACTAATGTACTTCTTATATTTGTACCATTTGTAATTGCTATAATCTTATTACTTGGTTATGATAAGTTAGTTGCTATTAGTTCTACTATTGTTTCTATGTTAGTAGGATTTATGGGTGGTTTATATGTAACTTTTAGAGATCCTAGTAATTATTATGGTTATTCTGCTACTACATTTGAAGGTTTAACTGGTATTAGTCTTTCTAGTACAGTATGGGCTAAACTTGCTATACTAGTGTTTGGTACTGCTTTACTTATATTCTTTATTAATAGATATATGAAGAATGTTAAGGATAAGAAAGTTAAGTATGAACTTAATGAAAGCGATGCTGTAGTGGCTACTGAGGTTAAGGGTGACTATAAGGAAATTAAAACTTGGCCTATGATTGTTATATTTGCTATTATATTTGTTATATTAGTTTTAGGTTATTTACCTTGGAATACTTTATTTGGTATTACATGTTTTGATAGCTTTAATGAGTGGTTATTAGGATTAAAGATTGGCAATTTTGCTATATTTTCTAATATCATTTCTAATAATATGTATGCATTTGGTAATTGGGCTAGTCTTGGTTCTTATATGTCAATTATTATAACTTTGATTTTATTTACTTTATTAATTAAATTTGTTTATAGAGTTAAATTTGATGAAGTTATTAATGATTTTATAAGTGGATCTAAAAAAATGGTACCTATGGTATTCTTAGTAATTCTTAGTTATGCTATATTAGTTAGTACATATAATCATGGATTTGTTGCTAATATTATTAACTGGGTTAGTGATACTAAATTAGGAATTAATGTTGTTACTACTTCATTAATTACTATGCTTGGTACTTTGTTGCATTCTGATTTATATTATACTGCAGCAGGTGTATATTCTAATATTATTGCCGCAGTAACTGATGAATCATTAATGTCTACATATGCTGTTACTTTCCAAAGTGTTTATGGTTTAACATCAATTGTTGCTCCTACTAGTTTCTTAGTAATATTTGCACTTAAATATTTTGATGTTCCTTATACTACTTGGTTTAAGTATATATGGAGATTTGTACTTATGTTATTCTTACTTGTAATTTTAGTATTACTTGTGCTTGCGTTAGTATAATAATTGTATTTTAGATATCTACCAAAGGTAGATATCTTTTTTTTATATATGTATTTTTTTTTATTGATTTTTCTTATTTAAGTTACATTTTATATTTACAATTTTATTTAAATATTTTAAGTATATATATTGACTTAATTGTATTTAAGAAACAATATTTTGTATATTAAAATAAGAGCGTTATTGTTAACTTATTTTATTCTTGGTTGTCAACAGATGTGTTGATAATAGTGATTTAGTGATATTTTATATTATGATATATAAAATGTCTTTTTTTATTGTTTAAAATGTTTAATTATATATCATTATATTCATAGAATATATATGAAAGGAGAAATTGAACTATGATAGGTAATTTTGATGATGAGGCACAAAATATATTAAATAATGCAAAAATAGAGATGAATAATTTGGGGCATCCTTATGTTGGTACGGAACATTTACTTCTTTCTATTTTGAATAGTGACAATGATATTGTTAATAGACTTAATGAATATGATCTTACTTATAATTCTTTTAAGAGTGAGTTGTGTAAAGTAGTGGGAGTTACAGAAAAAAAGGCTGAATTCTTTTTGTATACTCCTTTACTTCGTAAGGTTATTTCTTCGTCGATTATTGATGCTAAGGAAAATAATAATGGTGAAGTTACAACAGAACATTTATTTTTTGCTATGTTAGAAGAAGGGGAAGGTATTGCTATTAGAATTCTTATTGGAATGGGTATTGATATTGAGTCTATGTATGATGATTTTTCTATTAGTTTGGTTAAAGGTTCTAAGAAAAATAAAAAGAAAAAGTTACTTATTTGTGATTTAGGAACTGATCTTACTAATATGGCTAAGAATAATGAACTTGATCCTGTTATTGGTAGAGATAAAGTGGTTAGAAGGGTTATGGAAATTTTATGTCGTAGAACTAAAAATAATCCTATACTTATTGGTGAGGCTGGAGTTGGTAAGACCGCTATTGTGGAGGAATTAGCTAGACTTATTGCTAATGACGATGTTCCTAATCTTCTTATGGGAAAAAAAGTTATATCGCTTGATATGGCTACGATGGTAGCTGGTACTAAGTATCGTGGTGAATTTGAAGAGAGAATGAAAAAGGTTATTAAAGAGATAGAAGATAATGATGATATTATTTTATTTATTGATGAGATTCATACTTTAGTTGGAGCGGGAGGGGCAGAGGGTGCTATTGATGCCTCTAATATTTTGAAGCCTGCTTTAGCAAGGGGAAAGATTAGATGTATTGGGGCTACTACTACTTCTGAATATAAGAAGTTTATTGAGAATGATTCGGCTTTGGAAAGAAGATTTCAGAAGGTTGTTGTGGAGGAGCCCTCTACTCTTGAAACTAGAAATATTTTAATTAAACTTAAGCCTATATATGAGAAATATCATAATGTTATTTTATCTGATAATATGATTGATACTATTATTGATTTGTCTGAGAGATATGTGTTTGATAGAAATAGACCTGATAAGGAAATTGATATTCTTGATGAGGTCTCTTCAAGGGTTGGTATTAAGGAATGTACTAATATTAGTGAAATTAATAGTATTAAGAGGAAACTTGATAAACTTAAAAAGGAAAAGAATGGTTATATTATTGATAATAATATTGATAAAGCTTATGAAATAAGAAAGAGTGAAACTAAACTTATGGCTCTTCTTAATGAGATGGAACTTAATAATAAAAAGACTAGAAATGAAGTTGTATTTGATGATATTGCTAGTGTTATTAGTGATAGGACTGGGGTACCTATTGATGAGCTTACTGATTTTAATGGTACTTCTGTTAATAATATGTCTTTAGTTTTACATAGTAATATTATTGGGCAAGACAAAGCTATTGATTCTCTTATTGCCACTACTAAAAAGATTAAAATGGGATATCGAGATAAGTGTTATTCTTTCTTATTTGTTGGACCTAGTGGTGTTGGTAAGACAGAAATGGCAAAACGTTATGCTTCTTTATTAGTGGGAGATGATAATTTTATTAGGCTTGATATGAGTGAGTATTCTGATGCTACTTCGGTTAATAAGATTCTTGGTTCTTCTCCGGGATATGTTGGTTATGATGATAATAGAAATTTTTTGGAGGAGGTTAGGAATAAGCCTAATTGTGTAATACTTTTAGATGAAATTGATAAGGCACATCCAAATGTTATTAATTTATTTTATCAGATATTAGAAGAGGGTAAGATTAAAAATGCTAAGGGTGTAACTGTTAGGTTTGATAATGCTATTATTATTATGACTTCTAATAGTGGATTTGAGAGAAATGGTATTGGATTTAATGGTTCTAATAGTGATAATGTTATTAGTGGTTTGAAGTGTTATTTTAATTTGGCTTTTATTAATAGGCTTGATAATGTTATTACTTTTAATAGGCTTGGAAAAAATGATATTAGATATATTATTAATAATAGACTTGATTATATTAGGGATAAATATTGTAATATTGATATTATTTTATCTGATAATATTATTGATGATATTATTATTAAAAGTGAATATGAAGAGTTTGGGGCTAGGAAGGTTTTAAGGATTATTTCTAAATATATTGAGAATGTTGTTATTGATGCTATTATTAATAATAATAAAGAAATTGTTATTAATTCATTGGATAATAAAAACAATATCACTATTTGATATTGTTTTTATGTTATTAATATATTTTATTCGGTAGCATCTTTTACTGTTATTTCGTTATCCATTTTTTGTACTACTGCTTTGTATGTGTTATATACTTCTTTATAGTTTGGTAGATATTCTTTGATTTTTGGATTAGAGAATGGTATTACTTTGAAATTACGCCATGTTGATTGATTATAATAGTTATATAGTAATTCGTTTTCTACATTTGTTATTTTTACACTTGTTTGATTATTTTTTATATCTTTTTCTATTTTTAAACTTGTCATTAATTCTGTTGTGCATTTATAGTTTGTACAAGTACTTTTATTCTGATATTGTGCTGATATAAAGTTACCTAAAGAATATATTACTAATGTATCATCTATCCATGTTACTGGTTGTATTACATGAGGGTGTGTGCCGATTATTAGATTTACTCCTAATGATGCTAAATATGATGCCATATCTTTTTCATATGCTGTTGGTTCATGGGTATATTCTACTCCCCAATGCATTGCTACTATTAGAAAATCTACTTTGTCTTTTACTTTATCTATATCTTCTTTTACTTGTTTTTTATATGCTTGATATTTTGTGTCTTTTTCTGGATTGTTTATGTTATCTATATCGGTTGGCCATACGTTTACTAAGTAGTCATTTGCTACTGGCATACCATTTGTTCCGTATGTATAGTTTAGCATTGTATATTTTATGTTATTTATTTCTTTTATGTTTATTTTGTTTCTTTCTTCTTCGCTGCAATAACTACCTGCTGTTAATACGTTTTCTTTTGATTGCCAATATTTACATGAATTTTCTACGGCTTTTTTACCGCTATCCATGGTGTGGTTTGTGGCTAGACTTACTAGATTGAATCCGGCGTCTAACATGGCATCTCCAGCTTCATATGGTGAATTGAATGTTGGGTAGTCAGATAATCCTAATTCTGATCCACCTAATATTGTTTCTTGGTTATAATAAGCTATATCATAGTTGGATACTATTTCTTTTATGTATGATATCATTGGTTTGAAATCGTATCCATCACCATTTGCTAAACGATTGGCATCTTTATAAACTGATGAATGAATTAGATAATCTCCTACTGCTATTAGGGATGCTTCATAGTGTTTATCTTCATTTTTGTTTATTATATTTGGTTTAGTAATTGTTTTGTTATCTTTGTTTGGTTTTATTATTATATAACTTATTATTGATATTAATGTTATACTAAATATTACTAGGAATATTTTAAATCCTTTTTTTAATTTTCTTCTTTTTCTTTTTTTTGTCATTTTATCACTACCTTACTTATTTATAGTATAACAAAATTAGTTCGTTTTGTAAATAAAAAAGCTTAGTTGTTTACTAAGCTTTATGGTATTAATCCCCATCCTGTTACTACGTATCTTCCACCTTGTTTTTTTGCTGCTGCTGGAGGATTATTATATAGTTTGTTTTCTATTACTAATGATGATGATTGTCCGCCATCAAGATTAGCTGCGTTATATGCACCATATCTTTCTAATACGTCTACCATGTCTTGGAGACTGGCACCATTGATATAGTTTTCTCCATCTACTACTAGGAATAACATAATTCCATCTTTTGTTTGTCCTATTGCAACTCTTGGAGCTTGTCCCCATGGATCTCCTACTATTTCTAGTGGTTTGCCATTGACTATTAAGAATGGTCCAAATACCATGCCTTCATATATTCCTGCTTCTAGTGCTTCATTGCCGGTGGCATTTGTCATTAATTTTAATTTTCCATCTTTTGTCATGCCTATTATGTTTTCTCTTGCGGAATCTGCTACTTCGGAAGCCCAAGTTATTTTTCCGTTTTGGATTACGTATCCGGTTGGAATATCTGACCCCATACCATTGTCATAGAAGCCTCCACCATTTATACATACTTTTCCATTATATCTTTGACACATTGTAATAATTCTTTCACCATAACCACCTACGTTGAATTGTTTTGTTGATATTAGTTTTACTTTTTCTGGTTTATATATGGCTACTAAATATCCGTTTGATGTTCCTATTTTTAAATTTATTACTTTGTATAAATCGTTTCCTGGATCTCTAGTAAATAATTCTTCTTCATATTTATCTTTGTATTTTGTTTTTTCTTTGGTGTTTATTACTATATCATCAGTATTGGCATCTTCTTCTATAGATACGAAATAGTTGCTATTCATTATTTTTTCTATTATTTTATCGCTATAGAATATATTAGCAAAATATTGGTGATGCATAGTTTTCATAGCGGTGTTTACATACATATTTCTTACTTTATTCCATGGCCCATACATTACAAAGAAACAGATTGCTACGAATATATCTAATATTATAAATATTATGGTTCTTTTATATATTTTTCTTTTTTGTCTTTTTCTTGTCATTATTTGGCCTCCAATGGGCTATTTTGTGAACCGTCGCCACTAGTTAATATTTTTTTATCTATTGTTATTACGGGTACTATTTTTAGTTTGCTTGTGGCATTTTTGGTATATAGTTTGAAATCATTTGTCATTACATATACTAAGTTACTATTTGTATCTACTCCTGTTGATAGGTAATAGTTTGTATTATCTGAATTTATGATAATATTACCTATACTTAATGTGGCTACTTTTGTTGGTATGGTTTTATTTAGTACTTTTGTATAGTCATAATTTGTAGTGTTGCTATATATACCATTTGCATAATTGGCTTCTATTATATTGCTACTATAGGTTAATTTTGATAGATAATTTTTATTTAGATAATATGCTAAGGTGCCTTGTTTTCCGTCATTATGATAATATCCTTTATCTGAGTATTTGTAGGTTATTTCTTCGTTATTTATTTTTAGATAATTATCTAATGATAGTTTTAAGTTATTATCATCTATATCATATACTCTCCATGTATCATTACCTAATTTTACATAGCTTCCTAACATACTTTGTTCTTCTTCAAATGTATATGGATTATCTTTTGTTCCGTCACCATTTATTAATTTATTAGTACTCTTTAGTGTTATTACTGGTTTTATTCCTAATATATCTGTGTTATCTGAGGTTGTTACTCCACCATTATCATTTATATACCATGTTTTGTTATCTTTATTGGTATTTAATAGGTAATAATATGTTTCGTTATTCATAAAACTTTTAGTATCACCAGTATTTATATAGTCATATAATGATGGTAGTGTTATTAGGGTATCTGCTAATGTACTTTTGCATGTTATGTTTTTTGTATTATCTATTTTGTCATTACATGCATTTGTGTATGTTAGATATTTATTTGGATTATTTAGATTTTTTTCTAAGATACCTGTATTTTCTTTATCTTGATTATTTAGCCAATTATTTATATATGATGTTTTATAATCATTATTATCTCCTTTGGCTAGTGATGTTATTGGTTTATCTGATACTAGTGTTATGCTATTATCTTTGTTTATTTTTATTATTCTAAATAATATATTTGAATATTTTACGTAATTGTTTACTTCTTTTCCTGTGAAATAATAGTCACTATTTATGTTTTTTAAATTTCCTTCATTGTTATCTTTTATGTTATCGGCGAGTACTTTTATTTCTTCTTTTTTGTTATTTTGTAAGTATAATCTTATGAATCTTGTTCCATAGAATATTATACATGCTAATATGAATGTAAAACTTATTAGATTGAATATTTTTTGCCAATTTAGTTTTCTTTTTTTCTTTACTACTTTTACTTCTTTATTCACTTCATCATCCCTTTTCTATCTATAATATTATATCAAAGGTTTTTATTTTTTACAAGGACTATGAATTATTAATTTACTAAAATGGAAATTAATGTTATAATGAAAATATGAAGGTGATTTAGTGAAATATAATTTAGGTGATATTGTTGTTATGAAGAAGAATCATCCGTGTGGTAATAATAAATTTGAGATTGTTAGGGTAGGAGCGGATATTAAAATAAGATGTGTTAATTGTTCTAGAGTTATTATGTTATCTAGAATTGATTTTAATAAAGGAATTAGAAAGGTGATTGGTAATTATGAAGAAGAAAAATAAACTTAGATTGCACCCTGCTTTGGTATTTTTGATACTTACTCTTTTGGTTATGGTTATTAGTTGTTTGGGTAAGATTCTTAATCTGGAGGCTAGTTATTATTCTGTTAATGAGGTTACTGGGGATTTGACTAGTCAAGTTGTTACGATTAATAATTTGTTTAATAGAACTGGTCTTCAGTATTTGATTAGTAATATGCTTAATAATTTTATTAATTTTGCTCCTTTGGGTAATTTGATTATTGGATTATTAGGTGTTGGTGTTGCTTATAAATCTGGTTTTCTTAATTCTTTATTTAAGATGATTGCGGAAAAGGTACCTAGGCGTTTTCTTACTTTTATGGTTGTTTTTCTTGGTATTTTGTTTTCGATGCTTTATGAAGTTGGATATGTTATTTTAATTCCTCTTGCAGCGATATTATTTATGAATATAGGAAGACATCCTGGGGCGGGTATTTGTGCTGCTTTTTCTGGTATTACTTTTGGTTATGGTGCTAATTTTATTATTAATAAGCTTGATAGTACTTTAGTTAGTTATGCCAGTAAATCTGCTAAGATTCTTGATAGCTCTTATGTTATTCATTTGACTGGTAATATCGTTTTTACTACTGTTAGTACGATACTTCTTGCTTATGTTGGTATGGTTATTACTGAAAGATTTATTATTCCTAAGCTTGGTAAGTATTATTTTGATGAAGAGGAACCTTCGCAAAATGGTGTTGTTAGTAAGAGGGAAAGAAAGGGTGTTATTCTTTCTATTGGTGCTACTTGTATTGTATTCTTACTTTTAGCTTATTGTTTGATTAAGGGACTTCCTTTTTCTGGTTTATTACTTGATTTGAGTCAAAATAAATATATTGATATGTTATTTGGCGAGGGTTCTTATTTTTATAAGGGTTCTGTTACAATATTCTCTTTTATCCTTATGTTTAGTGGACTTATTTATGGTATTAGAGTTGGAAGTATTGATGATAATAGGGATTTTGTTGATGGTATGAGTTATTATTTGAAAGATGTTGCTTCTTTACTTGTTCTTATATTTTTTGCTTCGCAGTTTTGTTTGATTTTTAAAGAAACTAATATTGGTTTATTTATTGTAGCATCTTTTTCAGAACTTCTTAATGGTATGCAATTATCTGGTCTTTCACTTGTTGTTATTACTTTTTTGGTTGTTGCTATTTCTTCATTTTTTGTTCCTATGGCTTCGACTAAATGGGCTATGTTATCTCCAGTAATTGTTCCTATGTTTATGCAAGCTAGTATGACTCCTGAATTTGCTATGGCGGTTTTTAGAGCTGCTGATAGTAGTGTTAAGGGTGTTACCCCTATATTTAGTTATTTTGTTATTCTTATTGGTTTTTTACATATTTATAATAAGAGAAAGAATGATGTTATTACTATTACTGATGCTATGAGCTTGATGGTTCCTTATACTATTGCTTTTACTGTTTTATGGTTTATTATTATTTTGGCATTCTATATTATGGGTATTCCTATTGGTATAGAGAGAGGTGTTATGCTTAATTAAGATATAAGAAATTATATCTTTTCTTGTTCTTTAAGAGACTATAGTCTCTTAAAGTGAGTATGAGCCTATGGTCTCATACTCAAATGTTTATTTTTTTGGTTATTATTGTTTATTTTATTTTTAATATTTGTTATAATAGTTTGGTAGAAAGAAGTGATATTGATGAGTTTAACTGCTGGAATTGTTGGTCTTCCTAATGTTGGAAAAAGTACTTTATTTAATGCTATTACTAAAAAGAATATTTTAGCCGCTAATTATCCGTTTGCTACTATTGATCCTAATGTTGGTGTTGTTACTGTACCTGATAGTAGACTTGTAAAATTAGAGGAAATGTATATTCCGGATAGGACTATTCCTACTATTTATGAATTTACGGATATTGCAGGACTTGTAAAGGGTGCAAGTAATGGGGAAGGATTAGGTAATAAGTTTTTGTCTCATATTAGAGAGGTTGATGCTATTGTTGAAGTTGTTAGATGTTTTGATGATAATAATATTATCCATGTTGATGGTAGTGTAGATCCTATACGTGATATTGAGGTTATAAATGTAGAACTTATTTTGTCTGATTTAGAGATTATTACATCTAGAATTAATAAAATTGGTAAAAAGGCTATGACTACTAAAAATAAGGATGATCTTAAGGAAATAGAACTCTTGAATAGAATTAAAGATGGATTAGAAAGGAATATTCCTGCTAGAAAGTTAGGACTTGATGAAGAAGAAAAAAAGATAGTTAGTTCGTTTAATTTAATTACATTAAAACCTATTATATATGCTCTTAATGTAAATGATGAAGATGTTTTAAGTGGTAATGAATATACTGAACGTGTTAATTTATATGCTAATGAGGAAGGATCTCTAACTGTTACTTTATGTGCTAAGCTGGAAAGTGAATTATCTGAACTTAATGATGATGATAAGAGAGAATTTTTGAATGATATTGGTATTTCTAAAAGTGGGCTTGATTTGCTTATTCAAAAAACTTATGATTTACTTGGCCTTGCTACATTCTTTACTGTTGGTGCTGATGAAGTTAGAGCTTGGACTTTTAAAAAGGGTATGAAAGCTCCTGAATGTGCTGGAATTATTCATACTGATTTTCAAAAAGGTTTTATTAAGGCTGAAGTTATGTCTTATGATGATTTAATTTCTGCTGGTAGTGAAGCTAAAGTAAAAGAAAATGGTAAACTTAGAATTGAAGGTAAAGAGTATGTTATGCAAGATGGAGATATTTGTCATTTTAGATTTAATTTATAGGAGGAATAATGAG
>UQSR01000007.1 GCA_900543825.1 uncultured Mycoplasmatota bacterium
CCGTAACCTACTGATTACAAGTCAGTTGCTCTACCAATTGAGCTATTTCGGCAAAAAAATGGTGGGCGATATAGGACTCGAACCTATGACCCCTTGCTTGTAAGGCAAGTGCTCTAACCAACTGAGCTAATCGCCCATATCATCTCTGGACACTCAATAATATACCATTTATTAGTATACTTTGTCAAGAGATTTAGTTAATATTTTTTTAATTTTTTACATCTTATCAGTTATTTCTTTAATTTTTTCATTTATCCACATATCAAGATTATCCTTAAGAGGTTTAAAGCCACTCTTAGTTTCTGCCATTCTTTTAAGTCTTTGACCATCTTTTTTATAATCTATGTCTTTAATACTAAGTTTCAAATGATTATCATTATCATCAACATCAACAACTTCAGCATATATTTTATCTCCAACTTTTAAATAATCATTTACGCTTTTTACATATCCATACGATATTTCCGAAATATGAATAAGTCCATCATAATTTTCTGATTGCGCGAAAGCACCATACTTTTGCACACCTGTAACGGTTACTTTGATAATATCATCCTTTTTTACTTTTTCCATACTATTTTCCTCACTGGTGATATTATACCACTTTTTTATTTTTTTTAGTACATATTTATTGTACTTTTAATAAAAAAAATATATAATAACTATAGGTGATGAGAAATGGAAGATGAAAAAATAGTAAAAAAAATAAATGAAGTATTAGATAAAATAAGACCATATTTAGAAAATGATGGTGGTTCAGTTAAATTTAACCGTTTTGAAAATGGCGTAGTTTATGTAACTTTAGTAGGGGCATGTCGTGGATGTCCACTTGCAGATTCAACTTTAGGGGACGGCATAGAAACCGCTCTTATCAATGAAATACCAGAAGTAATAAAAGTAATTAACGAGGATTAGTTCCTTGTTTTTTTATCCACTCTGGCACTGCTAAAGCATAATATCTACTTAAATATAAATAAATATCATATAAATACCTTTCATATTCTTTATTCTTACTTATAATTATATTAAGTTCCTTTTCATCTATCTTATTACTTATAATTTTATCATAAATATTAAAATAAAAACTAGGATAAAGGACTCTACCAAAAAGAATTTGTATTCCATAAAAAGAATAATAATTATATTTAAAATATTCATCAAGCTCGTTAAAAATGTTTTTGTTATTATTAAAAAAAGACCATTTAATATATTCAGCTACATCTCTAGCCTTATGATCTAATATAATATTCTCAGGATCATTCAAACCTTTTTCTAAAGTATTATGTGATAAAACCATTGTATCACTGATTTCTTTATGAATATTATTTTTAGTATTCACAATATATGAAATAGCATTTTCTGTAAGCCCAATATAATAATCAATTGATTCCCTAATCAAAGGGTATTTCTTAGTATTTTCACCAATCTGTTCCTCATAATAATCAATCATATTACTCCATAGCATTTCCCAATTATTTCTCTCTAAATTATGCATATTTAATAAATACATATTATTCATATTAGCCATATTAGCTATATTTACTAACGATAAAGAATATTCATCATTTTTTCTAATCAATATATAATTAACATTATTAATATTAGTAGTGGGTTCATTATATCGATTTAGTATAATATTATCCATCCTAATCATATTATTTAAAAACATATTAATATTATAAATATCATTACTTCTATCTAAAGAATTACTATAAGGTTTAAATATATAATAGTTACCACTCATATCAAAAAAATAATAATCTTTCTTATTATACAATTCATCTATTCTTATATTATAGTAGTATTCTATCATATTCTTCATATTATCCCTCACTATATATTATTAATAAAAATTAAGAAATATTTGCCAAAAACATAATTTTGTGCTAAAATACATGGAAACCGAAAAGGTATAAGAAGAAAGAGGAATTAATTATGAAAAGTTATATGCGTTCTATGTTACATGAAGCCATAAAAAATGGTAATGTAGATACTGTTAAAGCACTATATAATGGAAACCCCAATGATTATGAAATAAAATTTGAATATGCAAGATTACTAATAGATACAGGAGATGTAAATCAAGGTAAAAAAATGCTCCTTGAATTATTAGATACAAGAAATAGAAACTATGCTCTATTAGAACTAGGTAAATTAGCAGTTCAAGAAAAAAATATAAATATCGCTAAGAAATGCTTCAACGAAATAATTGCATATAGTTATAACGATAAAGATAGAAACTATGCTTTGTTAGAATTAGGTATAATAGAGTCAAAATACGGAAATAAAAATAAAGCAAGAAAGAATTTCGTTGAAATATTACGTAATACTGATGATCGTAATGATAAAAATCATGCCTTACTAGAATTAGGAAGATTAGAGGCTGAGTCAGGCAATATTGAAGAAGCAAAAAAATGCTTTAATCGTCTAATAAGTATAAATAAAAATAGTAAAGATCAAACTGAAAAAAATACTTCATGGTATGCAGAAAGATTACTTGTTACGTTACTATTTAAGACAGGAGAATATCAGTCTTTAGCGGATCTTGTTAATAAAAGCAGTGTAAAAGTAAAAAGCTATATATTACTATATATTAGTAAATTAACTAATACATATTTTAATATTCCATATGAAGAAATAGAATATGGTTATACAATGAATCAAATATTAGATTATGACGAATATTCTGCTATAGAGCATGTTTTAGAAGGTCATGATTTAGACTCCGATGGAACAATATTTAATCCTAATATAGATATATATAAATTATTTAATGATATACAAAACAAATTAACTCCTAAAAATAAAGTTAATAAATTAATATTTAATGATATATATATAATTCATTACCCAAATATTGGTATTAATAATCAAGAATATTTAAGAGTGGTAACACTACCAAATACCAAAAATATTTTAACTATGTATCCTATAAATAACAAATATGATGTTATTGATGATGATTATATGGAAGAAATAGAAAATACAAAAGTAAAAAAATTGACTATTAAGTAGTCAATTTTCTATTTATATCTATTATTAAATATCATTTTGTGATAAAATTATATAGAGGTAATATTATGAAAAAAACAATAAAAGATTTTGATTTAGAAAATAAAAGAGTAATTATTAGATGTGATTTAAATGTTCCAATGAAAGATGGAGTAATACTTGATGATACAAGAATTAAGGCCAGTGTTAGAACCATTAAGTATGCCATAAGTCATGAAGCTAAAGTCATACTACTGTCTCATCTTGGTAAAGTAAAAACTCTAGAAGATAAAAAAGATAATAGTTTATATCCAGTAGCTTTTGCCTTATCAAATTATCTAAAATGTGAAGTGAAATTTTCTTTTGATACTAAAGGTAAAGAACTTACCGAAATGGTTAACAATTTAAAAGCTGGTGAAGTATTACTAGTAGAAAATACCCGCTTTGAAGACATAGAAGGAAAAAGAGAATCAAACTGTAATCTTAACTTAGCAAAGTATTGGGCTAGTCTAGGAGATATATTTATTAATGATGCCTATGGTAGTTGTCACAGAAATCATGCTTCTGTGACCGGAATACCAAAATATTTACCAAGTGGTATAGGATTTTTAGTAGAAAAAGAAATTAAAAAATTAGATAATATCTTAAATAGTAGTACTCATCCATTTATAGTTATTATGGGTGGCAAAAAAGTAGATGATAAAATAGTTTTGATAGAAAGATTATTAGAAAAATGTGATAAACTTCTAATAGGGGGAGCAATGTCTTTTACCTTCTTAAAAGCTAAAGGATACAATACTGGAAGCTCTATCGTAAGTGAGGATAAAGTAGAATTTGCTAAGAGAATGTTAGAAAAATATCCAAATAAAATAAACTTACCAAGTGACTTTGCAGTTTTAGAAGATGATAAAGTAATAATAAAAGATATTGAAGAATTTAATAACAAAGATATCGGTTACGACATTGGAAATAAAACACTAAGAAATTTTTATAAAGATCTTAGTGGTGCAAAAAGAGTAATAATAAATGGACCTATGGGAATGTTTGAAGATACTCGCTTCACAAATGGTACAAATAAATTACTAAAATATCTAGATAAAAATAAAATTAAAACTCTTGTAGGGGGAGGAGATACTGCTTCATCAGTTAATAAATTAGGATATCAAGATAGCTTCTATCATGTATCTACTGGTGGGGGAGCTACTCTTAAATATATGGAAGATGGCCTTTTAGTGGGTATTGAAGCCATTGATGATGTTAACGAAGAGTAAATAATGTAATATTTTATATGAATAACATCAAATTTAATACCAAGATAAATTAATAAAATAATAATTAAGATATAATTATTTATGTTCCTATAAATAGTTATATTAAGAATAGGAGAGAGAAATGAAAAAATTAATTATACTTAATCACAAGATGAGTCTTTTATATGATGACTTATATAACTATATAGATAGGACTAATAATATTGAGACAGATAACGATATTATTATTTGTCCCTCTAATATTTACCTAGAGGCCTTTATTAATAATTCAGTATGGCCTATTGGTGCACAAAATATGCATTATAGTCTTGATGAAAAACATACAGGAGAAATATCTACCGATCAATTAAAATCATTAGATATTTTATATTCTTTGATAGGACATTACGAAAGAGTAAGAGAGTTTAATGAAAATAAAAATATCATCAATGAAAAATTAATAGCGGCTCTAGATGCCAATATTATTCCTATTTTATGTTTTGGTGAAGATATTGATGAAGATTATAAAGAGGTAATACCAAACTTACTTAATTCTTACTTAAAAAATATTATGAATATTGATTTTATAATATTTGCCTATGAACCAATTTATGCAATTGGAACTGGAACACTACCACGAATCGATAAAATAAAAGAAGTAATAAGTTTTACATCTAAGTATTTACAAGACAAATATAATAAAAAACCAACAATAGTATATGGTGGTTCCGTTGATAGTAGTAATATCAAAGAAATATTAAATATAGATAATGTTGATGGAGTGCTTATAGGTAATATGTCATCTAACGTAAAAGAAGTAGAAAGAATGATTAATAATATAGAATAGAGAAGTATTAAATATTTCTCTATTTTTAGTTCTTATGTGACATCATTCGACACGTTTTGATTATTAGAAGTAATATAATAAAAAAGTAAGAAAGAAGGAAGAGAAATATGGAAAAGATTAAAGTTTTAATGATTGATGATAATGTTAATTTAGTAGAAATGGTTAATGATTACTTTGAAGATAATCCAAGAATTGATATTGTCGGTAGTGCTTATAATGGGGATGAAGGATTAAAAATAATCAAAGAAGGAAAATTAGAATATGATCTTATAGTACTTGATTTAATAATGCCTAAAAAAGATGGAATAGCGGTTCTTAGAGATTTAAAAGAAAACAATATAAATAGAAATATAATCGTAGCAACTTCATATAATGCTCCTGATACTATTAGAAAAGTAAGTGAATATGGTGTTACATATTATATTCTAAAACCATTTGATTTACCAGATTTAGAAGATAAAATATTAGATACATTCACTACTAGTAGTAAGAAAAGCATAAATATATTAAGTAATAACTTACAAATATCCATTAGTAAAATGCTTCATGAACTAGGTATGCCGTCACATATAAAAGGATATCAATATATTAGAGAGGCTATATCTATGGTATATGATAATCCTGATATAGTAGGAGGAATAACTAAAGAATTATATCCTGAACTAGCCACAAAATTTGACACAACTGTATCACGAGTAGAAAGAGCTATAAGACATGCCATAGAAGTATCTTGGAATAGAGGTGATTGGGACCTTATGGAAGAAATATTTGGCCACAGCGTCGATATAGATAAAGCTAAACCAACCAATTCCGAATTTATCGTCACAGTAGCGGACAAATTAAGATTAGAGTATGTAAAACAATATGCATAAGATACCACTGGTATCTTTTATTTTCAAAAAAAATAAAAATACTATTCTTTTTAGAAAACTTATGGTATATTATATTTAGTAGGAGGCTTATATGAATGATATAGAAAAACAAATAGAAGATAGTTTTAAAGATGACAGTTTAAAAAAGGAGGATGATAATATTAATAATCGAATAAATCATAGGGGAAATAAAGATAAGAATAAAAAAATAATATATATTTTATTATTTTTAGCCATAATTATTATAATTTCTCTTATTGTCTATTTAATGATAAATAAAAGAAATAATCTCGTAGAGGATAATAAGCCTATTGAGAATAAAGAAGAAAAAGATAAAGAAAACCAAAAAGAAGAAAATATAGGCTATGTATCATGTGATGATAATACATCACTTCTTAATGTTAGAAACTCTACTACTGGGGATATTATTGATGGACTTTCATGTTATCAAAAAATAACTATTGAAGAAGAACTAGATAAAACAGACAACTGTGATAAATGGTATAAAGTAACTTATAAAAAGCATGATAATAATTATACTGGGTATGTTTGCTCAACATACATAAAGAAAATAAATGTTGATGAAAGTACTTATAAGAAAATAACAGAACTAATTAGTAAAGCTAATGACTACTATGATAAAACTAGACTTATGCCTTATTGTGGTAAAACTACTGAAGAAAAGAAAATAAAATTTACTGAAGGCAATGGTACTTTTGAAGGAGAATATTGGAAATCAGAATTTAAAAGTTTAGAAGAACTAAAAAATTATTTACTTGATTTTATGGATAATAGTCTTATTGATACAAACTTAAAATTATCAGATTATAATAATCCTAAAATGTATGATAATTACTATGAAATAAATGGTAATCTTTATTGTAGAGGTTATTCTGGTAAAGGCTATAGAACATTATATACAGGTAATTATAATTTAGAAATAGCCAATGTAACTGATAATAGGATAGATGTTAATATAGCATATGAATATATTACGGAAAAGACAGATCAAAAAGAGAATAATAAATGTACTACTGATAATCTATCATCATGTAAAAATTCTGACTTTGAATACAAATTAGGAAAAATAGTTATTAATAAAAAAGAAGATAAATATATTATCAATAAAATGGATTTTCATGAATAAAAATAATTATAAATAAAATGTAAAAAATATGTCAAAAACTCTTGATATATTTTTTATTTATGATATTATATTTAATCAAGAAAAGGAAGTGATGTATCTTTATTTAATCTCATATAAATAAGGATGCATTTTTATTATACATGGAGGTATTTGGTATGGTTGAGACAAATTTACCTATATTATATTTACGCGAAATGGTCTTATTACCTTACAATGAAATAAGATTGGAATTTACTAATGATGAAGATAAAAAAGTTCTTTCTTTAGCAGAAAAACAGCATGATAGTCATCTATTATTAGTAAATCTTTTGGACCCTCTTGAAGAAGAACCAGATATAAATGAACTCCCTGAAATTGGTATCTTAAGTAAAATAAAATCTAAGATAGATCTTCCTAATGGAATAACTAGAGTAGTATTAATAGGTATTGATAGAGTATCAATATCCAGTTATGCTAAGATAGGAAATACATTGTCAGCCTTTGTAGTACCTACTAAAGAATATGATTATAATGAAATAGAAGCAAGTGCTTTAAAAAGAATATTATATAGAAAATTAGATGAATATATAGATGTATCCCCATATATGTCTAATACCGTTTTAGGTCGTATAAATGATGTAAAAAACATAAGTAAGTTATCTGATATCATCGTAGCGGAATTACCGTTAGAATACACTGATATATTAAAATATATTAATATGACAAATCCAATGCTTAGAATAAAAAGTATAATAGAGGACTTATCTAAAGAAATAGAAACTGTAAGATTAGAAAATCAAATCGAAGATAATTTAAAAATACGTATGGAAGAAGAACAAAAAGAATATATGCTCAAAGAAAAGATAAGACTAATAAAAGAAGAATTAGGAGAAGTTGATTTAAAAGAAGAAGATATAAATAAAATAAGAGCTAAAATGAATACCATGTCTCTTCCAGATAATATAATAAAAAGATTGAACGAAGAAATAGAAAGATATTCTCTAACAAGTCCTTCATCTCCTGAAGTTACTACTATTAGAACATATATAGATTGGCTTCTATCTCTTCCATGGAATAAAGAATCAAAAGATAATACTGATATTAAAAAAATAGTAGAGGTACTAGATGCTACTCACTTTGGATTAGATTCTGTAAAAAAAAGAATAGTAGAATATATAGCAGTAAAGAAAAAAACTAATACTTCTAATAGTCCAATCCTTTGTTTAGTGGGTCCTCCTGGAGTAGGTAAAACATCTCTTGCAAGTTCTATAGCTAAAGCTCTAAATAAAGACTTTGTCAAAGTATCATTAGGAGGTATAAATGACGAGGCAGAAATATTAGGTCATAGAAGGACATATATAGGAGCTTCTCCAGGTAAAATAATACAACAAATGAAAAAATCAAAATCCAATAATCCATTATTTCTAATAGACGAAGTAGATAAACTTACTAAAGATTATAAAGGAGATCCAGCTTCAGCTTTATTAGAAATATTAGATAAAGAACAAAATTCAAAATTTTGTGATAACTATATTGAAGAAGAATTTGATTTATCTAAAGTATTATTCATTTTAACTGCAAATAATATTAGTGCTATACCAGCACCATTATTAGATAGATTAGAAATAATAGAATTATCAAGTTATACCATATATGAAAAAATAAATATAGCTAAATATCATTTAATTCCTAATCTTCTAGAAGATTATAAGGTAAAAAATATTAAGTTTACTGATAATGCTATTGAAAAAATAATAACTTCTTATACTAAAGAAGCAGGTGCTCGTGATTTATATAGACAAATAGATGCTGTAATTAGAAAAGTAATAATAGCTAAAGAAAAGAGTACTAAAGTTATTGTTGATACAGGAGATATAGAAGCATACTTAGGACCATATAAATATAATAATTCTATGAATGATGAAAATAATAAGACTGGTATAGTAAATGGTCTTGCTTATACACCTTATGGAGGTACAATTCTTAAAGTTACCTGTACTTTATATCCAGGTAAAGGAAATATTACTTTAACTGGTGCTTTAGGAGATGTAATTAAAGAAAGCATATATATAGCTCTTAGTTATATAAAAGCAAATAGTGTTATGTTTAAAATAGATTATAAAATATTTGAAGAAGTAGATTTTCATTTTCATTTAGAAGAAGGTGGCATACCAAAAGATGGACCTTCTGCAGGTATTACTATAGTTACATCAATATTAAGCCTACTAAAAAATAAGATAATTAGTAATAAAGTATCAATGACTGGAGAAATAACTCTTCGTGGTAAAGTACTTCCCGTAGGGGGATTAAAAGAAAAATTGATATCTGCTGTTACTAATGGTATAGATACAGTATATTTACCACTTGAATCATCTAAAGAATTATCTTCTCTTCCTAGTGAAGTAAAAGATAGACTAAATATTATTTTAGTAGAGGACTATGAAGATATATATAAAAGTTTATTTAAATAACATCCTCTTAAGCCTAAGGTCTTAAGAGGCATAGCATAGCCGAAAGTCTATGCTATGAAATATATTTATTTTAAGAAAAATATAGAACCATAACAGTTCTATATTTTATTTATTCTATAAAAGTTAATAGAGGGTCTATTAAACAATCTTAAATTAACTCTAGACTCTCCTATACCGCTAGATACATACATAGGTGTATCATCAACCATATAATAATTATCATAATATTTTTTACTACCATAAGGTAAGAAGAAATTCTTGATAAAAGGTATATTAACCTGACCATTATGTGAATGACCTGCTAATACTAAATTAACATTATATTTACTAGTAATAGTATCAATATAATCAGGCTCATGTACTAAAATTATCTTATAATTAATATCATCATTATCATTAAAGTAATTCATAACTTTATCAATATCAGCTTTATCATAACTATAAGTATCAAGTCCACCTATAAATAATTTATCATTATCATTACCATATATAATATCATAACTATTTTGTAGTAATATAAAATCACTTTGTTTATATATATCTTCAATTTGTCCTTCTTTTTTTACATAATCATGATTACCAATAATAGCATATTTACCATATTTACTATTAATACTACTAAGAAGAGTAATTAAATCATTTTCTTCACTATCTGTAGGATTAAAATCCTTATCAATTAAATCACCAGTAAAAATAACAATATCAGGATTAATCAAATTAATTTCATTGACAATTTTTTTGACCATGTCTTTATTCACTACTCTTAAATAATGAAGATCACTAAATTGAACTATTTTAAGACCATCAAAAGAATTATCAATATCACTAGTATCTATCTTATATTCTTTAGTAATAAGTCCGCTAGTACCTTCATATCTACCATAGATAAGAATAAGTAATATCACTAATAATAGAATAAAAAGAAATCTTATAAATTTTTTCATATAAGAGCTACTCCTAAAAGATATACAATGATTGAAAGCAAGTTATGCATCATATGCATAGATATTGAAGAAAATATATTATTAGTTTTATAGTACAACAAGGCAAATGCTATTCCTAAAGAACAATATGGTATTAAGTACAATAAATCAATAGGAGACTCAATATAGCCAATTACATGTAAACCTCCAAAAATAATTCCACTCAATAAAACATAAGCCCATTTATTACTAATAGCATCGCGAATACTCTTTCTAAAAGTCAATTCCTCATTAATAGGGGCAAATATAACAGTACTAATAGCCATTAATATAGGAGCGGTTTTAATATAATTTCTAACAGCTTCTTCATTACCAGCAATAGTTTTACCAAGTACTAAAGTAATAAACAAATTACTTACAACCATAACCATAAACCCAACAACCCAATATCTAAAAGCAAATTCCAAATTACCATTAATATCTTTTTTAAATTCATTAAAGTCATTTACTAAAGTCTTCCCATATATAATAAAAAATATAAGTGTTAATACTAATTCTGATGTTGTAAGATAAACTACATACATCTTATCACTAATATTATTAGGATTAATATTAAATATAGAGAAGAAAATAGTTGAAAACAATATTAATAGAAGTATTATCCAAATACTTTTAAATATCATTAATATTTTGTTTAATATTTTATTATTCATTCTATCACATCCTCTTATATTATACCAATAAATTATAAATTAATCTATAATAAAGATTTAAAAGATGTAAAATAAATGTAAGTACTAGTAAAATTATTTATAAAATGATATAATTAATTCATAGTGGAGGTATAAAAATGGAAGAAAGAAATAAACAAAGAAAAGATTATTTAACTTGGGATGAGTTTTTTATCGGAGTAGCTCAATTAGCGGCTAAAAGAAGTAAAGATCCCAATACTCAAGTAGGAGCATGTATTGTTAGTAATGATAACAGAATATTATCAGTGGGCTATAATGGAACTCCTAATGGTTATGATGATAAATATTTTCCTTGGGATCGTGAAGGCGATGAGTTAGAAACAAAATATTTATATGTAGTTCATGCTGAGAGAAATGCTATTTTAAATTATCGTGGAAGTAATAAAGATTTAGAAGGTGCTAAAATATATGTTGATTTATTTCCATGTAATGAATGTGCTAAAGAAATAATTCAAAGTGGTATTAAAGAAGTTTATTATTTAGAAGATAAGTATGCTAATACCAATGGTGTTATTGCCTCAAAAAGATTATTTGATGCTTGTGGTGTTAAATATAAATGTTTAAAAAAAGAAAAAGATGTCTAAGTTCGACATCTTTTTTAATTTTTATCTCATATAATTAAGATGAGGTGAAAAATGAAAAAAGCATATTTAGGAATAGATATAGGTAGTATTTCTACAAAAGGAGTAGTAATAGATGAAGATAATAATATTATTGCTAGTAGTTATTTATATACAGAGGGAAATCCAATAATAGCTAGTAAAAAAGTAGTTAAAGAATTAAAAAATAAAACAGATACAAGTATATACAAAGTAGTAGGAGTAGGAACAACAGGGTCTGCTAGAAAATTAATAGGAACTTTATTAGGGGCTAATACCATAAAAAACGAAATAACAGCTCATGCAATTGGAACAACTAGTATTTATAAAGATGTACATACTATTTTTGAAATAGGAGGACAAGATTCTAAGATAATACTATTAGATAATGGTATTGTTAGTGACTATGCTATGAATACGCTTTGTGCAGCAGGTACAGGTTCATTTCTTTCTAGTCAGGCAAAAAGGCTAGGTATTCCTATAGAGGAGTTTGGAAAAATTGCTTTAACTAGTAAAAATCCTACTAAAATAGCGGCACGTTGTACTGTTTTTGCTGAATCAGATCTAGTACATAAATCACAAATAGGTCATAAAAAAGAAGATATTATAGCGGGACTATGCTATGCTATTGTGAATAATTATTTAAATAATGTTGGTAAAGGTAAGAAGATAAAACCCCCAATAGTATTTCAAGGAGGAGTATCTAAAAATATTGGAGTTGTTAAAGCCTTTGAAGATATAACTAAATGTGATGTTACAGTAGATGAAAATTCTCATTTAATGGGAGCTTTAGGAGTAGCTATATTATCTAAGAAAGGTAAAGAGTCAGAATTTTCTTTTGATATAGAAGATATTGTATATGAAACTAAAGGCATTGAATGTCGTGGATGCTCTAATAATTGTGAAATAATAAAAGTTATCAAAGACAAACAAGTAATAGATGCTTGGGGAAATAGATGCCCTAAAGGAGAATTAGTTCACAAATAGGTATAAATATCATATATTATCTTGGAGGTAATAATATGTATGATATTTATCAAATTAAATTAAATGATACTATTGAGTCTTTAGCAAATAGATATGGTACTACTATAGAAGAGTTAAGAAGATTAAATCCTAATAGTAGTTTTGGTGTAGGAAGTAATATAATAGTTCCTACTACTAAAGAATATTTTGAAGTTTATACTATTGAAAAAGGGGATAATTTATATAATATAGCTAGAAAATATAATACTGATTATAATCTATTAGCATTATTAAATGGTCTTAATGTTAATGATTATATTTATCCTAATAATACTATTTTAGTACCTAAAAAAGATGTAAAATATTATTTTACTAAGAAAGATGATACTATAGCTTCTGTAAATAAATTATTAAATGCTAATATAAATAAATTGTTAAGAGAAAATAATAATATATATTTATCCGAGGGACAACTAATAGTTTATAAAGACTAAGTGTCTTTTTCTTTTTATCCTCTTAAGCCTGTAGTCTTAAGAGGTAAATTAAAGCCAAACCTTTGTCTTTAATTTAAATATTTATGCTTGATAAATATATTTGTTTATTGTATAATTTAATTATAATAGAGGAGATAAAATATGATACTAAGAAGACCTTATGCTTTTTTAATTAAGCATTTTAGATTTATTCATTTAATATTATTTAGTCTTATGGTATATATAACAGTAATGGCTAATAATATTCTTAAGTTTTTTACCGAATATATAACTAATAATGGTAATATAGAGGTAATAGCGGCTAATTATATTAATTCATTTATAATCATAAGTATCATTCTTATTATAATATTATCAATAGTAGTATACTTACTTATGCGTTTTAAGAAGAAACCAAGGCTATTATATATTCTTATTATTCTAGTATCAATAATATCAGCTATATTATTTGTATATTTATATAGTAATATTAAAGTATTAGAAACTAGTGCTATGTCAGCAAGAAATATTAGATTGTTACGTGATATTAGTAGATTTAATTATTGGGGATTATTCATTTTATGCATTCCTCTCCTTATAAGAGGATTAGGCTTTGATATAAAGAAATTTAATTTTTCTAAGGACCTAAAAGACTTAAAACTAGATACAAAAGATAATGAAGAAGTAGAAGTAAATATTGATTTATCAGGTGATGGTATTAAAAGAGGAGGCCATAAGCTAAGGAGGGAATTAAAATACTATTATATTGAAAATAAATTTATGCTTAATATAATATTTGGAATTATTCTTCTTATTCTTATTATCATATTCCCTTTCAACAAATATGTTATCAATAAAACATTAACCGAAGGTAATACACTAAGTACTAAAAATTTTAATATAAAAGTAAATGATAGTTATATAAGTGAAAGAAAACAAACTAGTAAAAATAATAGTTATTTAATTATTGATATATCCTTAAAAGGAAAAAATAATAATTACAAATTAAATCTTGATAATTTCATACTTGAAGGAAAAAACAACGAATATATTCCTAGTTTAAAATACTATTATTATTTTACTGACTTAGGTAATGGTTATTATAATAATATATTAAATACCAAAGACTATGAAGAATATATACTTATATACAATATTGATAATATAGATAAAGATTCTAACTTTAGATTACGTTATTTAGAAAATAACAGATATATAAAATTAAAACCAGAAATAATCAAATAAATATTGCTTAAATATATATTTATGTTATATCAAATTACATTGGAGTTGATAATATGGAAGCATGTACTAATCCAGATTTTCTTAGAATTATATATTTTGTAAAATTACTCATTAAAGTCATAATGACTATTTTACCAATTTGGCTAATCATAATAGGTACTATCGACTTTGCTAAATCTGCTACTACTAGTAATGAAAAAGATAGTAAAACCAATGTTAGAATATTTATCAAAAGAATTATATCTGCTATGATGGTTTATGCTGTTTATTGGATAGTTACCATACTAATGGATGTTTTAGGGGATTTATCAGGACCAACAAACTTTACTGAATGTTGGAAAAACGCTAATAAAGAAACCATCGATCGCTTAAGTAATAATAGTTAAGTACATAATTATGTACTTTTTTTCTTGCCTTTATTTAAATAATAATTGACTTATAAAACGTAAAATGATATACTTGATATAGTAGGAAAGTAGGAACTTTATGAAGAAGAAAAAAGGGAAAAATAGTAGTAGTAAACGAATAATTTTAGTGGGTACTATGATGATATGTATTATCATATCTATGAGTACTTATTGGATATTTGCTTATAAAAATAAATATGGATATTTACATATAAATGATAAGATTATTAGCTATAAAGTTAGTGATTATGCTTATGTAGATGGGAATATTATCTATTTAAAAAATATTGATAGTAAAATTGCTAATGACTTCAAAGATAAGCAATTAGATATTATAAAAAATAATGATATTATTGATATTAGAATGGATAGTGGTATTTATAATAATATTCTATCTATTGCAATAAGTTATGTTATAGCGGCAGATTTAGCTAATTATGAAGAAGTTCTTACCATTAATGTTAACCTAAAAACTGATACAATTGTAACAAATGAAGAATTATTAAATATGGCTAACACTAGTTATAAAGAAATAGCAACAAGTATTTATAATGAATATATTGCTCTTCCTACAGATTTTAAATATAAAGTTACAGACTCTATCACAGATGAAGAGATGACTGCAGCAGAATTTAATAATAATAGTGAAAAATATATTATTAGAATTAGAGAAAAATTACCTGATATTATGAAATTATATATCAAAGATAATAAAATATATTATGTAGTTAGAATGAATGAAATTAATAAAGTATGCTATTATACACATACTGATATTAATATGAATAATATAACTAAAGAAATAGCAGAGTTATAAAAGGAGGAAGTTATTTATGGAAAGTATTTTATCTGCAACAGCAATTGCAATAGGAGTTATGGTTGGACTTGCTTTTTTAGGATTAGGTTTAGGAATAGGATTGCTTGGAGGAAGAGTCGCAGAGGCTGTTGGAAGAAACCCTGAAACAAAAAATGACGTAGTTCATTCAATTATGACAATATTAATAATATTTGCAATTTTCTTATTGTTCTTATTTGCCTTTTGCTTCTTATTACTTTTCTTTAATCCATTAGTGGGATAATATGGAAACATTTATTATCTCTTTTGTCGTTATTATCCTACTTGTTTTAGCTATGAGTTTAATACTTAAAAATACAGTTAAAACAATAGATGATAAATCAAAATCATATTTTGTAGATAAATTAAAGCAATATGATTATCTAATAGATGAAAAAGAAAAAAAATTATCCGAATTAGAAGAAGAATTAGAAAAAAGGAAAAATGGGTTAGAAGAAAATAAAACTAGAGAAGGTAAGCCTACATATGATTTTGATAATAGTATTATTGATTTGCTTACCGAAACTAATTACCTTGATAAAAATATTTTTGCTATTAATAAGAAAATAGAAGAAAAATTTATTATTAATTATGAAGATTTAATTAAAGACTTTTTAGCTAATATTAAGAGTGATAATAAGTATGATTTTTGTATTAATCTAAGAAATAAATTTACACCACAAGAAATATATAAAATAGAAATAATGTTACCTGATGAAAGAGAGGAATATTTAAATAAGTTTCTTACTAAAGAAGAACATAAAGTGTATGAAATATTTCTATCTAGTAACAATTTCAACATGGAAGATTTTATTGATTACCTAAATAGATTAATAGAACTAAATGATCCAACAATCACCGTATTAGTACCTAATAAGAATATTAATTATGATTATATAGATAAAAGAATAAAAACTAAAGTATCAGATAGTATTTATAAAGGTATTAAAATATTATATCGTAATAAAATATATGATTTTAGTTTGAATGAAGGGAATGCGTAATATGGAACTTAATAAAGTTGATAAAAAAGTAGAAGAGATTAAAAGTAATAATAACATCTTTTCTGTTGGTAAAGTAATTAAAGTTAATCCTTACACAGTAATAGTATCTGGACTTAACGATATTACTTATTATGAAGAAGTTAATATTGCAGATAAAGCAAAAGGATTTGTTTTTGCTGTAGGAAAAAATAATATTACAATATCTTTAGTAGAAGTTAATGATAAAATTAATCCTGGAGACGAAGTATATTCATTAAAAAAACAATTTAAATGTCTATTTAGCATGGATTCTATGGGAAAAGTAATAGATATCTTTGGTAATGATTTAATAGCAGGTAAAAGATTTGATAATTTAGTAGAAGTTCCAATAGAAAATGATCCTATTCCTATAATGGATAGGGGATTAGTAGAAAGAGAATTTTTAACTGGTATTACAGGTATAGATATGTTATATCCAATAGGAAGAGGACAGAGACAACTTATAATAGGTGATAAAAAAACCGGTAAAACACAAATTGCACTTGATGCTATAGTTAATCAAAAAGATAAAAATATGGTATGTATATATGTAGCACTAGGTAAAACAAAAAAAGAAGTTAAAGATATTTATTACGAATTAACAAAGAGAGGAGCTGCTTCTTATACAATAATAATTGCTTCATTTAATGATGAACTTCCTAATAGAACATATTTAACACCATATGTAGCTTTATCAATAGCAGAATCTATGATGATGGATTCATACGATGTTTTAGTAGTAATAGACGATCTAAAAAAACATGCTGATGTATATAGACAAATATCTCTAGCAAGTAAAAAGACACCAGGTAGAGATGCTTATCCATCTGATATCTTCTATGCACATAGTAAATTACTTGAAAAAGGATGCCAACATAAAAATGGTGGTTCTATTACAATTCTTCCAATTGTAGAAACAAAAAGTTCGGATATTACTGATTACATATCCACTAATATTATATCGATTTGTGATGGACAATTAGTATTATCAAGTAAAAACTTTACAAAAGGAGAAAAACCAGCTTTAGATTATGGACTATCAGTATCCCGCCTAGGCGGTAATGTTCAAGCACCAGATATGAAAAAGACTGGTAGTTTAGTTAGAAACAAATTACTAGAATATCTAGAAGTAAGAGATATATACGAACTTGCTAATATTGATGAAATGAGTGAAGAACTTCAAAATAGACTAAAAGAAGGAAAAGTAATTTTAGATAAATTAGGACAATATAAATTTTCTCCTAAAAGTAAAGAAGAAATGTTAGATTTATATAAATTTTTAGAAGTAGGTGATAATAATGAAAATAGGTAAAATTATTACTATAAATGATATTTCAATAGAAATAATATTATCAAATACCTCTATAAAAATAGGTGATATTTTAGAAATAGAAGGAAATTCTAAATATATTTTTGAAGTAGTAGAAATAAACAATATATCCGCTACATGTCTAAGTTTATATAGTACAAGAGGATTAGAAAAAGGAGCAATAGTAGTAAAAAAATCAGATGGCTTAGAAGTAGAATATTCTGATAAAATATTAGGTAGAATATTTGATTCATACGGAAATGTTATTGATGGACTACCATTTGAAAGTGAAAAGAAAGTTTCAGTTAATAATCCAACTGTTACCCTAAAAGACGTCAAAGTAGATAATGAACCACTATGGACCGGTATTAAAGTTATTGACTTCTTTGCTCCATTAGAAAAAGGCTTTAAAATGGGACTATTAGGAGGAGCAGGAGTAGGTAAAACCGTACTTATCAAAGAACTTATTCATAATATCTATGCTAGTTCCAATTCTAATGCTGTCTTTGTAGGAGCAGGAGAAAGAAGCCGTGAAGGAAGAGAACTATATGATGATATGAAAAAAAGCAATCTTTTAGATAAAATGACCATGGTATTTGGTCAAATGGGAGATAATCCAATATCTAGAAGTAAGAGTGTTGGTACTGGACTTAGAATGGCAGAATATTTAAGGGACGAAAAAAAGCAGGATGTACTTATCTTTATTGATAATATTTATCGTTTTATTCAAGCAAAAGCAGAAATATCTACAGATTTAAAAGAACTACTTATAGAAAATGGATATCCCGCTAATATGGCTAGTGAAGTTAGTAGCATTGAAGAAAGAATAAATTCTAATAACAATGGTTCTATTACTTCCTTCCAAGCCATATATATACCAGCAGATGATCTAACCGATGATGCTGTACAAACAGTAATGAGTTATATGGATGGACAAATAGTTTTAGATAGAAAAGTAGCAGAATTAGGATTGTATCCAGCTATCAATGTATTTAAATCAACATCAAAAAGATTAGATGCAGAAAAAGTTGGTGAAAGACATTTCAATCTAGTAGGAAAAGTACTTGCTTATCTAACTAGATATGAGGATTTACAAGAAATAATAGCAGTACTTGGTATAGAAGAATTAAGTGAAGAAGATAAACTTATATTCTATCGAAGTAGAAAACTTAGAAATTACTTTTCTCAACCTATGTTTGTAGCGGAGTCATTTACTAATATTAAAGGTGAATTTGTAGATATAAAAGATGTTCTTAATGATGTAGAAAATATTCTAAATGGTAAATATGATGATATGGATGAAAGTAAGTTTAGGTATATAGGTAAAATATCATGAATAACGGAATAAAAGTTCGAGTTTTTGATATGGCTCATGGTCTTAGAGAATACGAAAATATTACAATAATCAGAATAATCAGTAAAGATTATAATCTACTAATCATGAAAGATTATCTTCCAATAATTGGAGAAATAGAAGGTTCAGTAGATATTAAAAACGATATCATAAACGAATCATTCAAAAATATCAAAGCCTTCTATATGAATAGTGAAAATGTATTTAATTTAATGATAAAAGAGGGATAGTTATGGAAAATGTATTTTATTTTGCTTTTGTAGGTTTAATTGTTATCATTTCTTTATATGCTATTCTAAAAATACTAATAAAAAAGTTTGATCCAGAAAAAACTAGAGTTAAATTATATGGTATACTTGGTGGTATGAGTAATAAAGAAGTAATCAGTGTATCATCATCAATAATTAATTACATTTTCATGGTATATTTAATGGTATCCTTTATCGATGTTGATATATATATAATTATAATAGTACTATTTTTAAACTTATTAAGTTTCTTATTAATTAAAGATAAAAAATTTATCATTCATACACTTCTATCTTTAATAGCTCTAGGAGGAATAAAAATAATATATCTAATCCACGAATATATTGTAAATGAATATATGGATATGTGGATGCTATTACTCTTAGTATTTGTTATGATATTCCTATTCTTATACTTAACATATAACCTTCTTAACAGTTTAAAAACAGTAGTAATAGCTAATAAATACATAAGAAAGGGTGGTAATGATGAGAATAAAAAACGTAGTTAAAGTCATGAATTTCCACTCTTTACTTCGTGTAGATGCTTCAAAAAGAGAAGCAGAAGCTTATCGTAACGTTGGAGAAGAAATAACAAAAATAATAAAGAATATCGTATATAATAAAAATTTAGTTCTTGACAAGAAAGTCATTACTCCAGATCCAAAAATGGACAAATTAAACATATATATAGCCAATGATTATGGCTTCTGTGGTAATTTCAATTCCCAAGTAGCTAGGCAAATAAAACAAGATAAAAATGATTACAAAATAATTATTGGAAAAAAAATAATATACCATGATGATAAAACAATACTAAAAATAGAAAAAGACAAATTTTATAAAGAATTTAATAAAATAGAAAAAGCTGTAAATGATGCTATTGATAATGGAACATATAGTGAAATAAATCTATACTATAATCATTATAATTCTAGTACTTCATTCGTATTTAAAAAACTAACCTTATTTCCAGTTGAATTTGATGGAGAATATGATACTAAGCATGACTTCGTTATTGAAACAGATATCACTAGTATGCTTCATAGTTTATTATCATTTTATGTATTATATCAGCTTAGAATGTGCGAATGCATTAGTAGAGCAGCAGAAAATGTTATTAGAAATCAAATCACTAGTGAAGCCCTAGATAAAATAGAAGAAATAGAAATAGAAAGAGCTAATATAGAAAGAAAAGAAAAAAAAGATAAACTAGTTAGAAAAACAGTAGAAAATTACAAAAAATTAGCAGGTAGGGAGGAAGAAGATGGATAAGTTTGATTATATTACCGCCACTATCGAAGAAGAAAAAGTAAGATTAGAAAAAATTATCGAGTACTTTGAAGATAATAATATTAATAATGATGACTTACTTGAATATAAAGAAAGATATAACAATGTATGCAGATATCTAACTCTAAAAGGAAAATATCTTAACATAAGAAAAAGAATAGATAGTTTCAAAGGAAAATTAGAAGAATTAAATGAAACAAAAGATGAATATGAAGTAGATAATATATTACTTGAAGATACTTTATTATCTAATTTCAATAGTGATACCATGGGTAAGTATCGTAATATCTTATATGAAGACATAAAGAAAGAAGACCCTAGTATAAGAGATATTTTATATTTACTATTTGAAAAAGAAAGTGATTATAATAATTTAGTTACTAAAAGAACTAAATTATTAAAACTAATTAACCAAAATACATATCCAAAAACATATAACACACTAATAAGTCAAGATGCATTAATAGACAAACAACATTCAATTCTAGATGATATCTTTATACTAGAGAACAATATCAAAATAGAAGAGGATAAAATATCAAAAATAGAAGATGAAGCTATGGTAGTACCAATTCTTAAAATATTATATGAATTTTGGATAACTAATTCTTATGATCCTAAAAAAGTAGATAAAACAAAAATATTTATTGATAACAAAAATTTTATTACATTAAAAAATAATATTGATAAAGAAGATAATACTTCAAAAAAAGAAACAAGTACTAAAATACAAGACACTAAAAGTAATATAGAAACTATTTCTAATTTAAATCTACCAGGTATTAATGAAGATAATTTAGTTAATATAGATGGCAAAGATTATATAAAAAGTGATAATTAGTATTGAAAAATAATTTTTGATTTGTTATACTTATATTGTATTAATGATAGGAGGTAAAATATAATGTTTGAAGAAGGACAAAAAAATAATACTAATAAAAGTGGACTAATATATGCCATAGTAGGTGTAGCAGTTCTAATTGTAGCAGTAGCAGGTTCAGCATACGCTTATTATAGTGCAACAGCCACTGATACATCTACCGTTAAAGGTACTGCTGGTGGAGGTGCAGCACCTACACTAACAGTAAAAAAGGAAAGTAATGCTAGTGGTAACTTAGTACCAATAGATAAAACAGTGGAAACTCTTACCAAGGGTGCTAAAGGTTGGAATACAGCTTCTAATGCAGTAAACACTGCATGGAATGCAGCACAATCATGTACTGATAAAAATGGAAATACTGTATGCCAAGTATATTCAGTTACTGTAAAAAATAATAGTAACACATCAGTTATATATGACATAAGTCTAACTGCCTTAGCTGGAGCAAAAACACCAAATCTTGATGCCGTTAAAATGGCTTCTAATATTAGTGTTGCCAGTGTAACTTCAATTAAAGGAGTTAATAAAGGCATTTGTACAACAACTAGTGTAGCAGGTGGAGGTACTTCTACAGCGTGCTATTTCATGGTATTTATTACTAACTTAAATAGTGCCCAAACTGATAGTGGTGCATTCACAGGTACTGTAACAGCAGTTGGATCAAATGGTGCTGAAGTTAAAGCCCAATTCTAATTAATCAAATCTGATGTAGAGGAGGTTGTAAATGGACGAAAAGAAAAAAATAGGTTATACCATTGCCTTAGTTCTTCTATTAATAATTATAGTAGTAGGAGCTACATATGCCTATTTTAGCGCTACTGCCAAAAGTGATAACGACATTAAGGGTGGCACTCTAGATGTAAGTCTTGGACTTTCAGTAAAAAAAGTAAGTGCTACTGGTAGCAAATCAGAGAATTTAATTCCTATTTACGATGGAACTATATCAGGATATGCCAGCCAACTTGAAACAGCAGCTCAAAGTAAATATAATTGTATTGATAAAAATGATTATACCGTTTGTCAAATATATGAAATAACCATTTCAAATACCGGAGCAAATAGTATTAGTACCAATACAACGATAACTTTTAACAAAAATAATGTTAATAATTTAAAATGGGCAGGTATGTCAGATGCCAATACAGTTATTAGTAATAGTAGACATACTATTACTAATAATGTACCTGATACCATAGCTTCTAATACCATAATTAATGGTAAAAGTAATAATACAAAACTATATTTTATGGTTTATGTAAACAATACTGGTAAAGATCAAACCGAACAAGATAAAGATGGTTTTTCAGGAATTATTACTGTAACCGCTACTAGCGGTGATAAGATTACAGCCACATTTAATTAGTGTTGTTTAAATCTCACAACGCCTAGTCAAATATGGCTTTTTTCTTTTGCCAAAATGATAAAAAATTTATTGACAACTAAATTGCGAATGTATTATAATAGATATGGAACAATAGAGAAAGGAGAATGTAATTATGGAAAAAGAAAGAGGTGCTAAGGTAATAGCTATCGTTGCACTTTTAATCGCTGTTGTTGGTTTAACCGTTGGTTATGCTGCATATTCTAGTACACTTACTATTAATGGTACTGCTAATGTAGATCCTGCAAGTTGGAAAGTAAACTTTGATTACAAAACTGGAACTAGTTTGACTGGAGCAACAAAAGGTCATGCAGCTGAAAATACTGCTCCAACACTTGCAGATACTACTATTTCAGGATTTGATGTTACATTAAAAGCACCTGGAGATTCAGTTACTTATAACTTCCTAATTAAAAATAGTGGAACATTAAATGCTAAATTAGCTAATTTCACTATGGGTACTTTAACTTGTGCTCCTAATACAGGTAGTAAAATTTCACAAGAAGATGCAACTAAATTATGTGGTGAACTTAAGTATACTTTAGCATATGCTGATGGTAGTACTATTACTACTGGTGAAACATTAAATGCTAATGATTCTAAAGAATTAGAATTAAAATTAGAATGGCCATCTACTAGTACATTATCTGTAACTGATGATGTAAAAGTAACAATTGGCGCAACAACATTTGTATACGAACAAGCATAAAAGAAGAAGGGTGATAAAATATGAAAAAGAGTCAAATAAAAGCTTTCATAATACTAGCTTTTATGCTATCTATATTACTCTTTAATAGTTTTATCACAAAGATTTTTAGTCAATATAGTATATGTGCTTTTATATTATCAATGGGTATTATATCTTATTTTATACTTGGATACCAAAAGGAAAAATCAAGATATAATAAAGATATTATTTTATCAATATTAATATATATAGCCATATACTATATTACTACATATTTACTTGGACTATTTATCGGTTTTAGTAGAAATATATATAGTATTAATATGACCAATCTTATTAATAATATTGTTCCATTAATCATATTAATCCCTATAGCAGAAATATATAGATACATAATTAACAATAAGATAAAGAATAATTATTGGCTATTAGGTTTATCAGTTTTAGCATTTAGTATGATAGATGTAACATTTACTTTAAGTGCTGTCAACTTTAATGACTTTTATTCAATATTAAAAACATTTGGTTTATTCATTTTACCAAGTATAGCTAAAAATTTTATGTTAACATATATATCATTTAAAGTTAGTTATAAGCCTAATATAATATATAGATATTTAATAGAAATACCAAAATATATATTACCAATTATTCCAAATTTTGGCGCTTATATTGAATCAGTTATATATTTTACTTTTCCAATATTAGCTTTTATCATGATATATAATAATTTTAAAAAAAGAGAAAAAGTTATTATATCTTCAAAGAAGAACAAACGTTCAAAAATAATATATACAATAGCCATATTATTAATAGTAGTAATGGTAGGATTAACCTCTGGATATTTCAAATATCAAGCAATTGTAATTGCCACTGGTTCAATGACACCAAATATTAATAAAGGTGATATTGTTATTGTAGAAAAATTGAATGAAAAGGAAATTTTAAATTTAAAAAAAGGTGAAATACTCGTTTTTCATAGAGAAGACAAGATAGTAGTTCATCGTATATATGAAGTGTATTCCTCAGGCTATGAAACTTTCTTCAAAACAAAAGGGGACCATAATGAAAGTCCTGATGGTTATTTGATTGAAACTTCAGAGGTAATAGGTACAGTCAAATTTAAAATTAGATATATTGGCTACCCAACAGTAGCATTAAATGAAAAGATTAATAGCTAGGAGGTGTGATATGAAACATTTTAGTAGAGAAAAATATGATAAATATAATAAATCTATTTCTTCAAAGAAATCTATGCAAATAGTATATTATTTATGTTTAATAGGAATTTTCTCATGTTTACTATTATTGTTTTCAGTAAAAACCTTCGTTAATAGAGAAGTAAATGCACTTAAATACAAAGAAAGTAGTGACGTAGATTATCGCGTTAAACTTAAACCAAACGAATATTACGAAACAGACAATTTACCATCTGGAATGGTTTATATTGCCAGTTTAATTGATTCTATTGATTTAAGATTTAATTATACTTTTACTACCAATAGTAATATCGATTACAATGCTTCTTATTATATAGAAGCAATTACTAGAGTATATGGTAAAGATAATAAGAATATTTTATATGAAAAATCAGAAATATTAGTTCCTGAAGAAAAAATATCTAAAAAAAATATCATGGCTAACAATTTCTTTAAGGAAGTAAATGTAAATTACGAACATTTTAATGCCTTTGTCAAAGCATTTAAAGCATCATATTCCTTAAACTATGATAGTGATGTAACAATTGTATTACATGTAAATTCACATGGAACTAGTTCATCATTTAAAGATGATATTGATTCAGAGGGATTATCTTTAGTAGTTATACCTCTAACTGAACAAACTATTAATATTACTATTGATAGTAAGAACATCAATAATTCAGGTAGTGTTATTGATGATAATATATGGAATAATATTAACTATATTTATTTTAGCTGCCTAGTTATATCTTTAATAGGAGATCTATATGTTATATATAAACTAATTAGATTAATTATCAAGATATATAAAAGCCGTAGTAATTACGATAAAACATTAAGAAAGATTCTTAAAGAGTATGATAGTATAATTACCAATGCAGAAAATATTCTTGATGAAAGTGATTATAAAGTACTTAATCTTAGTTCATTTGATGAACTAAGAGATGCTCATGATAATTTAGGAAGTCCAATTATTTATAATGAATTAATACCAGGAAAACTTAGTTATTTTAGTATTATAGATGATAATTTATTATATAAATATACACTTGATGCCAAGAACTTGAAAGAGAAATGGAGGCAAAAATGAAGAAATTAAGTAAAAAAAAGAAAAATAATTTGCCATTATTTCTTTTTTTAATTATTTCATTTATTATTACTTCACTAACAGTAGGATATTCCACATCTTCAAGAACCTTTGCTATTAATGGTGCCGCACTAGTTAGATCAAGTGCCGATGTTCGTATCACTAACGTACAAAGAGTACAAGCAAGCAGCGATGTTACATTAAAAACCTTAACTTTAGATGCAAACGGTACTTTTTCATTAGATTGTAAACTTACTACCATATGGTCAAAGGTATACTTTGAGGTAACTGTTACAAATCTTTCATCTAGTCCCGTATTAGTAACAAGTATTAAAGAATTATCTGAACTTAATTCACATATGGAATATACAACAGGGGACTTTGAAATCAATAAAACAAAAATACCACCTGCTTCTGAAACTAAAATAACACTATGCTTCCAATATAAAGGGGATTTTATGGATAAATATGTAGCAGGTAGTTTTGAAATCATGCAGCAATGGGCTAATCCCGAAACATCACATTTAAAAACATCAATGCAATTTACCTTCTATAAAGTACCACAATATACATATACAGTTAATGCTACGCCAGAAGATTCATTAGTAGCATTAGAAGTAGATGGCAAAACTATAGCCAGTGGAACTGGTAGTGTAAGTGAACTAATTGATGAAAATACCAACATAACTTGGAAAGTTACTAGAAATGGCTATTATCCGCAAAGCGGAACAGAAGTAGTTTTGGATAATGCCACCAAAGATATAACTTTATCGCGGACGGAAGAAAAAATGTTTACAATAGTTCCTACCCCTAGTGATTCATTAGTAACCATAAAAAAAGGAACAGAAGTATTGGCAAGCGATATAGGAAAGCAAACAGTTATGGTTGATGATTTATCAGCTTTAACCTATACCGTATCCAAATTAGAATATAAAGATGCCTCAGGCAGTTATACACTTAATGGAGAAGATTATACAGTTAATGTAACATTGGAAGAATTACCTTGGATTACAGGAACTTTTGTCAATACAAATAGAAAAGAAGCCACAACAAAAGAAGATACCAATTACCATCCAGGATACTATTTAATAGAACTTTGGGGAGGTAAAGGAGGAGAATATTTACGTGCTTCTAGTAAAAATGCTGGATATCGTGGAGCTGCAGGATACATATATGGAGTAGTCAATCTAGAATATAATTCTAAAATATACTTTACTCTTGGAGGCAATTCTCGTGATGGAGAATCAGGTGGAGCATCAAGAGGAGGAGCCAATGGTGGCGGCTATGGTGGAGCAACATATGCTGGCGGAGGTGGTGGATATTCAGCCTTCGCAGTTGGTACCACTACAATCGACGTAGCAAACATAAATTCAGGGAAAGTACTTATGATTGCCGCTGGTGGCGGAGGCGGTGGCGGTTCATCACTAGTTGCCGGAAAGCCAGGAGATGGTGGCGATGGTGGCACATTAAGTAGTGAGACAACAATTCTTGATATTGGAACAGTTTTTCATGGAAAAGATGGTACTTTAAATGGTGCTAAAGAAGGGCGTAATGGTCTAGGTGGAACAGCAGTTAGTCGTCCTCAGCAAAACGAAGGAGTAATCGGTAAACCATTAGCTGGCGGTAACGGAAACGGAAATGGTGGCGGTGGTGGCGGTGGCTACTATGGCGGTGGTGGCTCAGGCGGAGCCGGTACCTTATCATCAAACCAACCAGGCGGAGCTGGTGGAGGATCATCATTTATAGCAACCAATGTAACCTTTAGTGGACTATCATCAAATGTAACCAACAAGCTTACAAATAACAATACAAGTAGTTCTGGTGGCTCAATAGTTATAACATATTTAGGAAAAACACTTTCATAGAAAATAGTGTATAAAATAACAAAATCATATTGCATTTTTATGCAATGTTTGATACAATTATTAATGTAAAGGAGGATAAGAAAAATGGAAGAAAAGAAAGGACAAGGAACATTATATTTAGTAATAGGTATTGCTACATTAGTAGTAGCAATAATTGGTGCTACATTTGCATACTTTAGTGCTCAAGTTACTTCAGCAGATAAAGTTCAAGGTGGAACTAATACAGATTTATCAACTGCATTAACTTTAAATGTAGAAAGACAATTATTTGGGGAAGCAGAAAGCGAAAGCTATAATAACTTAGTACCAGCTGTTATTGATGTTACTACAGATGGTATTAAAAAAGTAGTAGATAATAAATGTATGGCAAGTGGTTATACAGGATGTCATTTATATAAAATAACAGCAACATCTAGCCAAACTGTTGCTCATGCTAGTGTTAGACTTGCAGATTTACAAACTACTGCTACTGATTATAAAAATTGGAAATATGTTTTATATAAAAGTGCAGATGGTAATGCCAATACTGTAACTTCTATTATTGAAGATGCTAATAATGCAGATCGTAGTTTTGCTGCTTATAGCGAAAAAGCAGGAGCAGATAGAAAATATACTTATAGCGAAGCAACTCCATCAGGATTTGATATGCATAGTGATGCGGCATTAACAGCAGCAACACCTGAATACTATTATTTATTAGTATATCTATCAAATGTTGATGATACTCAAAATCCAGAGGATACTACTAATGAAAAAAGTGGTACTGGTACATACACAGGAGTTATTACATTAGATGCTGCAGGCGGTAAAGTAGTAGCTAACTTTACAACTTCAGTTGCTCCATAATAGAATATTAAAAAAATAATGTAAAGATATTGCAAAAATATAATTTATTTGATACAATTATTAATGTAAGGAGGATAAGAAAAAATGGAAGAAAATAGAAAAGGCCCTGGCGTATTTTATGCCGTTGTAGGTGTCGCAACATTAGTAGTTGCTATAATTGGCGCTACATTTGCATACTTCAGTGCAAGCACTACTAATAAAACTGATGTTACAGGTAGTACTGCAAGTGGAGCATCATTGTCAATGGCAATAACTAGAGTTTCAGATGCAGGAACTGCTGCTAATATGATACCAATGCTTACAGCTGATTTACAAAAAGGTGTAACTGGTACAAGTTCAAAATCTTGTATTGATGCCAATGGTAATACTGTATGTCAAGTTTATAAGATTACTGTAACCAATGGTAGTAAAGATATTGGTATCAACGTTAAAGGAACTATGAATTTAGCAAGTAGTGCTACAAATATGAAATGGGAAGTACTTACTGACGCAACAACAGTTAAAGCAGATGGTGCTGTAGTTGCTCAAGGTACAGATGGTGTAATCGTTGCTAATCAAGCTTTAGCAAAATCAGGTTCTCAAGACTTCTACTTAGTAGTATGGCTTGAAGAAACTAACGAAGCACAAGATAAAGATGACGCAGGAAAAACATTTACTGGAACTGTAACATTTAATGGTGTTAATGCCGATGGTACTGAATCAAATGGTATTACTGCTAAATTTAATGGATAAAAAATAGATAGTTTGAACTATCTGTTTTTTTTATTTATTACTAGTATTTAATAAATATAGTTTATATACTTTATCCCAATCTATGATATTAAATATTGCTTCTAGATAATCTTTTCTTTTATTATAATGCTTTAAATAGTAGGCATGTTCCCAAACATCTATTGTCATAATAGGGATAAATACATAATAATATGGTGTATCTTGATTAGAAGTATTAATTATTCTAAGCTTATTATTTTTATCAAGTACTAAGAAAGTATAACCACTGCCTTTTAATTCAGTAGCCATATTAATAAATTCATTTTTAAAATTATCAAAAGATACAAAGTGTTTATTAATTATTTCAATAAAAGGAGTAGGAATACTCTTTTTTTTATCTGTTAAAATATAAAAATATAAACTATGGTTTAAATAACCACCTAAATTAAATAAAATCTCATCTCTATCTTCCATAGGAAGTATGTCTATATTTTTAGCTAAGTATATAGGATCGTGTTCATAATTATAATTATGTTTTTTTAAATATTTATTTAAATTATCAGTATATCCTTTGTAGTGGGCATTATAATGTAAATCTAATGTTTTATTATCTATATAAGGTTCTAAACTGGTATAATCTAATTTAATTCTTTCATATTGCATATATATCACCAATATAATTATATTTATATATCCCATAATTTACCACAATTATTTGATAATTAATCCATTTATAAATAATATAATTATAACAGAAAAGAGGTGATATATGGTAAAGACAAAATGTTAATTATGTGATATACTATATAATGTATAGGAAGTGATAATATGCAAAAAATAGCCTTAGTAGAAGATGAAAAGGACTTAAATGATCTTATTAGAGCCTATTTAGAGAAAGAAGGTTATGAAGTTACAAGTTATTATAATGGGAAAGATGCTATAGATAATGTTAATAAAGAATACCATTTGTGGATACTAGATATTATGCTTGGAGATGACATAAGTGGATATGATATTATAAAGAAAGTACGAGAATATAATGCAGATATGCCTGTTATATTTACTTCAGCTAGAGATAAAGAACTTGATAAGATTATAGGTTTAGAACTTGGTAGTGATGATTATGTCACTAAACCATATTCGCCAAAAGAATTAGTCCTTAGAGTCAATAATATTATGCGAAGAGTATATACAAAAGATAAACAAAATATTACCTATAAAGATTATATGGTAGATGTAGATAAAAGAATGGTATTACTTAATAATCAAAATATAAATCTTACAACTTTAGAATTTGATTTATTATATATGTTTCTTACGAATAGACAAAAATCTTTCTCAAGGGATGACATTTTAAACAACATATGGGGAGAAAACTATTTTGGAACAGATAGAGTAGTAGATGATTTGATACGTAGATTAAGAAAAAAAATGCCTCTTTTAGATATTAACACAATATATGGATATGGTTATAGATTATTATGAAAAAGCCAACCTTAACAGAACAATTATTGTTAATATGTATTCTAATAGTTTTTATAGTAATTATATCTCTGGGTGTAATTCTTCCTAGAACACTACTTCCTGTCTATGAAGAAAATTTATATAATCATTTGAATGAATCGCTAAATATTATTGATACACTTACTAAAAGAAAAATCAATAGTGAAATTGCTTATATTTATATAGATAGTGATAATAATACATTTGTATCTAGCAACATAGAAGATGTTATAAAAAGTGATGATGTTGATGATATAATGAAACTTATAACAAATAGTAAAGGTAAGTTTACTTATAAAAATAAAATATATTATTACACTTTAAATAGTGGTAGTAGCATTACTAAAATAGCTATTACTGGTGATTCATATATTAATTTTATGAAAGCCCAAATACTTAAAATTATTCTTTTGGTTGTAGGAATTACCTTTATCATTATTTCTCTTGTTATACTAATATGGTCAAATCACTTAGTTAATAGAATTAAAAAATTAAAAGATAAAATTGATAATATAAATAATGATGATTATAATCATAATATGATATATGATTATGACGATGAATTATATACCTTAGAGGTAGCTATAGAGAATATGCGGGTATATTTGAAAGAACAAGAAGAATATAAAAACCAAATGTACCAAAATATATCTCATGATTTTAAAACTCCTATCACTGTTATGAAATCCTATATTGAAGCTTCTGAAGATGGTATTGAAAGTAAAGAAAAAACTTTAGAGGTTTGTAAAGAACAACTTAACAAATTAGAGGTCAAAGTGCACTCCTTGCTTTACCTTAACAAATTAAATTATTTTCAGAAACAAAAAGATCAAATCAATGAAAAATGTGATGTTAGTAAAGTTGTTTTTGCAGCAGTAGATAAATTTAAGCCTTCTAGAAATGATGTTGAATTTGTTTTAGATATTGATAAAAAGAATACCATTTTTAGAGGAAGCAATGAGATGTGGGAAGCTATTATTGATAATATTCTTAATAACTTCATGCGTTATGCAAAGAAAAAAGTAAAAATTACAGTTAAGAATAATAAAATAATTTTATATAATGATGGCCCAAATATTGATAAAGAAGTTTTAACCAATATTTTCACTCCCTACGAAAAAGGTGTTAAAGGTGTCTTTGGTCTTGGGTTATCAATAGTTAAAAAAACACTTGCTTTTCTTGATTATGATATTAATATTGTAAACGAAAAGAATGGTGTCAAATTTATAATCAGTTAAAGAGCCGAAAGGCTCTTTTTTGTTATAAAAAAAAGAAGATTACTCTTCTTCAATTGCTCCAGTAGGACAATTCTCCATTGCTTCGGTAGCGGCTTCTTCGTTTTCATTACTAACTGGTGATTCAACTACCTTAGCTAAATTATCGTCATCAAAGTCAAATACTTTTTGGTCTGTCATACTTACACATTGTCCACAACCAATACATTTTTCTTTATTTACTTTTAATTTCATTCTATTACCTTCCTTCTAATTAATTATATCAAAAATGTAAAAAAAAATATAGTAAATTCTTTTATTTTAACACAAAATATGTTATTATATATATAGTAGAGGTAGAAGATATGGAAAGTAGAATGGAAAAATATTATAGAGATGATTTAAGTACCTTTGAAAGAACTAAAAGAAATCAAAAACTTTATAACGATATTTCTGGTCAAATTGATGGATTAGAGAATTTACCAATTGATGATAATGTTAATGAAATAGATGTTAGTAATCTCAAAAGTATTATTTCTAGTAGAGATGAGTATCACAAAGCAAAAGCTATGGGAAGAACTTTTGTATCAGATAGACCTCTAGTAGAAGAAAAAAAGAAAATTAGAGATGAAAATAGAGTATATGATATCAATGTATTACTAGAAAATGCCAAAAATGAAATTAACAAGAGTGCTGAAATAACCAATGATAAGAAAATTAATACCAATTTCCTAACTAATTTAGAGGATGCTAATATTCCTTATCATGATGATGCTATGGAAATTGCCAGTCAAGAAGTTAAAGAAGAAAAACAAAAGAGTAATACTGATTCATTACCACTAGATATACTAGCAGATTTAAAAGGTAATGATAATACTGTAGTTACAGATCCTATCGTTAAAGATGAAGTTACAATGATTAAGAAAATTAAAGATGGTGAAACATTTTATAGTGGCTCCTTTAACTTTACCAAGAAAGATTTTGATGAAGCCGAAGAAGATGATGCTTTCTTTGAAAAGAGTAATCATACTGGAGTAAAAGTATTCTTCTTAATATTTGGCCTTCTAGTACTAGCGGCGGCTATATATTTAATTATTACTAGATATGTATTATAATAACTAAAGTTTTTCTTTAGTTATTTTTTCGTTGTTTTTTATATACATATGTGATATAATTTATTTATCAGTATTATGTCCTCGTAGCTCAGTAGGATAGAGCGATTGCCTCCTAAGCAATAGGTCAACAGTTCGATTCTGTTCGAGGACGCCATTTATTTATTGTTTATAAAAAGCTATCATAGATAGTTTTTTTTCTTTTATTGTCAGAAAATGTAATAAAATGGCTGTTTTTCTGAAAAAATACTCTATTAATATTGTAAATTATTTTAAATAATGTTATAATCTTTAATGAAAAAGCGGAAGGAGGGATAGAATGTCAGCAGGAACTAAAGTAACTGTTAGTGTTAAAGATAACGATGTTGAATTTGCATTAAGAAAATTTAAGAATCAAGTAGCACGTAACGGTAATCTCTCTAAAGCTAAAGAAAGAGCAGAAGGATATAAGAAGCCAGGAGTAAGATTAAAAGAAGAAAAAAAACAAAATATAATTAATTCTAGAAAGAAAAATAGAAGAAATTACTAAGGAGCGATATTATGACATTAGCGGAAAAAATAAATAATGATTTAAAAGAAGCAATGAAGAATAAAGATAGTTTTAAACTTGGTGTTATTAGAATGGTTAAAGGTGCTATGCAACTAGAAAAACCTAATCCTCGTGAAGAACTTACAGATGATGATGTTATCAAAGTAATATCTAAACAAATTAAAATGAGGAAAGAATCTATTGCTCAATTTGAAGCTGCTAATAGAAATGATTTAGTAGAACAAAACAAAAAAGAAATTGCTATTTTAGAAGAATATATGCCAGAACAATTATCAGAAGAAGAATTAAATAAAATAATTGATAAGGTATTTTTAGAAGTTAAGCCTACTAGTATGAAAGATATGGGAAATATTATGAAAGCTATTTCTCCTCTAGTAAAAGGTAAGGCCGATATGTCAGATGTTAATAAATTAATTAAAGAAAGATTATCATAATCTTTCTTTTAATATAAAATATATTATTTTTAGACTACAGGCTAAAAATAACTCTCTAAGACCTTAGACTTAGAGAGAATAAAAAAAACACACTATGTTAGTGTGTTTTATTAACTTAATGGGACGGAATGTGGGAATCGAACCCACGCATAATGGAACCACAATCCACCGTGTTAACCACTTCACCAATTCCGCCATAAGACAATACTAATGATATCATATAATTTCATATTTGACAAGTATTTTACTAAAAAAATTAAAAATTCATTCAAATGTTAAAAACAAATGATTAATAATTAATGACTTTTTTTTTAATACATGGTACAATATCAAGTGAGAAAGAGGGATAGTATGAGGAAAAGTGTATTAATAACAGGTGCCAGTAGTGGCATAGGAAGAGAAATAGTAAGAATACTTGCTTCTTCTTATGATGTCATAATTCATTATAATAATAATTATGAATCAGCACTAGAATTAAAAAAAGAAATAGATAAAAAATATAATAGAGACTTTTTAATGGTAAAAAGCAATCTAAATAATGAAGAAGAAATAGATAATATGCTTAAAGTGATATATGATAGATATAATAATATAGATATACTTATAAATAATGCTGGAATAGCTATAGATAGCTTATTTGAAGATAAAACAAAAGAGAATTTTATTAAAGTATTAGATACAAATTTAGTAGCCCCATTTCTTTTAAGTAAGAAGATTGGTCTTAAAATGAAAGATAATAAAAATGGTATTATAATTAATATTAGTTCTACTAATGGCATAGATACCCCTTATATAGAAAGTATAGACTATGATGCTTCTAAAGCAGGACTTATATCATTATCAAATAATTTAGCAAACTATTTAGCCCCCTATGTAAGAGTAAATACAATATGTCCAGGATGGATTAATACTTCTATGAATAAAGAATTAGATAATGAATTTAAATGTAATGAAGAAGATAAAATACTATTAGGTAGATTTGGTAATCCAATAGAAGTAGCAAGTGTAGTTAAATTCTTAATTAGTGATGAAGCAAGTTATATTAACAATAGTATAATTAGAGTGGATGGTGGTAAAAAATGTTAGAAAAGATAAAAAATGATGCTAAAAAAGATTTAAAAGATATATTTGAAATACATGATGAAATAGAAGAATATAATAGTAGAAAAATATTAGACGCTTTTATAGAAAATAATATTAGTGAGAGTGATTTTAATTCATCAACTGGTTATGGTTATAACGATATAGGTAGAGATAAAATAGAGGATGTATATGCTAGTATATTTAAAGCAGAAGATGCTCTTGTTAGAAGTCAATTTATATCTGGAACACATGCTATAAGTACATGTCTATTTGCTCTTCTAAGACCAGGAGATATTATGTTATCTATAAGTGGAAAACCATATGATACATTAGATACAATTATTGGCTTTAATGATAATCCATCTTCTCTTAAAGCATTTAATATCGATTATAAACAAATAGATTTAATAGATAATAACTTTGATTATAATAGCATCAAAGATATTATTAGTAAAAATAAGATAAAACTTATCGAAATACAAAGAAGTAAAGGCTATAGTACTAGAGAAAGTATTAGTATAGATAAAATAGAAGAAGTAATAAAATTTATTAGAAGTATAGATAAAGAAGTAATCATTATGATAGATAATTGTTACTGTGAGTTAGTTAATAAAAAAGAACCAATCGAAGTAGGAGCAGATATATGCGTAGGTTCACTTATAAAAAACTTAGGCGGTGCTATTGCTTCTAATGGTGGATATATCGTTGGAAGAAAAGATCTAATTAATCTATGTGCTGAAAGACTTAACGTACCAGGACAAGCCAAAGAAGTAGGCCCATCAATGGGACAAAATAAACCAATATTAGAAGGATTATATATGGCTCCTATGATTGTTAATAACGCAATTAAAACAGCTATATATACAGCATATTTATTTGAAAAATTAGGTTACAATGTAAGCCCTAAATATCATGAAGAAAGAGTAGATATAGTAGAGAATATAATATTTAATAATGAAGAAGATTTAATTACTTATGTTAAAGCAATTCAAGCTAATTCCAAAATAGACTCTAATGCAATAGCTATGCCAAGTGAAATGCCTGGATATGATGATAAAATAATAATGGCCAGCGGTAGTTTTACTCAAGGTAGTTCAATAGAACTTTCATGTGATGGTCCTCTAAGAAGCCCATATATTGCTTATCAACAAGGCTCAATTAGTTATAAATATGGTAAAATAATAGTAGAGAGAGCAATAAATAATTTACTTAATAAATAAAAAGATGCATTTAGCATCTTTTTTTACATACCCCTAGCTATATATTCATCATATGTTAAACCACTATTAAACACTTTAGTAGCAAGTTCTACTCCTAAATATCTAAAGTGCCAATCCTCAAACATATAACCAGTTACATATTCACTACCTCTTGGATATCTTAATATAAAACCATATTTATATGAATTCTTAACTAAATAATCATATTCCTTATCATTTTCACTTAAATAATCCCATTTACCATTTACAATATCTACCGCTAAACCAAGTTGATGTTCTGAATATCCACTTCTAGCAGAATAAGTTTCCGCAGCGGCAAATCCATCTTTCTTAACATACCTATCATATAATCCCTTTTGATATGTATAAGAACGATATGTAGAACCAGCATATATCTTTAGATTCTCTTTGGCCATATCACTAGCCATCTCCTCAAATTTAATTTGAGCTTCTTTTCTTAATTTCTGCGTACCACTAGCATATTTACTATCTATTATAGTTAAATCACTAGGTTCATAATTTTCATCTAATTTATGATATTTATTAACTAATACATCTATCTTACTTGCATCCTCATTACTTATCAAATTATCAGAAGAATAATATTCTTTATCTAAATTAGCATTAACATAAGTAACTATATCTTCATAGTTAAAATCCTTTTTAATATTAGATATATCATATATAGATTTAACCTCCATAATATCATAATCTAAATATCTTTTTAAATTATCTATTTTAAAATAAGATAAATTCATAATATTAATTATATCTTTATTATATTTACTATCAATAATAATATTAACACTATCTGATATTTTATCATATATAGCATTAATATCTTTACTACTATAACCTAATGATAATAATTTATTAATATTATTTATAAAGTCATCTTTATCTATATATTTAATATCTAAATATTCTAAAAAATATTCTTTATTAAAACTATTTTGATTTATAGCCTCTTCAAGAGTTTTAGAATATATCTTTTTATCTTTAATTTGTTCATATAAATCATTTTCTTTAAATATCTCTATTGTCTCTTTTTTATAGCCATAATTTTTAGGAAGTAATATATATACTAAGAAGAGTACTATCAATATTATCATTATTAATAATAGTAGAAGTTTCTTTTTTTTATTGTTTTTTCTTTTTCTTTTCATATCATCACCATATTAATTATATATCAAAAAATATGCTTTGTAAAATAAAATATGCTAAGTATTTTACATAAATCTATTGACACTTAATATAATAATGGTGTATTATTGTATTAAGCAATTAATACAGTGAGGTGAGTAATGGAATTTAATTTTGATAATGATAGACCAATATATATACAACTTGTCGAAAGCCTGAAAAAATATATTATATCTGGTAAAATAAAGCCAGGAGATAGATTACCTTCAGTAAGAGATTTAGCATTAATGATTAAAGTAAACCCTAATACAATTCAAAGAGCATTAAGTGAACTTGAAGATGCTTCACTTATATATACCGAAAGAACTAATGGTAAATTTGTTACTTGCGATAAAGAAATTATAGCCAAGTATAAAAATGATTTAATAAAAAAAGAGACCGACTTTTATTTATCATGTATGAATGAACTAGGTCTTAGTAAAAAAGAAGTAATTAAATATTTAAAGGAGGAAGATTAATGGAAGAATTACTTATATGTAAAAACGTCAATAAAAATTATGGAAATAAAAAAGTACTAAAAAATATCAATTTTAGTATACCAAGAGGCAAAATAATAGGATTATTAGGAAAAAATGGTACAGGAAAAACAACATTGATTAAACTTATAAATGACTTATTAACTTTAGATAGTGGGGAAATACTTATAGATGGTAAAAAAATAGGAGTAGAAAGCAAAAAAATAATCTCTTACTTGCCAGAGAGAACATACTTAGATAAATCTATGACCGTTAATGAAGTTATAGATATGTTTAGTGAGTTTTATGATAACTTTGATGCCAAAAAGGCCAGAAAATTACTTAAAGATTTAAAACTAGACGTTAATAGTAAATTATCTAAAATGAGTAAAGGTATGCAAGAAAAAGTACAATTAGTTCTAGTTATGAGTAGAAAAGCTCTTCTATATATACTTGATGAACCATTAGGAGGAGTAGATCCCGCTACGAGAGATTATATACTAGATACAATACTTACTAATTTTAATGAAGGAGCTTCCATTATAATATCTACCCATTTAATAGCGGATATCGAAAGAATATTAGATGAAGTAATATTTATAGATAATGGTAAAATAGATTTAATAGAAGAAGCAGACAAATTAAGAGAAAAAGAAAAAACATCAATCGATGAAATCTTTAGGAGGAAGTTCAAATGTTAAAAAAATTATTAAAGTATGACATAAAATATATATATAAAGTATTAATAGTATTTTATATTTTATCAATATTTTTTGGAGGATTAACTAGATTAGTATCTCTTATGGAAAGTAGTACTATGAAAACAATAATATATGGTATATTAAATGGTGTTACTATCAGTATGTTATTTAGTGTTATTATTAATACTATAATGAGATCATGGGCTAGATTTACTAATAATATATATAAAGATGAAGCTTATTTAACACATACCCTTCCAGTAGATAGAAAGACTTTATTTAATTCAAAAATATTATCTATTATTATCACATTATTTACTAGTGTATTAATATTAGCAATTACAATATTTATTGCATATTATTCTAAAGAGAATATCACATTACTTAGAAATACATTCTCTATGATAGAAAACATCTATAGTATAAATATGACCTTAGTTATAATATTTATATTAATTATCTTTTTCTTAGAAATTCTATCTATGGTAGAATCAGGATATGTAGGAATAATATTAGGACATAGAAAGAATGATAAAAGAATTATGTACTCAGTATTATTTGGTTTCTTAGTATATATAATATCTCAAATATTAATAATTATATTTATATATATATTAGGATTATTTGATAGTAATATTATGTTATTATTTACTTCTAATAGTAGTATTACATCTAATACCTTAAATATAATTATGATAATTACAACAATATTATATTTAATTATAAATACTATACTATACATAATTTGTCAAAAAACATTTAATAAAGGTATTAATGTAGATTAAATATATGTTATACTATAAATAGTATATAATTATAAGAATAGAGGGTAATTAATGAAAAAAATATTTATTATAATTTCTTTGATACTTATTTTAGCCTTAGGTTATAATGGATATCATTTATATGTTAAATATGATAAGATTAATAATTTAAAGAATGAAATTAGTAGTAGAGAAAAAGTAGATGAAGAGTATGTAACACTTTTAGATAGTATAACTAAAGAAGTCGGTTCTTTTGATAAAATTGAAAATAAGGTTGGATTATTAGAACGTAACTACAATGATAATGAAGAATTACTTGGTCTTCTTGAAGATGATTTAGAAAGACTTCAAAAAGAGAATAATAGTGTTGAAAAGATGATTATTCAAGCGGAAGAAGAAATAAAAGCTAGAGAAAGAAGAAGATACATAAGTGGTAATTTTATTTATAGTCAATTTCCCAAATATCCAACCGGTTGTGAAAGCGTAGCCCTTTATTTACTACTTAGATATAACGGTATAGATGCCTCTATTGAAAGTATTATTGATAAACTAAAAAAAGGAGAACTACCATATGAAAATGCTGGAGTAGTATATGGTGGTAATCCTGAGATTGAATTTATAGGAGACCCTAGAAATAATTATTCCTATGGAGTATATAATAAACCTTTAGCGGATGTAGCAAATGTTTATAAGAGTGGTATAAATAGCAAAATAGGTTTAGACTTTAATGATATGCTTAATATCGTTAAAGATAATAGACCAGTATTAGTATGGACATCAACAAATTTATCAAAGCCATATATATCTAAATCATGGACATATAAAGATACAGGAGAAACTATAAAATGGATATCAGGAGAACATGCTGTAGTAGTAATAGGTTATAATGATAGTCAAATAATAGTAAGTGATCCATATACTGGTACCATTAGATATTTTGATAAAGAATTATTTAAATCAAGATATAATTATTTAGGAAAGAGGGCGCTTTATTATTAAAAAGAAGAAGAAAAATATATTATATATAATTATTGTTTGTATATTATTATTGTTATTAGGAGGTGTTATTTATTTAAATACTATTAAAGATAAAGAAATAGATAATCTTACTATTAGACTTGATGATATTAAAGAAAAAGAAGATATGGTTTCAAGCTATAGCAGTGAATTACCTAAGATTAAAGAATTAAAACAAAAGATAATGGGACAAGAAAATAAAATAGAAGAATTTTCTACCCAAATACAAGAAGTTACTAATCTTTTAGTAAGTAATAAAGAAAAATTAGATAAATTACAAAACCGTTAGGAGAGATAAAAATGAAAAAAGTTTGGATTTTTGTAGTAATAATCATATTATTATTAGGGGGATACTTGGTATATAGTAAAACAGATATTAAAGATAAATTAAATAATAAGAAAGATACTGATATTAATAATAATATTAATACTGAAGATGAAAAAGCATTATTAAGTAAAGAAATAGAGGATATTTATAGTAATTTAGGATTCCTTGTTATATTAGATGCAGTACATAATTATAATGATGGTGGTAATTATGAAGCCGCTAAAGGAGAGAATTTTATTGGTAATACTAGTAATAGGCAATTATTTGTAATGCAACAAATACTTAAAGATGAAAATAATAATAGTAATTTTATTATTTTAGATTCAGAAGGTAAGGATAGTAATGAAAAAATGAGTCCTAGTGATGAGTATGTAATGGCTTATTACCCATATGATTTATTTAATCAAGAGTATAAAAAATACTTTAGTGATAACTTTGATATAGATAATAGAGTAGTTAGTAGTCTTAATACTAAGTATGATAAAGATAAAAAATATGTTTATTATGAAAATAAAAAAATAGGTCTTAATGGAATAAATGTTACTAGTATGGATATTACTTCTGTAAGTTATGATTCTAATACTAAAACATATACTTCATTTGTAAAAATTAATTATAGTGATAGAGCAAGCGAACTAATGAAGATTGATAGTAGTAATGGTATTATTAAGTATACAAGAAGTAATAATAATTTATATTTAGAATCATTTGAAATTAATAAATAAGATTTAAATAAATATAGAGTATTATATCTATATTTATTTTTTATAAGGAGAGAGAAATTATGATAGAAATAAAAAGTGTAAGTAAAAGTTATAATGGAAAAAAGATGGTACTTAAGAATATTAGTTTTAAAATAGAATCAGGAGAAATATTTGCTTTTATTGGTCATAATGGAGCAGGTAAAACTACAATGATTAAAAGTATTATGGGGATATTAGACTTTGAAGAAGGAGATATTCTAATTAATGGCAGGAGTATTAAAGAAGAGCCCATAGAATGTAAAAAAATAATGGCCTATGTACCAGATAATCCAGATTTATATGAGAATATGAAAGCAATAGATTATATTAATTTTGTTTGTGATATGTATGATACACCTCTAGAAATAAGAAAAGAAAACACCTTAAAGTATGCAAAAATGTTTGAAATAGAAGATAAATTAAATGATGATATATCAAGTTTTTCCCATGGTATGAAACAAAAAATTGCTTTAATAGCTGCTCTCAGTCATAATCCAGAAATACTTATCATGGATGAACCATTCGTAGGATTAGATCCTAAAGCCGTATACGATATGAAAGAGGTAATGCGAAATATGGCCAAAAGTGGCAAAACAATATTCTTTTCTACTCATATATTAGATGTAGCAGAAAAACTATGTGATAGAGTAGCAATAATTAAAGATGGCAGTATTACTACGATAGGTAAGATGAAAGACATTAAAGGAAATGAATCATTAGAAGAAGTCTTTTTAGAACTAGGTGAAAAAGCGTGAAAACATTATCTTTATTAAAAGCAGTTCTTACCGAAGATATGAATATGTTTAAATATTCAGCAGGTAAGAATGCTAGTACTAAAAAGAAAATACTATTACCAGTACTTCTTTTCCTAATTGTATGTTACTCAATAGGCTACTACGGATATATAATAGCAAAACCTCTATATGAAGTTAATCTTACTTATGTAATGCTTAGTTTATTTATTTTTATAGTTACCATAATAACCTTAATAGAAGGAATATATAAGTCCCAAGGAATACTATTTGAATGTAAAGATAATGACTTATTATTTTCCCTACCAATAAAAAGAAGTCAAATACTATTTGTTAGAATATTTAAATTAATATTATTTCAGTATATATATAATTTAATGTTCTTATTACCAATTTTTGTTATATATATCTACTTTGAACATCCTAGTATTAATTTCTATCTATTATCCTTTATTATGACAATACTAATACCAATAATACCTACAGTTATATCTAGTATAATTGGATATATCATAAAACTTATATCAAGTAAATCAAAATCAAAGAAGATAATCCAAACAATACTATCTAGTATTATGTTTATGGGAATATTTTTCTTAAGTTTTAATCTAAATAATTTTGTTAATGAGATAGCACTGCGTGCTAATAGTATCAACGATATATTAACTAAAATATATTATCCTGTAGGGGCTTACATTACACTAATAAATAAATTTGATATCATAGTATTTATAAAATTATTACTAATAAATATTATTCCATTTATATTATTTATCTTACTAGGAGGTAAATACTATTTCAACATAATATCTACTAGTAATAATAATACTTCTAAAAAAAATAAGAATAAAAAAGAATTATTTAAAAAGAATACTCCTATAAAAGCATTAACAATAAAAGAATTAAAGAGATATTTCTCTTCTCCAGTATATATGTTTAATACTATATTTGGCCTATTATTAATACTTGTTATAACAATACTTTTATGTATAAAAGGAAATAGTATAATAGATACATTACTTAGTAATGAAGAAGTAGGAGGTATAAATATATCATTACCACTTTTATATTATATCTTAGTATTATTCTCATGCTTAATGACATCTATTACATCTTCCTCTATATCACTAGAAGGCAAGACTATTAATATTACTAAGAGTCTTCCTATTAGTGAAAAAGATATTTTAAAATCTAAGATAATTTATCCATATATTATAGAGTTACCTTTTATATTATTATCAGAATTATTATTCTTTATAGTATTTAAAGTAAATATAGTATATATATTATTAATATTTAGTATGAGTATTATTATAGTTACTCTATCTAGTATCTTAGGATTAATTATTAATTTAAAATATCCTAAAATGAATGCTTCTAATGATACTGAAGTAGTTAAACAGAGTATGAGTAGTATGATATCGTTATTTATTAATATGGGTATTATTATTATATCTTTAATACTTGGTGGTTTATTATATGATAAGATGAGTATTTATTTATTACTTTTTATTCATATATTAATACTATTATTTGTTACTATAATATTATATATTATACTTATGAATAGGGGTACTAAAGAATATAGAGGTATTAATGTATAATTTATTGTTTTTACTGTAAGCTTGTAATCTTACAGTGTTATTTAGAGCCTATTTTAAATAGTCTCTAAATAAGTATAATTTATATATTTAAATATAAATACATAGGTTTAAAACTTATGTATTTTTTCTATATTAGTGTTGTAAAATAACTTAAAATATTAGAAAAATAAGAAAATAATAACAAAACATTGAAAATTATGATATAATATAAAGCACAAGGAGGGTTTGTTATGAGTGATAAAACATTAAAACGAATAATAAGCCAAATAAAAAAATATGGTTTAGTAGATGTATTTAAAACAACAGACAATTTTGAAAATTGGTTATCAAGTCTTAGTTTTGAACAAATAGATAATTTTCTTGGTCTAAATATAGAACCAAAAGAAGTAGAAAAAAGTAAAAGTATATTAATTAATAATAATATATTAAACTGCCAAGATTATTCAAAAAAAGTTGAAGCAATTGCAAAATTAAAAAATGTTGATGGATGCTATCATTTATTTAGTAGTATATGTAATAAGAAGTTTTTAGACAGTAAAAATTTCTATAAAGACATAGAAATGATAAGCAAATCAAATACTACTGGATATGAGTTAAGTGTAATAGGAGAATATGCATTTATAAATAGTCCATATCATGATGAAGACTTAAAGTTAATATTAAAAGCCAAAGATCCATACATTGCAGAGGCTCTAGCTAAAGTAGCGGAAAATATATATTCAATAAATAGTCCATATCACCAAAAGGATATGTTATTAATATCAAAGGCCGATACCGAACTTCTTTCTTTTGAATATATAGGAATGGGAATGGGGTTAGAGTATTTAGCTACGAATGAAGATTCATTAAACGATAAATATCATTTAGAGAATATGCATATTTTAGCAGGACACACCATTGCCAAAGAAGAATTATTTTATATTATGACAGATAATAGGATTATTAAAGGCGAAAATTATCGTACAGAAGTAGAAATATTAAAGAATGCTAAAAGAAAAATGAATGCTAGAGCATTATACTATTATATAGTTAATCCAAAAGAAAAATTCTTTCTTGATATTTTTTGTTTTGACACTTCATTAGGAGTTGGCTCTGCACTAAATAATATGTTAAGTAATAGTCCTAGAATATTTGATTATAATCTTATCGCCGGCAGTAACGATCCAGAATACTTAAATAATTTAATTAAAATAAGTAATATGGATGAAAAATTTGTAATGCACTATACTGCTCTTTTAATGAATCCACAATTTATAAAGAGTCAATATAAAGAATTTGATTTAAAAGTATTGGAAAGTATTACTGATTTTGATATTTTTATGGATTTATATAGTTTAATTTATGATGGATTAGAAACAAAAGATAATCAACACCATCAAAGTGATGTAATACTATTAATTAAAACATTAGATTCTAAAATTCGTAAATGGCTTGTAAGAAGAATGACAAACAAAAATAATAACAATTACGATTATGATATAGAATATATTACTAAATTAAAATTAGATTCTATTAGTGATGAGATAAAAGAAGAAATGAAATACTATCTATTTGAGGAAAATGGAATAAATGATCCAAAACATAGAGAAAAATTAGAAAGTCTTTTAAATGGTGTTATGATAGAAAGACACGAATCATTACTAGATTATTTAAATAAGTTAGAGGAAGAGTTGGATACTAAAGAAGTAGAAGAACCTCTACCAGTGACTTCAGTAGAAGAACCAGTATCGAATAAAAAAGCAAAATCTAGAGTTTTAAGTTTATTTAAAAAAGATAAAAGATAATACATAGGTTTAAAACTTATGTATTTTTTGCTATAATATTAGATGTGATGTAATTATGATATTAAATGTAAGTGGAAGAACTGATATAGTGGCTTTTTATACCAAGTGGTTTATGAATAGATATAAAGAAGGATATGTTATGGTAAGAAATCCTTTTAATTATCACTTAGTAAATGAGATATATTTTGAAGATGTTGATTTAATAATCTTTTGCAGCAAGAATCCTCTTCCAATAATAGATAGAATAAAAGAAATAGATAAACCAATTCTTTTTCATATAACAATAACCCCCTATAATAAAGATATAGAACCTAATGTTATAGATAAGAGGAATATAATTGAAGGTGTAAAAAGATTATCTAAGATACTAGGAATAGATAATATATATATTAGATATGATCCAATATTTTTAAGTGATAAATATAATATAAATTATCATATAAAAGCTTTTAATAAATTATGTAGTAAATTAAATGGTTATGTAAAACATATTATAGTATCATTTATAGATGACTATAAGAATGTAAGAAAGAATAATAATATTTTAAAAATAAAACCACTTACTAAAGAAGACTATAAGTTACTAGGAGAATCTTTTTCTAAAATAGCAAAGGAAAATAATATGACAGTACAAACTTGTGCTGAAGAAGAAACATTAGAAGAATATGGCTTTATAAAAGAAGAATGTTTATCACATACACTTGCCTATAAATTAACTGGTAAATCTTATAAGAATTGGACTTCAAGAGGTAGTAAATATTGCAGATGTGTTAATATGGTAGATATAGGTGTATATAATAGTTGTAGACACTTTTGCAAATATTGTTATGCTAATTATGATGAGAATAAAGTAATAGAAAATTATCATAATCATGATGTTAATTCTCCACTACTAATAGGTAATATAGAAGATAATGATATTATTAAAAGAAGATATAAATAATATATTAAAATTATAATTTATATAGTATAATATATATAAGGAGATAATTATGTTAGAGTTAAAAATAAGATATAGTATAAGTGAAGATATGTTAAAAAAAATAAAAGAAATAGAAGAAAAGTTATCTAAAATACATATAGAAGAACAAAATAAAAAAATAAATATAAGTACCAAGTCAAGAGTAAGGTCAGTTTATTCTTCACTTGCTATCGAAGATAATCCTCTATCTCTAGAAGCTGTAGAAAAAATCACTGAAGATAAATTAGTTCTTGCTAAAAGAACTGATGTGCAAGAAGTAAAGAATGCTAATGAGTTATATGAAAATATGGATAATTATAATTATTTAAATGAAGAAGATTTTCTTAAAGCACATTTATTATTAATGAAATATTTTGAAGATGACAATGGTACTTATCGTAATCATGGTGAAGGAGTAAAAAAAGATGATGAAATTATTTTTATGGCTCCAGATTCTATATTAGTACCAACATTTATGAATAATTTATTTACTTTTATTAATGAAAATAAAAATAACATGCATCCAATTATTCTATCAGCAATATTTCATTACTACCTAGTATATATTCATCCATTTACTGATGGTAATGGAAGAATAGCTAGATTTTGGGTTAGTTTAATGTTAAGAAATTATAATAGTAATTTTGAATATATTCCTATTGAAGAAGAAATATATATTAATAAAGAAAAATATTATAATGCAATAGCAGAATCTCATAATAACAATAATGCCAATGTATTTATAGATTTTATGTTAGATATAATATTATCTTCAGTTACAAAAATAGTAAGTGAATAATAAATTAAATATCAACAAAAAATAAAATAAACCAAATAATAAAATATTTGATAAGAAGACCATAGGCTTCTTATCACCTAATGAGATTATAAGCTCATTAGGAAATAAATAAAATTAATATAAAGTAGATGAAATATTCTACTTTTTTTGATATAATAATTACAGAGGGATAAATATGAAAAAATTAAATTCAAATCATTTAAAAATAATAGCAATAATAGCTATGACAATAGATCATCTAGCAGATCTTTTATACCCTAATATGCAAAATAATATTATACCAATAATATTACATGTTATTGGTAGAGTAACTGCTCCTATAATGTTTTTCTTTATATGTGAAGGCTATTATTATACTAAGAATCTAAAAAAATATATAACAAGATTATTTATCTTTGCTATAATATCACACTTTGCTTATTGTTTTGCCTTCGGTATAAATTATATACCATTTACTACAGGTAATATCTTTAATCAAACTAGTATCATGTGGTCACTAGCTTGGGCAGTAGTAGCATTATATATAGCCAATAGTAATAATAAATTAAAAGAATATCAAAAATGGATATTAGTAATACTAATAAATATAATAGCTTTTCCTGCTGACTTTAGTTCAATAGCGGTAATGAGTATACTATCTATGTATTCTGCTAGAGGTAATTTAAATAAACAAATGAAAGCAATGATGTTATGGTTATCATTATATGCTTTAATATCATTTATCTTTGTAAATAAAATATATGGAATAATATCTTTATTTGCAGTATTAGTATATCCTCTTTTAAAAGAATATAATGGCGAAAGAGGAAAAATAAAATGGTTAAAATGGTTCTTCTATCTATATTATCCATTACATTTAATATTAATAGGAATATTAAGAATAATACTATATGGTAATATACCAATATTATTTAGTTAAATATAAAAAATATTAAGAGGTGAAAAATACATATGAATAAAATAAAAATAAAAGGAATATATAAACATTTTAAAGGAGACCTATATCTAGTTGAAGACATAGCAATAAATAGTGAAACAGAAGAGGAATATGTTATATATAGAGCTTTATATGGAGATAATAAACTATATATAAGACCATATAATATGTTTATATCAGAAGTAGATCATCATAAATATCCAGAAATAAAGCAAAAATATAGATTCGAATTACAAAATATAAAAAGTGTAAAAAAAATATGAATATTTAATTAATAATTCATCACTAATTGTAAATAAAGGTAATGAAGAAATATATCTTGTTCTATCACATACTATATTTTCATCTTTCTTTAAAAATAAATGGTATTCTTTTATATTGCTTTCCCTATAAATTTCCATAAGTGGTTTAGCTTTTTTAAGAAGTAAATCACTTTTTTCTTTATAGTATTCAATTTCATTTTTATTAGTAGTTAAATAATACATCCCCTTATTATGAAAACCATTTATACATTCTCCAGATAAAGCTGCTGCTGATACATAGTTTAACGGAAAAATTAGATAGTGGAGAATTTACTTATAAAAAAGTATATGATGTAGATAAAAATATCAAAGTTATGAATATTACTCCTGATGCTGGACCAGATATAAAATTTTATGATTATAATGATACTATATATACATTACATGATAATAATACAGATAATAAAATAAATGATAGTTATGATATGTATTTAAAAGCTAATTATAGTTTAAGTGATTATCTAAAATGGGAATATTCAACAGAATTTATTGGTAAAAAAATAGATTATGATTTCATGTCTAATTATGTTTATGTAAAAGATAATATTTTATATAGTAAGAATTATGGTAATGAGAAGTATCCTACTACTGAAAAAGTAAGTGGTAATTATGAAGGTGAAAAAGTAATTAGAATATATAATGAAAGAATAGTAAAAACGGATAAAGCCTTTTATGAACTAATGAGTTATTTTGATACTAATCTAAATAAAACAGTTGTTACTACAGTAAAAATAAATATGTAGTATTAAAAGATTTAATCCTTATACAAATAAATGATATTATGGAAAATAGAGTAAGAGAATATCAAGATGATTATTTCTTAAGTGGATTTAACTATATGAGTGAAGTTAGATATGAAGAATGATGAGAGAAGAAGATGTATAGAGTAAAATAATTGAGTTAGATACATTCTAGCTCTTTTTAATTTATCTAATTAATGATATAATTATATATAGAAATTAACTAATATATTAGATAGGAGGGTAAAATATGAAAAGAATCTATATCGTAACAGGAGCAAATGGCTTTTTAGGAAATAATATTATAAGAAAGTTAGAACAAGATGATAATAATGAAATAAGAGCTTTCGTTTTAAATGGCGAATCAATAAAATCATTAGAAAAATTAAAATGCAAAATATATTATGGAGATGTTACAAAGAAAGAAACCTTATTACCTCTTTTTGAAAATATAGATGGTAAAGAAGTATTTGTAATTCACTGTGCAGCAGTTGTATACATAAAGACTAAATATAATCCACTTGTTTATAATGTAAATGTTAATGGTACTAAAAATATAGTAGATAAAGTACTAGAAACAAAAGCCAAACTTATTTATATTAGTAGTGTACATGCCATTCCAGAAAAAGAAAATAATAATTTAATAGAAGAGATAACAGATTTTAATCCTGATGAAGTTCATGGATTATATGCCAAAACAAAAGCTGAAGCAGCAAAATATGTTATGAATGCAGTTAAAAATAAAAACTTAAATGCTTGTATTATTCATCCATCAGGAATTATAGGACCATATGATTATGGTAATAGCCATTTAACTGAATTAGTAAGAGAAGTATCAAATGGAAAACTATTTGCCACAGTAAAAGGAGGATATGATTTTGTTGATGTTAGAGATGTAGCAGACGCTATTATTACAGCCTCTAAAAAAGATAATAAAGGAGAATGCTATATCTTATCAAATAGGTATATAACAATCAAAGAATTATCAGATTTAATATGCGATGTACAAGGTATAAAAAAAATAAAAATAGTATTACCAATTTGTTTAGCAAAAATAATAGCACCTTTTTTTGAAGCATATTATAATTTAAAAAAACAAACACCTCTCTTTACAAAGTATTCATTATATACATTATCCTCTAATTCTAATTTTAGTAATAAAAAAGCTAAAGAAGAGTTAGAATATAAAAATAGAGATATAAAAGAAACTATAAAAGATACTATAAGTTGGCTTAATAAAAAAGGAGAAAAATGAAAAAGAAAATAACAATTATTACTACATTGATAATAGTAATATTAATAATTATAGTTCTATATGCATTATATTATTTTAATTATATTCCGCATAAGAAATATACAAATAAAGATTTCAATATAATGACTTATAAGAGTAAGATAGATAAAGATAAAGATGGTATAGATGATCAAACAGATATATTAAATAATGCAAGAGATTATATAAAAACAAAACCTAAATATAAGAGTAAATATTATACTACAGGCTATCCTAATGATGAATACGGAGTTTGCACTGATGTAGTAGCCTTTGCCCTAAAAGATGCAGGCTATGATTTAATGGTATTAGTAAATGAAGATATTAAAGCCAATAAAGATTTATATAATATAGATAATATTGATAAAAAGATAGATTTTAGAAGAGTTCAAAATTTAAAAACATATTTAGATAATAACGCTATAAGTCTTACTACTGATATAAATAAAATAGATAAGTGGCAAGGTGGAGACATTATTGTATTTAAAAAACATATTGGAATAGTATCAGATAACAGAAATAAAAAAGGAATATCTTTTATTATTCATCATGCTAATCCTTATCAAAGATATTATGAAGAAGATATTTTAGAATATCGTGATGATATAGTTGGTCATTATAGAA
>UQSR01000008.1 GCA_900543825.1 uncultured Mycoplasmatota bacterium
CGCGAGCTGGGTTCAGAACGTCGTGAGACAGTTCGGTCCCTATCCGTCGTGGGCGCAGGAAAATTGAGGAGAGCTATCCTTAGTACGAGAGGACCGGGATGGACCTACCTCTGGTGTATCTGTTGTCACGCCAGTGGCAGTGCAGAGTAGCTATGTAGGGAAGGGATAAACGCTGAAAGCATCTAAGCGTGAAGCCCTCTCCAAGATGAGTTTTCCCATTGTTTAACAAGTAAAATCCCAGATAGACTAACTGGTTGATAGGCTAGAAGTGGAAGTGTAGCGATACATTGAGCGGACTAGTACTAATAGATTGAGGATTTAATCCCTTAAATTATTTTAGTTTGATAAAGAAATATCACATTATCATGTTTTCAGAGAACTATAAAAAATATATAAAGTATATTGGTGATAATTGCGAAGTGGTTCACCTGTTCCCATACCGAACACAGAAGTTAAGCACTTCAGCGCCGACGATAGTGATAATTTGCTAAAATAGGACGTTGCCAATATTTTTTTTATGTAAAAAAGTCAAAGAAAGTGCAAAAACTTTCTTTTTTTTGCTATAATATATATTGGTGATTTTATGACTTTTGCAAGCAGAGAAAGATTTAAAGAAAGAAAATACTCATATATGAAGAAAAAAGAATTAGATGAAGAAAATCCATTATTAAAGCTAGGAAAAATAATAGTATTTTCACCATTATTAGTTTTTGGAACAATAGGTCAAATAATTGATAAAAATAATAATAAGAAAACAATTAATAATGTCACTAAAAATAAAATTAATAATAATGTTGATAACAATATAATTATTACGAAAAAAAATAAAGAATATATAAAAGAAAATATAATGAGTACTCAAGAAAAGAAAAGTAATAACAATATTGAAACAGAAGTAAATAATGATCTTAATAAACAATCTATTATTATAGTTGCCAATGATAATGAATGCCTTTTATTAGAAAAAAAGATATATTTAAAGATTAAAAAGAAATTAGATAATTTAAATCAGGAAATAAAGCAAATTGAAAGCGAAGAGTATTTAATAAGTAAGTACGCCGATGATAAAAATTTATATAATAAGGCAAAAAAAATACAAACAAGAATAGAAGAATTGCAATTTGAATTAACTAAAATAGAAGAAGAATATAAGATATTAAGTAATAAAAATATAATTAAAGATCCTTTGAAATTAGATGACTCATTAATAATTGATGATATTGTCAATTATCGCAATCTTATAAATGAATTAAATTATAATAAAATTCCAGACAAGTTAACACTTTTAAATACATATACCATACTAAACAATAAATTAGAAGATCTAACAAATAAAACGAAAGAATTAAACAAAAAGAAAAGTTTAAGAGTTAAAGAATTACAAAATAGAGATAAAAAATATAATAAAGCTAAAATTAAAGCCAAAAATTTAAATGAAATAGAAAGCGATTGTAACAAAATCATAGAGGAGTATATAAACTATGAGAAAGAATTACTAAAGAAAGTAAATAAAATTGATTCTAAAACGTACATAAAATATAAACTACGAGGAATGGATAATTTTTTATCATTATCTTGCCATTATATTGGATTAATTGCTTTAACACCATTTAAAGGAATTATCCCCAAAATAAGTGAACAAACTAAAGCAACTAGAAAAATGTTGAATTATATGTTAGATAATATGCATTACGAGAAAATAAATGAAGTAACTTATAGTGCTAATGATTATATAAACGAAATAGATAATAAAATATATAGTATAACAAATGTCGAAGATAATTTAGATAAAGCATATATCGAAGTTAACAAACTAAAAGAAGAATTTAAAAGAAATTTTTCATGTTATAATTTAGATGAATATGATAAATCATATAAAAAAATTCTCTTAATTGAAGATAATATTATTAAAAATAAGAAAAATATAGATAATATAAAGAAAAATTTAAATAATTCAAGAAAAACAAATAAAGAAATATTAATAAGGGTAAAAAAATTAAATTCAAAAGAAAAAACTTTACAATAAATTATAAGAAAGTTTTTTTTTGCTCTGATAACTATTGTAACAATTTAAAAAATGTGATATACTTAGCACAGAATAAATGATAGTCCGCAACTATCAACAAGGAGGATTTTCTTATGAATAAAAATTTTGTATTGATGGACAAAACAAATAATACACAGAAAAATGCTACAGCAGTTATAAAATTCAATTATGAAAATAATGACTACTTAATTTACAGCATTGATGAAAATGAAGTAAATAAACAAATATTTGTTTCAAAACTAATTTTAAACTCTGAAGGAAAAAGTTTTATAGATAATATTTTACAAGAAGAAAAAAATAAATTAAGTAATGTAGTATATAATATTATAATTTTGACACCATCAAATTTCAAAAAAGGAGCATTAGCAAATAACCTATTAAAAGATATAAAAGAAAAACTAATGGTAAATTTATCCTTAGAAATACCAGAGTTAGGAAGTCAAGAATATTTTGCCAATTGTTCAATAGCAATTACAAATAAAGAATTTGTAGAAGATGCTATCAAATTTTATAATGATAACTTAAATATGGAAAAAGTTCAAGAACAAATTCCAGTAACTCCAACATGGACAATTCCAACAGAAGAACCAGTAGCAATTAATGAACCAAGTATTAATCAGGAACCAATGCAAAACAATATAAATATTTCACCAATACCTAATGCTATGCCACAAACTAATCCGCAGCCTGTAATACCTAATGCTACATCAAATAATATTGAATCTGTTCCAGCAGAACCAGTTAATATAGTAAATCCTACTATAGAAACACCAAATCAAGTAGTAACCCCAAAGACTGTACAAATTCCTAATATTGAAGGCCAAGAGTTGAATAATATACCAAATCCTCAGGCAGAAAAACTAAGCAATGTTGCCGTAGTATCTGATCCAAGTCTAGGAAATTCAGGTTTGAATATCCAGCCAAATATTGGCAAGCAGAAAAATGCAGGATTTACTTTAAATAAATATATAGTTATAGGAACAGTTTGCATATTACTTGCAATAGCCGTGGTAATAGTGGCTTATATATTAATACAAAAAAAGATTAATGGGGCTTAGAATATATACAGCCACAGTAATCTTGTCTATATAAATTATATTTTTTAGATAATAAGATGGATTGTTTATATCCATCTTTTTTCTTAAAGTCAGAATACAACCAATTAATATTATATTTATTTTGTAATTTTTCACCAATTTTATTTATCCATTCGGAATTCTTATAAGGACTAACAGATAATGTAGTACAAAAATAATCATAATTACACTCTTTTGCCATCTTAGCGGTTTTTTCCATTCTTAAGTTATAGCATACCATACATCTATTTCCTCTTTCAGGTTCATTCTCTAAACCAATAATACATTTTTCATATAAATCATTATCATAGTCACAATCCATTATATCAAGATTATTAGAACAATCAATTTCATTAATCAATTTTATTTGTTCTTGTTTTCTTTTTAAATATTCATCGTAAGGATAAATATTAGGATTATAATAGAGAATAGTAATATCAAAATAATTAGTAAGATAACTAATAACATAACTACTACAAGGACCACAGCAACTATGTAATAATAACTTTTTCTTACCATCTAAATTATTTAAAATATTTTCACACTTAACACTATAATTCTCTTTCATAGTCATTTCACCTCTGTTTTATGATTAAAAATTTGTTTTTCTCTTTCAAAAGTAGTGTATTTGTCCAGCAAATTAATTAAATCAATTATTTTTTTTGAGTCGCATAAATAAGAATTAATATCATCAATGGTATAACATTTATCGAATTTATTAGATAATAATTCATACAAAAAAATATTAACTTTATTATACAGATTATTTAAATATATATTCTCATTAAAATCTTTAACAGAAGAAACCAAACGTAAGTAAGTTATTCTGTTGATTTTATCTAAATTCGTAATGAAATCCATAACATTATCTTTGGGTTGATACTTGGATAAAGTATTTATAAGCCCCGACAAATCTCCATTAAAATATAGTGAATACATTGTATTTTGACCTATAATTAGTTCGATAATATTAGAAACAATTGCTTCATACGGATAACCTATATTGTAACTAAATTTCTTAATATTTAATAATCTTTTGGCAAGTAAATCAGTATATCCTTCGTTTATAGCATGGCCTATATTTTTATGCCTGAATCCAGTAATAAATAAATCATTACACTTAAAAGCAGACATAGCATGTAATAATTCATGATATAAAATTTCTTTATTTCCCTTAGTGCTAATACAAATAGAATTTATCCTACTAATATATACACCTCCATAGCATAATAATGCAAAAAAGAAATTTATAAATTCACTGCTATAGCAATTGATTTGTTTAATATTTTCTATACCGATATTTAAGTATTCTTCAGGAATAGTTTTCTTTAAATCAAAAACAAAAGAATTAATAAGCTCTTCTTCCATTTTATTACCAGTATTTTTACTTTGAACCTTTTTACTTACTGTTTCGATTTCAGAAGTATTGACTATTTTATATTTTGTAAACTTATTACTATGAATTAATATAAGCTTTTTTGGAAATATGAAGTAGGAATTAAGTAATCTTAATATGTCTATTAGCATCTTTTTATAATCACTATAATTATCTTTCATAGTCATTTCACCTCACATAAGCACATATATTATAACATAATAAAAATATTTTTAATATATTATCTTGAAAAAATAACCATAAATTGGTACAATAAATTAGGAGGCAAATATGGAAAAGAAAATACCCTTAAAAAATTATATTATATTAGCGGTAACATTAATTATTACAGTTATATTAGTTATATATTTCTACTTATGGCAAAAAGCATATGAAGAAAGTAAAAAAAATACTATTATAATGGATGAATATATACAAAAAATAAATTATAATGAATTAAGTAATTATCTAATAGAAAACAAAAGTACAGTTATATATTCATCAGTAGTAGGTAGCCAAAAAACAAGTAACTTTGAAAAAAAATTCATCAAAGTAATTCAAGACAAATCATTAAAAAATAGTATTTTATACCTTGATTTAACTGAAGTAGTAAAAAACAAAACAATCAAAAAAGAATTATTAGAAAAATATCCAGAATTAAATAACAATATCAAAGATCCATTAATAATAATTTTTAATAATGATAAAGTAATAAGAATTTATAATATTAAAGATAATAATTATAATATAGATAGTCTAATAGAATTCTTAGAGAAAGAAGATATAATATATGATTAATATAGTACTATATGAACCAGAAATACCAGAAAATACAGGCAATATAATGAGAACATGTGCTGGAACCAATAGCAAACTACATTTAATAGAACCACTAGGTTTTATATTAGATGAAAAAAGAATACGCCGCAGTGGAGTAAATTACATAGATAAGGTTCATTATCAAACATATATTGATTATGAAGAATTTACCACCCAAAATAAAGGTGAATATTATTATTTCACAAGATATGGAACAAAACCATATAGTGAAATAGATTTCAAGGATAAAAATAAAAATATATATTTAATATTTGGCAAAGAAAGCACCGGTATACCAAAAGAAATATTACACAATAATTTAGATAAATGTTATAGAATACCAACAAGCGATAATATTAGAGCATTAAATTTATCAAATTGTGTTGCTTTAGTAACATATGAAGCATTAAGACAGCAAAACTTTCCTGGATTATTAACATACGATCCGTTTAAAGGAGAAGATTATTTAAAAAACGAATAGTTTTATTCAATAAAACCATTCGTTTTTAATTTATTTATAAGTTTTTCTTCACTTACATCGCCTTCAATTCTGGTAGCGGTAGTCTTTTCTTCTCCATTCTTAAAAAATATAGTAATAGGCGTACTACCATCAAAACTAACAGTATTCTTAAACATTTTAAGTTCATCATCATTAAGTAAATCAACATCAATATAATAAATATCAATTTTATACTTATATCCAACCTTTTTAAGCTTCGGTTTATAATCCTGACAATGACTACAAGTAGTTCTTGAAACACACAAAACAAAATCTTCCTTATTATCTATTTTTTCTTTAAGTTCATTATAATTAACTTCAATAAGATTACTATTATAAGAACTAATAAAATAATAAGTAATAGCTCCAATAACCACTAAAATACTAGCAATTATAACAATAATTTTCTTTTTTTTATCTTTCATAAATTAAATCACCATAAACAATGATAACACTTTTTAATAAAAAAAGCAAAAATCACTTTGAAAAAAACAAAAAAAGTGTTACAATTATTATAGCATAGGGTAGGGAGGAATGACATGAATAAAAGAAAAAGCCTACTATTCATATTGATGTTAACAATATTTAGTACAAATATTGTTAAAGCAGAATGCACTACAGAAGAAGAAAATAACATAAGAAAAGAAATAGATAAAATAGAAATAGTATATAAACATCTAGGAGAAGTTACAAAAGAAGATGGTACAAAAACATATAATGAATTCATGGTAACAGCCAAAAACATTCCGGATGGAGTATATGTTCAACTATATCCGTTTACTGATGAAAACTTTGAAGAAACAGACGAAGGATTAAAACTAAAATTAACAACAGGAGAATGGCACTATTACATGTATTCTGAAAAATGCGATAAAACATTAAAAGATATAACAGTAACATTACCAAAGTTTAATGAATATTCTTTAGATCCATTATGTGAAGGCATAGATGGAGAAGACTTTAGATATTGTAATAAATATTATGATGGTGAGATACCAAGAGAAACTTTTGAAAGAAAAGTAAAAGAATATCGTCTAGCTAATCATCTAGATGATAAAAAAATAGATAATAATGACGTAAAGAAAAAAGATTATTTAAAACCAATAGTAGATTTTCTATTAGAATATTATCTTTATATAATTATAGGAATAGGAATAATAGTACTAATATCGCTATTAGTATTAATAATTAAAAAGAAAAAGAAAAGAACAATACTAGAATAAAAAAAGAAGGAGGAATTAATATGAAAAAGATACCATTAATAACATTAATATCATTTTTTCTTTTAATTCCAAATACAGATGCAGCATATAAAAAAACAGCAGAGACAAAATATCATTACTACTTTTTCTCTGAACCATACACACAAGAAACAATTAAATTATTAACAACTGGTTCTACAAACTATACTAGATTTGCTGACTATAGAGAATGGGAAACCATAAGTGCAAATCCGGTAACATTAACCAATGGAAATACTGTAGATGAAAACAGCTGGAGTTTAGATAAATTCTATGCTATGTGGAATGAGTTAGATAGAAGAGGGAACGTGGTATGTAAAAAAGTTAATGGCGAAGATACTTGCTCAAAAGATCTGAAAGATAAAAATAAAAATTGGTATTATCATTATCATGGTGCTAATAGTGCTAAAATACCAGCACTAGGAGATTGGTCCGGCATAGTTTATCGAGATAGCGGAGATAATACTCCAAATGATGTAGAAATAAGCAAATTATCAGGAAATTATAAAGAATACGAATGTGCAACACTACTTACTGAAAACACATTAAATAGAGTTGATAAATATGGACATGCAGTTGATGATGATAAAGGAGAAGATTACAACAATACATATATATCCATAACAAGAACAGCAAAAAGCGAAAATGATATAAAAGAATATAAAGAAGATGAGGAAAATGGTGCTGGTCCAGATGGTAAGATAATATGGAGTGGTGCTTCTAATTCGGGTTTGGGTCATTCTTCAAATTGTGGAACTGATAAAAAAGTAGTAGCCACTAATGGTAATGTTTACTCACCTGCTTTATATAGAATAACCACTGAAACTGATAAATATAATTGTATTGCAGATTCTCCAGTAAAAAAAGGAGAATGTAACAACACTGTTAACGTATCTTCTGAATGTGAGAAAAAAACATTCGAAGTAGTAGAAGATGGAAAAAGTATAGATAACCCCGAAGCCAAAGCTGCAAGAGTGGTAGTAGGCTTCACGCAAGATGTTACACTAACAAATTTATTAACTCCAACAAGAATATACCAAGGCGGAGGAGTTAAAATAGGATTTATATATAAAAGTACAGTAACAGCCACTATAGACCCAGAGTCAATTGAGGGTGACTATGATTATCTAAAAAACAAAATAAATAATAAAATAAGAAATACACTTTTAGATTCTCAAACAATAGCATCTAATATCAGCGATGGTGCAACATTAACATTTACTGATGAAGAAAAAAAAGAATATAAAATTAGTCCTGCCCAAATGCAAACAAGTTGTAAGCAAGAAGGGGATATTATTAGCAATGGAAAAGTAATAACAACATGTACCATATTCTTACCAGAATCTGAAGTTAAATTAGGAACAGGAAAAGTGACATATGAAAATGATATAGAGAAAGATAAAGGAATAAATAATGAATTCTATACTCCAATAAAATATAATGGTGAGTTATATATGAGTGCAAAATTTGAAAATCTAACTGCCATAAATGGAATCAATTTAGATGGTTGGATGAAAAATATAACTGTAACATATGATGGTAAAAGAAACAGAGCTTCAAATTGTATTGTAAATACATATCCTAGATTTTATGAAGAAGACAACAAAACATATAAATTTATATATAGACCAATAGATATAAACAATCCATTTCCAAATAGAAATGCTGGTGTAAATTGGTACAGTTGGTACGAAGAACCAGCAAATAAAAATAGATTAGAATCATCATATGACAAAGTAGAATATCAAATGATATTAGATAATCAAAAAGTTATCGATATCAAAAGATATAACAATCTTTACAGTTATCTTGATTGGTATGGTATATCTGATTCAGGAAAGAGTGATTTCGTTCGAGATTATGGAGGTGATACTCCATGAAATGGTCATTTGCCTCAGTAGGTATGATAGTATTAGGAATAATTGGAGTAATGGTTATAGTACTGTTCCAACAATTAACAACTTCAAGTGAAAACGATTACTATCTATTAAAAGAAATAACGGAAGCATCAATGATAGAATCAATAGATTTAAAATATTATAGAGAAACAGGAGACTTAAAAATAGTAAAAGAAAAATTTGTAGAAAACTTTACTAGAAGATATTCTGAATCAACACTATTTATTGGTACAAAATATACAATATCATTTTTTGATATCATAGAGACTCCCCCAAAAGCCACTATAATTATTGATACAGGTATTGATAGATATAGAATATATGATACAGTAAATGATTATAATGTACTTAATAATCTTACTGGTATATTAGAATATGTAGGAAAAGATAGCACAGAAACCGCTATTGATCCTTTTCAAACAAAGAAAAAAATATATAAACAAACTGTCTATTCAATGCTAAATACTTCTTCTAGTAGCGAGCCACTAAACATACCAAAGGAAATAAATGACGCCAATATGAGAAAACAAAAAGTAACAGATATATCTACTCCTGTTGCAGTAACTGATCAAGGCGAAATACTTATGGCTAAATTAAGAAGAGAAATTGATTGGGCAAGAGCTTCTACTTCTACAGATGATTACAGGACAGATTATTTTAGTAACAATTCCCCAAGCGACTACTCATCTAGTTCAGCATCAACTATAAGTTATTATAACTGCTCTGATGGTTCCGGAACAGGACTAAGAGTAGATTGTAGTTCTTATGAATTGCCATGGATAAACATAAATAGATCTAATAGTGGGAATGTTATCTTAAAGTATGAAGTAACATGGTCTTATGAAGAATATGAATATAAATAAAAGAAGAATTTAAATAAAAAGGAGGAAATAAATATGAATAATTTAAAAGCTTCGATGAAAAAATTATTAGGTAACAAAAATACAGTTACAATATTAGGGGTACTACTATGTTTAGTAATATTAGCCATAGGATATAATTATCGTATAAATTCAAAAGTTGAATTAGTACAAGTACCATATGCAGTTGAAACAATTCAACCAAGAACTTATATAAAGGATAGTATGGTAGGAATTATGAATGTACCAAAATCATTTTTAGTAGGAAACTATTATACACAAAAACAAAATATAGTAGGAAAATATTCCAACTATAATACGATAATAGCAAAAGGAAGTTTATTTTATGCGGATTTAGTAACATCCAAAGAAAATTTACCAGACTCAGCATTTCAAGATGTTCCTGAAGGATATACAGTTATCAACTATCCTGTTAATATAGCAAGTACATATGCTAATTCAATGGCACCAGGTAGCTACATAAATATCTATTACAAATCTTTAAATGATAAAGGTGAAGTAATGTTTGGTAAATTCATTAGTAATATAAAAATATTAGATGTTAAAGATTCATCAGGACAACATGTATTTGAAAATAGTGAAGAAGCAAGAACACCAGCATATATGTTATTTGCAGTTCCTGAAGAAACACATCTATTATTAAGAAAAGCATTATATCTAAAAGAATATGCTGTTGAACTAATATTAGTACCTAATACAACAACACTTACTGAAAAAGATAAAGTACAAGTAAGTAGTGATGATATCGAAAACTTTATTAATTCAAAGACTGCCTTTGTATCAGTAAATGAATTACCTAAAGTAGAAGATCAAGTAAAAGAAGATACAGATAAAAAAGATACAGATAAAAAAGATAATGATACAAAAACAAATAGATAAAAAAGAATAAGGAGGGCAAAGCATGGAAACAGAATTTACCCAAATAGATTTTGGCCCATTAAAGCCATTCTTAGCCAATGACGATGTAACAGATATATCATATAGTAATGGTGGACAAGTGTGGTTAAAAACATTATCTCAAGGTGTGTATAGGGTAGAAAATACTGGTATAGATAATGCTTTAATGGAAAAAATAGCCTTTCAATGTGCTAACTCTATGGGAAAGTCATTTAATATGGCAAATCCATTTCTTGATGCAGAATCAGCAGAACTAAGAATGAACTTTGTTCATGATTCGATAGCTAAAAATGGGATAGCAGCCTTAATAAGAAAAACTCCTGCTAAAATAAGACTTGAAAAAGATAAGATAATAGCAGAAGATTATATTAGATTAAATATTCATGACTTCCTATTAAAATGTGTAGAAGGCCATTGTAACATTATAGTTAGTGGAGAAACAGGTTCAGGTAAAACAGAGTTTATAAAATATTTAGCAGCCCATACAAAAGAAAATGAGAAAATAATAACTATTGAAGATACTCTAGAACTTCATTTAGATAAAATATTTCCTCATAGAGATATTGTAGCAATGAAAACTAATAATATAGCCTCATATTCAGATGTATTAGTAACCTGTATGAGACAAAATCCAAGATGGATATTACTATCCGAAGTAAGAAGTGCTGAAGCTGTAATGGCCGTTCGTAACTCCATATCATCAGGACATAATATTCTTTCCACAATACATGCTGATAAAGCAGAGTCAATACCAAGTAGAATGTATAGCCTGCTAGAAACAAATCAAGATGTAAGCCAGTTCCTAGCAACAATACATCGCTATGTACAATTAGGTGTACATATAAAAGGATATTATAGCCAAAAATATAAAAAATTTCATAGAGAAGTATCAGAAGTAGTAGAATTCTATGTTACCGATGAAAATAAAGCAGAATACAAGATACTTTATAAAAAAACACCAGATGGACATGAAACAACGGCAAATCCAACTAAACATCTAATAGAATATCTAGAAAGTCAAGGTGTAATAATGCCCCAAGACATACTAGTAAAAGAAGAGTTTAGAGATGCTTCAAGTGACAATACAAATAATAACTATGCAGTAGATACAAGTAACTATAATCAGCAAAAACAAGTTATAAATAACACTAATATTATGCAACCAAATCAAACTATTCAGCCAAATCCAAATATAGTTCAAAGTAATACGAATAGTTATAATAATATACCAAATATATATGCAAATAATATACCACATCAAGCTACTATAACTGGTATAAATAATAATAATGTAGTATAAAGGTAGGTGATATAATGGAAATAATTTTAATAGGATTAATAATAATATTCATAATTTCTTATCGTACTAAGAAAGGTGAATCAGTATATAAATTTATATCCGAACAAGCAGTAAATGCCTATAGAAAAATGGAACCCTATTCATTTAAAGCGATGAGGGAAAAAGTAAAAGAATTAGGATTAGAATATACACCAAGACAATATCTATTTCAAATAGCGGCTTTTGCTGGATTGTCAGGAGGCATAAGTTATCTATATTTCTATAATCTAGCTATAACAATAGTATATATGGTATTAGCAGTTTCAGTAATTCCATACATCACTTATCTAAGATGTAAAAGACAATATAGTGAATATATATTTGAACAAGTACAAGTATATTGTACTAATACAATAATGGAATTTTCAACTACACAAGCTTTTGTAAAATCATTGGAAGGAGTAGTAGCCTCAGGAGTTTTAGAAGAACCATTATTATCGGATGTAAAAACAATGATAGCACTATCATATGAAAAAGGTGATGTCTATGACTCAATAAAATACATGGATACAAAATATCCATACTATATGGTAAAAAATATGCATCAATTATTCTTACAAGTAACAAAAGAAGGTGCAAAAGATACTCAAGAAACATTTGAAAATATGTTAACAGACATAGATGTATTAGTAGAAGGAGTATATAGAGATAGATCAGATAGAGCAGCATTCCATAAACAATTTATAACATTTGGTGTATCACTATATGGTATGATAGCTTTAATACAATTACTAATAGGACAAGAAACATACATAGCTATGGTAGATAAATTATTTATAAGAATATTTATTCACATTATTGTATTAGTAAATAGTTGGTTTCTTCTATCAGGAGAAAAATATTACAACGAGAATGTAGGTGCTGAATAATGATGATAGAATTATTATTAGTAGCCATAATAGTAATATATATATTTATTGTTAATGGAAAAATAAATAAAGATAGTATGTTTGGAACAAACAGCAAACTATGTAATCTATTAAAAGAAAAAGACTATGATTTCTTATTAATAGCTAAATACGGTGATAGAGTATATAATCCAAATGAAGTATACATGAAAAGAGTAAAACAAGGAGTATTAACATCCGCTGCTATAATATTTATCTTTATAACTAATATGAGTTATCTAAGTATAATATTAGCATTAGTAATAGGCTTTATAGTATATAAAAGTCAATATTTAAGCCTAAAAAAATGGTATAAAGGGCATCTAACATACATAGATTCCTTATTACCATATTACTTAAAAACAATAGAAGTACTAATTCATCACTACACAGTACCAGTAGCATTAGCTAAAAGTATAGATGATGCTCCCGAAGTATTTAAACCAGGATTAAAAGAATTAGTAAGCAAAATAGAAGCAGGTGACTCATCAATAGATCCTTATATGGATTTTGCAAAGGAGTATCCAGTAAGAGACTCTATGAGAATGATGAGATTATTATATAGATTAGGTTTAGGAGAACAAGAAAAAAAGCATCAACAACTAGAATCGTTTTCAAAATCCGTATCTTCTCTTCAAGCTAAAGCAAGAGAACAAAAATATCAAGCCAGATTATATAGCATGGAAAGAAGAACAATGATAATGATGTTTGTAACAGGCGGAGGTTCCTTATTACTCTTATTGATTTCAATATTTATGTTATTAACAACAATATAAATATTTGAAATATAAAAAAAGAATAAAAAAATACATATATGAAAGAAGGTGAAAAGCAATGAAAGAAGCAACAGGTGAAGTTTCAATGACAGTTGTCACTATTATACTAATCGTTATAGTATTAGGTATTGCTACAGCTTTATTTGGTAAAGAAGACTCTGTAGGAAGAAAATGGATCAATGATACATTTACTAAGATGACAAACAGAGGCGATACAGAAATGGATAATGCTAATAATCCTAGTGGTACTGGAGCAGTAGATGGCAATGGTGCCATAGATGGATAATAAAAACATAAACAAAAAGACAAAGTAGGTGAGAGAAAATGAGAGATGCAGTTGGGGGATCATTCATGATAAAATTGATAATAGTGTTTTTGGTTTTATATATCATTTTTGTAGCGGTAGCATTAAATTACGCTAAGGCTTTCAGAGTAAAAAATAAAGTTTTAGATATTATAGAGCAAAATGAAGGTATCAAAGATTATGATAATGCAAGTGATACTGCAATTACGCAAATAAGCGCATATATGAATAGCGTTTCATACAAAATTAATAAAGACACTGCTGATAAAAAATGTAAAGAAGCATATGGCAATGATGTATTTGTAGGTAAAGAAGGCTATTGTATTATAGAAGTAAGAGGAAATAATGATATAAATGCGGATTACTATAAAGTAGCTACATTTGTAACAATAGATTTTCCATTTCTAAATCTTAGTTTTACTATACCAATACAAGGAGAAACACGTAAAATAGAAAGGATAAATACATAAATGGACACAGTAATATCAAACAAGTATAGTGATGTATTTAATTCTCTAGATATAGAAGTATCTAAGAGATTAAAAGGAGAATATGATGTAGATGAAATAGTATCTACATTCAAAAATTTCTTTTTTAATAAGATGTTTTTAGATATAACAGCAATAAAAGATTATAAAGATTTATCTAATCTACAAAAATTATCTATGAATATAAACATGGATAAAGTAATATTATTATTAGATAAAGATGATGCTATTAGTGATTCAAAAACATTCTTATCAAAATTAGTAAATATGGGAATATATAATTTTACTAAAGATTCAAATAGTCTTATGTATTTATATAATAATCCCAATGTTTATCGTGATGTAGCATATCTTCAAAATATTGAAGAAGAACCCAGTAGTGAACCTAAAGTTATCTCTCATTCAAGAACTAATCGTAAAGTAATAGGTATTAAAAATATTACAGATTCTGCTGGAGCAACAACTTTAATATATTTATTAAAGAAAGAACTAAGTAGTTATTATAGTACTATGGCTATAGAACTAGATAGAAGAGATTTAGTATATTTAAAAGATAAAGATTGTTTATCAATAAAAGATAGTGAATTAGAAAGTACATTAGATAAGTATTATTCAGTAGACGTCTTTTTAGTAGATTTAAATAAATCTCAAAAAGAACATCTATGTACCGATGTATTATATCTAATAGAACCAACTACTATAAAGTTAAATAAATTATCAGTAATAAATCCAAAAGTATTTGGAGAATTAAAAGGTAAAAAGTTAATACTAAATAAAAGCTTATTATCTGAAGAAGATATATCTGACTTTGAAGTAGAATCAGATTTAAAAGTATACTATAATATACCTCCAGTAAATGATAAAAAAGACAATAGTAATATAATTTTACCATTATTAGAAAAGTTAGGTTATGTTAAATCTGTAGAATCAGAAGAACCCAAAAGAAAAAATAGACTATTTGATTTCTTCAAATAATCTTTTTTTATTTTAACTCAAAATGGTTGAAATAATTGTAGTATTATGGTATCATCAATATATAAGGTAAAGAAAGTTGATAATCAACAAGAAAGGAGTGCCCTCTTATGAAAAATAGACCAATTAAAAACGCTAACCAATTGCTAATTAGGGAGGGAAAATGTAAATTATTACTTGTAAATCCTTATAATATAAGAAAATATATGAATAAAAAAGAATATGAAATAACTAATAGAAATATTAGTAATTTTTCGTAGTCTTTTTATTAGTATATTAAAAGGAGTCAAAATCATGGTAGAAAAGAAAAAAATTTTAAAACAATTAGTATTTTTTGTCTGTATACTAATTGCTAGTAGTAGTATCGTAAACGCACAGACAACAAAAGCAAGATGTCCAGCTGGAACTGCACTAGTTTCAGGTACAAGTAAATGTTGTCCCTCATATAATGTGAATGGAAAATCAATAAAAGCCACAAAAACGACAAACAAAAATCAATGTGTATATGATCTTACTGGTAAGGGTGTTTACATTAATAAACATGTTCCCGGAACGGATATATATTGCGTATCAAATAGATCAAAAGACGGATGTGTAGGGAAATCAGCACAAAACATGATAGAATCAAAAACATATACAACTACAGTTTATTTCCAACATTCATGGGGAGGAGGATATAAAACTAAAATATGTAAACAGGCAGAATGCCAATACGTAGAAAGCTATGATGGATGCCCTTATGGAACATATTTTGCTGGTTGGCAAAAAATTAGTGGACGAGGTTACACTAGTGGCAGTTACGTTCAAACAACTTCAGATACAAGTGAAAACTACGCATTAACTGTAAAAGCTCTTTGCTATTATAATAAGCCTCCAGTAACTAATAATGGAACTGGTGAAACAATGCAACCACAAGAAATAGAAAAACCTGAAGAAAATGTTTGTCCTAAAAGTGGAAATACAGAAAAAATGGTTAATTCAACAACATATAAATTTACATATAATTTAGATGGTGGACATTTTATAGATGGCAGTACAGAGAGAACAGAAATAGTTAATAGTAAATCAATAATAGGAAATCTTAGATTAAATCCATTAAAAGACGGCTATAAATTTATTTCATGGCAAGATGAGACAGGAAAAGATTTTAATTTTAACGAAAAGCCAACAAAAAATATAAATTTAAAAGCTAAATATGAAAAATTAACTGATGAAGAAAAGGATGCCTATACTTGTCCAAAAGATTATGTGTTAGATCCATCTAATGCAAAATGCTATAAGTATCTAAAATTTAATAGAGAAGGCAATACAACTAGTAAAGCTAGTACAGATAATATTATGCAAGTTCCATATCAAAAAAATCAAAACCCTACTGCTGGAAAAGCTTATAACTATACAACATATAAGTATGCAGATGGAGCAAGAATGTGTTACGGATACAACTCTCCTAATGAAGGCGATCCAGGAGTAATAAATCCAGCTCAAAATGGAAAAAGAGAAAATATTGGGAAAGATAATGCCACATATTACTTTAGCGAAGATGGTAAGACTATTGAATATGATGATCAAGACACATGGAAATTAGTAGATTCTTGTAATTTTGGTTCAAAATGTAGTGTTGATGCATGTACTAGTATAGAGGGAGAATGTGAAGTAACATATAGTGCTATTATTTTTCATTCTATCAATGCAACATATACAAAAAAAATAGATACAACAGAGATAGTTGAAGATAAAGATAATACTTCAGGAGAAAATAAAGATAATAAAACAAATGAAGACGTTGCAGAAAATCCAAAAACAGGAACTAAATTATGGATATTTATTACTCTCGGTATAGTATTCAGTGCAATAGGTGTTTATTACTACCACAAATATAGAAAAACAGAACCAAAAGAAAATGAAAATGCAACTTTGGACAATTAATTGTAACATTTAATACTTTCATGTGTTGAATTTGTTTTACATTCAAGAAAAGTGTAAAAAAAATCCTAATTCAAAGTAAAAGAATTGACTTTTACTATTAATTAGTGTAATATATAATTATGAATTAAGGAGGAAAACTATGGATATATGTAGTCAAGCGTCAATGGCACCGTTATGGACTTTAATAGGTACTATAATAAATATAATATGGATTGGTATCCCTGTAATAATGATAATTTTAGGGTCAATAGATTTAGGTAAAGCCGTGGTATCAAGCAAAGAAGATGATGTAAAAAAGGCTAAATCAACTTTTATAAGAAGATTGATTTATGCAATAGCAGTATTTGCGGTAGTATGGTTAGTAACAGTTTTATTTGACTTTTTAGGAAATTTAAATCTTGATGACGCGGATACAACTTCATGGAAAAATTGCTGGTGTCAAATAAGAAAAAATTGTAAATAATTAAGAGGAGAAATAATACTTAACAGTTTTATTTCTTTTTTTACAATATTTCTTGTAAAAATAATCAAACTAATGTATAATTGTAGCAGGTGATAGAATGTATTTTTTAATAGAAGTTTGTCAAAATCCAGGGATACTTAGAGTATTATATTTTGTTTATTTACTTATAGATGCATTATTTGTTATAGTACCAATAAGTTTAATTATAATGCTTTTAGTAGATTTCTTTAAAGCAGTAGTATCAGATGATGATACTGCTAAAAAAAATTCCAAAATAGCTGGAAAAAGAATAATAAATGCAATGTTAATATTTTGTGTTCCATGGATAGTAAATGTAATAATGATGATCCTTAATTCAGCAGGTTTCCCAACAGGCTATTCAGTATGTGAAGCAAATGCCAAAAGTGGAAATTTTACATATTATGATAATTTATTAGCAGCCGAAGAAGCAAAAGCTAAAGCAGAGAGAACAAAAAGCCTAGAAGAGAAAAGAAAACAATATGAAGCCGAAATAGCAGAAAAAGAAAAATTAAAAGCACAAGATGAGTCAAATATAAGTAGTGGTGAAGAATATAGTAGTATGGCTGATGCTTTAATCGGCAATATTGAAGGAGAACTAGGAAATACAGATAGTTCTAAATATGGAGCTCCAGCAGGTACACCATGGTGTGGATATTTTGCAACATGGGCTTTAAAACAAACAAACTATGATGGTGTAAACTTATATAGTGATATAATTGAAAAAGAATCAAAAGTAGTAAATTTTGCTTCAGCATTATGTAGTATGGGAACATTTTATAACAATAGCAATTTAGCCTTTGAATATTCAGATTTCTATGCAAATAAATTTGGAAAAGAAAAATATACTCCTAAAAAAGGAGATATAATATATTTCAAGTGGGGTCAAGATTGGAATGGTGAAATAAACGCTTGTCCATATGCATCAGACGCTCATATTGGAATAGTAGCAGCCAACGATAATGGTAGTCTAACCGTATATTCTGGAAATTCATCACATAAAGTAAATACAACATATCATTCCGTAACAGACACTAATATAGTAGGGTATGGTTCTTGGTATAACAATTAGGAGGAAATATGAAAAAAATATATTTAATATTAGCACTACTATTATTATCTGGATGTAGTATAAATTATAATTTAGACATTGAAGATGAAGGCTTATTCAAAGAAACAATAACTGGTACTGTAACAAATAAAGAACTAGATGATACAAACAGTACAAATGTAGATATATATTCATATAGCTTAAATACAGCTACTCCCTTAATAGATAATAAAGGACAATATAAGAAAGAAATAATAGATAAAAACAAATATAAAGAATTTAAATACACTTATACATTTGATAACAATTACAAATCATCAAACATTCTAAACACATGTTTTACTTATGTATTATTTGACGAATCAGAAGATTATTATAATATAGATTTATATGGCCCATTTAAATGTATGTATTCAGATAAAATAAATATATCAGTAACAAGTAAATACGCTATTACTGATAATAATGCAGACAAAGTAAATAAAAATACATATACATGGACAATAAAAGATAAAGATAATGCTAATATACACTTAGAAGTAAATAAAAAAATAGAATATAAAGAATCAAATAAAAAATATGTATTTACTAGCATAAGAATAGTAAGTTTCATCATACTATTAATATTATCCGCAGTAACATATTATCTATATAAAAAAAGAGAATCAGATATATAAAATTAAAAGAAATAATGAATAAAAATTATTTCTTTTTTAAAATTATTAAATAGTTCATAAAAATTGATAAAAAAATGCAAAAAAGATTAATATTTTTTCTATATACATTGACATTTAGAATAATTAACTTATAATATACCTCAAGGAGGAAATAATTATGAATAAATATTATATAATTAAATTAAATAATAATATTAGAGGTGAATCGAGGTGGGAAGAACCAGATGATACTTCTGTTTTAACTGGCATAATTGAAAAACAAAAATATATAGAAAAAGAAGTTAATGGTATATTTATAACAAGACGTAAAGAAATAGTAATTAGCTATGATCCAGTCGATATAATATGTGAGAATATTGATGGAAAAATGTATGATTTGATTACAGGTGATTTAATACTATTTGCGCCATCACTTGAATCAGCAAACTATAATTGCTTAACCTATAATTCTGTGGAAGAAATTCCAAAAGAACTAGTAGTAAATCAATTAAAAGAGTATAAAAAATGTGATATAAAAAGATATAAAGAGGCAATTGATGAAATAAAAGCATACACATTAAAATGCTACAATAAGCAGAAAAGAATAAATCAAAAGAAAATTGAAGAAAGAAAAAAATTAGAACAGTATGCTAAAGAAGCAGATAGCTATATTAGTGAATTCAAAAAGAAGTATAGAAAATAAGAACTAATAAAGATATAAATAATCAACCCAAACAAGAAAATAAATAAACATATAATATGCCGTAGTATAAATATAAAAGAAATAATGAATAAAAATTATTTCCTTTTTTATTTATCTATGCTATAATTAAATTATAATAAATTCTTATGTCCAAAAGGAGTTGTAATATTATGAAAAATAAAATATTAATGATAAGTACATATTTCCTATCATTTGTTATACTAATTGGCAGTGTTAATGCTGCCTGTCAAGAATTAACTTGCGTATATCCAAAAGGTACTACTCAGCAGGCAGTCAAAATTGTACAAGACAAAGAATGTAGTTTATCTTTATATAGAGCAAATAATACACTAGACAGTGATAGTCCATCATGGACTAAATTCGAACTACCAACAGAAAAAATTAATTTTAAATATATTACTATAAATGAAAACATGCAACCAACAAAAAATTATTATAACGAAGAAGATAATACATTATTGTCATGTCCAACTTGCCTAAATTACAATAACAATATAATCTCAAAAAAAATAGAAACATATAATAAAGATGATGGTGATAAAAAATGTAAAAATGGTTTTGTTCTATTACAGCAATCATCAGAGGAATCAAAAACGCCAGAACAAATATCGGGAGAAAAAGACAAAAGTGTTATAGATAAAGTAAATGAATATAAAATGAATTATTGCAAATATAGTATTTATAAGGATTCTTCTTATGTAGAATCAGATGAAGGTACAGTAGAACTATATTATAATGAGACTTCTTTTCATTTTAGTGATGGGTATGATATAAAGTTTACTATTGAAGATATAATTTCTAGTAACGATGGCTCTTGCCCACATAATTTGTACTCATCTTATGCAACGTTAAAAGAAACATTTTGGGTAAATGACCCGGGAAAACTAAATAGAAACAGAGTGTGGACTCTTACAAGTATTGAACGTTATAATAATAACAGTGGTAATAATAAGACGCCTTCTGCGCCAACAAACTCGTGTGAATTATTTTCAGACGATGCGATAAAAATAATTGATGACGTGATGAAGGTTATTAGAATAGCAGTTCCGATTCTACTAGTAGTTTTGGGGATGACAGACTTTCTTAGAGCAACCTTTAGCGACAATGAAGATAATATGAAAAAAGATAGGGATAGATTTATAAAAAGAATAATAGCGGCAATTATAGTCTTTATTGTACCGATTTTTGTAAATTTAGTACTAAATATTGCAAATACCGTCTGGGGTAGTATCAATAAAGAAACATGTATAAAATAAAGGAGGTATAAGATGTATATATTAAGCATAACGCAGGATATAGTTGATGCTGCAAGAACACTTGCCTTATTTTTCTGTGAGATAATATATAGTTTAATATGCTTTTGCTTTGATATATTTAATGGATTCGGAAAAGTAAGATTAGATATCGATGCATCAGCAATTTTTCAGCGAGTAGAACTTGTGTTGGGATTATTTATGGTGTTTAGGTTAACATTTGCGGCCATTGAATACTTAATCAATCCAGACAGCATGATGGATAAAGAAAAAGGAATAGGAAACATTATAAAAAAAGTGCTAATTGTAATAATTTTATTAGGAAGCACAGGATTTCTATTTAATGAAGCTTATAAACTTCAAGATGAACTGATAGATAGCCAAGTGATAGAAAAAATAATATTACCAGATTTTACTTTTAATGAAGGGCAAGATGTTGGTAGTAATGGCGATCAAATTGCTTGGTATACTTTTAGTCAATTTTATTCACAAGTTGGGGAGACAAATGAATGTGGAAATGGCCATATGAGCATTTTAAAAGATGAATTCTATGGCGAGCACAATTTTAATATAGCATATAAATGTCTTAACGAGAAAAACTCAAAGAAATATATAATTGATTTTAACGGTGTTGTAGCACTTCTCTGCGGTGGCATACTTCTTTGGATTATAGTTGTATATACAGTACAATTAGGTGTAAGGGTGATTCAATTGGCATATTTGGAAATAATTGCTCCTATACCAATTATGATGTATTTAATGCCAAAAGGAGAAGATAAAGTAAAAAAATGGGCCAAGCAATGTTTAAGTACATTTTTAGACTTTTTTATAAGAGTTGCAATATTAGACTTTATTATATTGGTTAGCTCATCCCTAATTTCATCAAAGTCTAACCTGGCTGCCAATTTTGAGGCAACATCAAAGTGGGGTGTTGGATATATCACGGTAATTATGATAATAGCCTTATTCACATTTGCTAAAAAAGTACCAAACTTATTAAAAGAAATATTCCCATCTACTGGAAGTGCTGGATTTGACTTTGGATTACATGGTAAGTCGGCTAAACAACTCGGAACATTTGCAGGAGGAGCTGTTGCTGGAGGAATAGGTGGATTGGCAACTGGTATCAAATATGGTAAGGGAACAGCTGGAGGAAGATTAGGCGGTGCTATAACTGGATTAGCAAGAGGAACACTTGGAGGAGCAAAATTCAAGGGCAATGCTTTTGCTAATGCTGGTAAAGGTATGGCAAATCAAAGAGTGGCAATGCAAAGAGCATACAATAGAAATAACGATGACTCAGACTTCTTAGGAAGAACCCTTGGAGCAGGTGATGCTGCCAGAACTAAAGCGGCATTTGATGAAGAATTATCATTTTATGAAGGATATCAAACTAATGCTGATATTATAGATAAAGAATTAGAAAAGAACGAGTATGTACAACATGCTATTGGTTATCGTGATAAATTAATAAAAGAAGGCGCAGATGCAGCTAAAATTGGTGAAGCTAATAAAACTATAAAAGCAGTTAAGAAGGAAGCACTAATTGCAGAAATGAACAAAAGACCTGATGATGCTACCGTTAATGCAACTATAATGACAGCCTTAGCCAACGAAGAAACATATAGAAGTAAAGGTAGAGATAGTGGTTATGCCGGATTTGGAGAAGTTTCAATTACAAATACAAATTTAAGTGCACAAGAAAGAGCAAAAGCTTTCTTTGATAACAAAGATACAACTAAGAGTGAGACTAGACAAATTAAAGAAGTCAGTGGTTCAAGAAATGAAGCATACAAGAAAGCTGAAGCAAATGCTAAGTATGCTAAGGATAAATAAAATAAAAAGGAGTGTGATATATAGTGAATGGATATTTAGTACCTGCTAATGCTAAAAGAGGAACATTAATATTTAATATATTTAGACCATTTGATTTAATATTATTTGGAACTGGTGTAGTAATATCATTATTAGCATTAGCTATAGTTAGATCTAGTAATACCTTTGCCATATTACTAGCATGTATGCCAGCAGGTATAACAGGATTACTAGTAGTTCCGATACCTAATTATCATAATGTACTTTGTGCTATACAAAGTATGTTAAGATTTTTCACTGAAAGAAGAAATTATATATGGAGAGGTTGGTGTTTTTATGAAAAATTCGCAGTTGACGACAAACACAAAAAGTAGTTCAAAGTATACGGAAGATTGGATACCTATTAAAGCAATATCCAATGGTACTATACTATTGGATAATAAATTAAAAGTAACTGGTGTTAAAATAAGACCAAGAAATATCTTTATTCTTGATCAACAGTCTCAAGACAGCGCTTTAATAGCTTTAAAAAATTTTTACAATACTATTGATTTTGAATTTTGGTTAATTTCGGCAGATCGTCCAGTAGATTTAAATAATTATTTAGCTAGACTACAATTACTATATAATCAAACTCCAAATCCAGCAGTTAGAAAATTAATAAATCAAGATATAGAAAAAGCTAATAATTTTATGAACAATAATATAACAGATACAGAATACTATATATTATTTAAAGAAAAGAATGATGATATAATTCAAAAAAGATTACGTACTTTAGTTACTGGACTTGCTAATTCAGGATTAGAAGCATCACAAGTATCTAACGATGATTTAAGAGTAATATTAGATAACTTTCTTAATGGGGGAATGACAACTAATTTTGGGACGGTGATTTCATAATGAATTTAAAAAGTGAATTAGCTCCTAAAGGATTGCAATTTAATCCTTCAGACTTTGTAATTAGTGATAAATATGCAACAATATTAACAGTAATATCATATCCAAGATTTATTGGTCCAGGTTATTTATCTAATCTAACTAATATGTCTGGTGTAAAATTAGTAATAAAACATATTCCTGTACCATTTTCAGTACTTGCAAAAATGTTAAACAAAGAAATATCTGATTTAAAAAGTAGATATCAGGAAGAAAAAGATCGTACAATTCAAGAAAGAATTAGACAAGATGTTGATTCCCTAGAATACTTTATTCAACAATTTACAGCATCACAAGCCAAAACTTTTGATTTTCAAATGCACATTATGGTAACAGCAGATACTAGAGAAGAACTAGAAATGAAAAAAGTTAATCTAAAGAATTATATGGATGCTATGGAATTAAGAGCGATACCATTAAGATTTGAACAAGAAAGAGTATTAAAGTCAATTCTTCCAATATTTGATAAACAACCAATAGAACAAAGAATAGGTACACCAATGCCTTCTCCAACTATGGCCGCTATGTATCCATTTATCTTTGATAGTATAAAAGATGATGGATTATCAACATTGTTAGGAGTAGACTTCTCTGGTGGTGTTGTACTATTTAACCAGTTCTTATATCAATTAAAAAAAGAAAGTAATAGAAATAATGCTAATATGATTATCCTAGGTACTTCTGGTAGCGGTAAATCAACAGCAGCCAAATTAATATTGAGAAGTCATATTAGAAACGGTTATCAAATCGTAGCGGTAGATCCAGAAGGCGAAATAAGTGAAATGACAAGAGCTTATGGCGGAGATGTCGTAGATTTAGGTAAAGGTGGAGAATACGGAATGGTAAATCCACTTGAAGTAATAATGGATGCAGACGAAAATGAAATAAAAAACGGTTTAGGTTATACTGTATTAAATAAAACATTACAATCATTAAAAGCATTTATGAAATATTATTCTCCAGATATTGAAGAAGATGTACTAGCCCTATTTAGTGGAGTAGTACAAGATACATATGCTAGATTTGGTATAACATTTAACTCAGATTTTTCTAAATATACATCAAAAGATTATCCAACCTTTGGAGATGTATATGTAACAGTAACTAGTAAATTAACATCTATGACAGAAAAAACACATGAAAGAGATGTAATGGAAAGACTAGAGCTAAAATTAAGACCATTAGTTAGAGAGTTACAATATTATTTTAATGGACATACAACAATAAATACTGAAAGTGACTTCTTAGTATTTAATATAAAAGAATTAATGAATTCAGATACAAATATAAGAAATGCCTTACTATTTAATATATTAAAATTCGCTTGGGGCCTATGTTTAAATCCTAACGTTAATACAGTATTATCAGTAGATGAAGCTCATGTATTACTAGGAGCAAAAAATGAATTAGGAGCAGAGTTCTTAGCTCAAGTACAAAGAAGAGCAAGAAAATATAACACAGGTACTATAATAATAACTCAGCAACCATCAGACTTTGTAGCAGATGGAATATTAATGCATGGTAAAGCAATATTTGATAACTCATCTTATTATTTAGTAATGGGCTTAAAGAAACAAGCAGTAGAAGATTTATCAATGTTAATAGATTTAAATGAAAATGAAAAAGAAGCAATAAAAAGATTTAGTCAAGGTGAAGCCTTATTTGTATGTGGAAATAGAAGAATGCAAATAAATGTTATAGTAACTGAAGACGAATTAGAATCATTTGGTACTGGTGGAGGATTCTAATCTACTAATAAGTGGGTGAGTATTATGGATGAACAAGAAAAAAATTCAAAAATGAAAATAGCTAGTAATTTAGTTTGGAAAAAAATGCCAATAAAATACAAAGCAATAACAATTGTTGCTGCAACAACTATTATTTTCATTTTTGTTTTTCTTTTATTAATAATAGCACCATTGTTATCAACAGGAATAATAAAATCCGACGATATATCAAGTGGATATAGAGGCTCAAGTGCTTTTGGTAGAGTAAAAAAAGATGTTTATTGGTGGCCAATTGGTAGTACTGAGACCGAGGAACAAAATGGTTTCTTATTAGCCAAAGGTGATCCCCAAATAATTACTATTAGTAATAACTATAGTGATGAAAATAAAGGTATTGATATAAGTAGTGAAGGTGCTGACCCTAACACAATAAACATTATAGCAGTAAAACCGGGTGTTGTTACATATCCAACAGATGATTCTCAAACCAAATTTGAAGACAGTGGTACAGCATCCGATGGCGATGGTTATGGTAATTATGTAAAAATTAGACATAGTGACGGTAGTTATACATTATATGCTCATTTAGCAAAAGATAGTATCACAGTTAAAGCAGATGATGTAGTAGAGCAAGGTCAAGTAATTGGAAAGATGGGTCGTAGTGGTGACGCATCTGAAACAAAATTACATTTTGAAATAAGAGTTGGTTCTGATTCAACTGATAGTAGTGTTGATCCAACGCAATATATAAAAGCAGATGATCCAAGGCCAAGTTCCTATGGAACAACAGGCGGTTTTTCATTAAATGAAACAGTATTATCACTAAACGAATTTATATCAAAAATGAATGATTATTGTCAAAGAAGTAACAATAAGAACTTTTGTAATAATTTTGCCAATAATTCTGAATTGGTTTACCAAACATCTGTAGAAAATAACGTCAATCCAGAATTAGTAGTGGTAACTGCCGGAACAGAACAAGGCTGGGGAAATCCATATGGTAGTTACAATTTTTGGGGGATAGGAGTAGTAAACGGAAGTAATAAAGTAGGAAATTATGGTTCATTAGAAAATGGTATAGTTCAATATGCAAAAGTAATTAATGATTATAGTGATCCAAATAGTGGCAATTATAACTCAATAATAAATAGGTATAACGAAAGAGAAGAAGCAGGATGCAAAGCTGAAGGACATGGAATGCCAGGAACTCTTGAGGGAATGCAATCAGTATATTCATGGATAGGAGATCATCGTTATAATCCCGGAGGGGATGGCCTTGGCGGATGTGTTTATTTAAATTTAATATATGGAGCAGGATATTGTTCATCGGTACCAACTTGTTACGATTATAACAATTGCCCAAGTGATTCAAAAACAACAGTGTGTGAACAAAATGACTATACAGCATACCAGTTAATTGGAAAATTTAAAATTCGATATGATATTTTTGGATTATAGGAGGATATAATGGATGATTCAGTAGATAAAAATTTAAAATTAGTAATAGCATTAATTGTTATAATGGCTGTTTTAGCAGGAATAAACCAAATATTTTTTAAAGATAAGGCTAAAGTTAAAGAAGATAAAGTAAATCCAGATGAAATATTATTAGTGGATGATTATAATAGATTTTATACAGTATCATCTTGTGTATCAAAATATCTAAACTATTTAGCAGCCAATAATACAGAAAAATTATTAGTACTATTAAGTAACGAATATAAAACAGAAAATAATATTACCGAATCAAATATTTATACATTCATACCAAAAATAACAGGTAATAGAAATTTCTCTCCAAAAAAAATGTATCAACAAAGACTTAATCAAACAATCTATAAATACTATGTATATGGAACTATTGAAAAAGATTCACTAAATACTTCATCATCTAAAGAAGATTACTACATAATAGTCATCTTAGATGAAAGTACAATGACATTTGCAATAGAACCATATGATGGTAGTATGTTTAAATAGAGGTGATAAATAGTGGAAAATAAAAAAAGTTACATTTGGTTAGTTGTACTTGTTATAATAGGATTACTAGTGTTTTATGGAATAAAAATTTATCGAAGTAAAAAAACATTAGTACCAACTAATAATTATATAAATTACACTATGAATCCAAAAACATATGGTGTAAATGAATATAATCTAGTAAATATAACAGACAGACAATTAGCGGCTATATATCTAAACGATTACCGCAACTATTTAAAAAACAATATAGATCAAGCGTATGAATTATTAAACGAAGAATATCGTTCTAAAAAATTTAATAATATAGAGGAATTTAAAACATATATAAACACCATAAATATAAATAATATGTCAGTAGAAAAATATAATATTAGTGATGATAAAAAAATAATAGATGTATATATATCAGATAATGATAGATTTATATTTAAAATAAAAAACATTTTAGAATATGAAGTATATCTAGATGATAAAACAGTAGAAATATAAATTTATAATTAGGCAAGTATTCAAATATCAGAGTACTTGTTTTTATATTTTATATCAATAAAAATATATAGTATTAGCTTGCTGTTTTTAAGTAATTTTGTTTACAATTCAATTTATTAATGCTATAATAATGTTAGTAATTTGGAGGCGATATCTTAATGAAAATAAAAGTAGAAAAAAAAGATTTAATAATATTTTGTGCCTTTTGTGTATTTCTGTTATACCTATGTGCAATAGGTGTATTAAACACTGCTAGTATTGTAGCAGAAGGAAAATTTTATGGTTTTTTACCATTTAAAGCATTTACTGCAAAATACATTGGGATGACATTTTTCTTATTTTTTGTAGCTATAATAGGAATATTTATGGCCGTAAAGTCATACATTTTTGATCGTGATAAAGGTTTTGGTTTTTCAATTAGTGAAAAAAAAGAAAAAGGATATTCAAGATGGGCTACTGATAAAGAATTCAAAAAAGGATTAGAAGTAGTTGATATTAAAGAAGATACATTGCCTGCAGCAGGAATAGCTTTATATAGTAAAAAAGGTAAAATGTGGGTAGATAACGGGGAAGACCATTACCTAGTTATGGGTGCAACTGGTTCAGGTAAAACAGTAATAGTAGCTAAACCAATGATAAAATTATTAGCGAAACATAATGAATCAATGATATTAACCGATCCTAAAGGTGAATTATATGAGTCTTCAGCAGCATTATTAAAGGAGAAAGGTTATAACATTATAACATTAAATTTTAGAGACCCTCAAAAAGGTAATGCTTGGAATCCAATGACATTACCATATAAATTATATAAAGAAGGAAATCAAGATAAAGCCATTGAATTATTAGATGACTTAGCTTTAAATATTCTTTATGAAGAAAAATCAAGTGGTGATCCATTTTGGGAAAAAACAGCCGCTGACTATTTTACAGGTCTAGCTTTAGGACTATTCGAAGATGGAACAGAAGATCAAATAAATATAAACAGTGTAAACTTAATGAGTAGTTTAGGAGAAGAAAGATTTGGTGGACCAAATAACAACTATATTAAAGAATACTTTAATGCCAAAGATCCCGCTAAAGCAGCCTATATAAATGCTTCCGGAACAGTATTTACAGCTGATGAAACAAAACAAGGAATAATAGCAACATTCAAACAAAAGATGAAATTATTTTCTGAGAGAGCAAACCTATCAGAAATGCTTTCATATAGTGATTTTGATATGCGTGATATCGGTAGAAAGAAAACCGCCGTATTTTTAATTGTACAAGATGAAAAGAAGACATTGCATCCTCTTGCTACCATTTTTATAAAACAATGTTATGAAACATTAATAGATGTTGCCCAAGAAAATGGCGGAAAATTACCATTTAGAACAAATTTCATCCTAGATGAGTTTGCTAACATGCCACCATTAAAAGATGTAACAACAATGGTAACAGCAGCCCGTAGTAGACTTATCAGATTTACTTTCATTATCCAGAACTTTGCTCAATTAACTCAAGTATATGGAAAAGAAAATGGTGATACCATTAGAGGTAACTGTAATCTACTATACCTAATAAGCAGTGAAATAGCAGCTCTTGAAGAAATAAGTAAAATGTGTGGAGAAGTAAAATCAAAAGAAAAAGAAAAAACCGCTTCAACTCCACTTGTAACAGTAAGTGACTTACAAAGACTAAATCAATTTGAAATAATAGTATTAAGAAGAAGAATGTTCCCATATAAAACGAGGTTTCAAACAGACTTTGAAGTTGATTGGGGACGCACATATCCTAACGAAACACCACCTGAAAGACAGAGAAGAGAATTACAATTATTTGACATAAGAGACTTTGTTAAAAAACAAAAGGAGCAAAAGCTAAAAGAAATGGGTACCTTTGAACCATCGATGAATCCATTTGGTGGTGGAGCAGGTCCATTTATGGGGAATCCATTTATGAGCCAAAATCCATTTATGAATATGCCAAATTTTGCTAATGAAAGTAACGATATTCCAGAAGATGAAGAAAAGTTTAATATTGATGACTTAGTTAAAAAGATAGATGCTAAAATAGCAGAAATAGAGAAAGAAGAACAAAGTCAAAATGCCGTTATTGATGTTAAACCGGAGGAAGAATCAACACCAGCCACACCAGCAGAAACTAAACAACCAGAAAAACAATCACCAACTTCAGAACAAAACACTCAAATCCAACGCATGTATGAAGATAATACCAGTGATGATGACTTCTTTGATGATTTCTTCAGTGATGATTAAAATATTAGAACATAACATGATTATGTTCTTTTTTCTATCAAAATTCTGTGTTTATTAACTTTTCATAATATTATAAAAAGTATATATTATAGTGAGGTGTAAGTATGAATACAATTTCACTTGAAACATTAAAAAGAATAAAAAATCCTATTATAGTGGACATAAGAGATAACTATTCTTATAATATTTCACATCTAAAAAATTCAATAAATATTCCATACTATAATCTATTAAACAATTACTCCCATTACTTAAATAAAAATAGTACTTATTACCTATATTGTGACGAAGGACTACAAAGCAATGAAATAAGTAGAAGACTAAATGCTTTTGGTTATAATACTATGTCTATCGAAGGAGGATTTAAATCATTCAAATAATCATATATATAACATATAATTAAATATGAGAATGAACTTAAAAAATAAAAAAAAGAAGAAAAATAAAACCATATCAGTAATTATCATAATAACTATTTTTATAACAATATCAACATTATTATTTATAAATTACTATTCAAAAAAAGCCATTCCAATTTTAAAATCATATGCCGAATCAGAAGTAAGAAAATTAACTATCTTAATAATAAATAAATCCATAACTAAGCAAGTATACAATATAGATACTGAAGAAATATTTAAAGTAGTATATAATAGTAAAGGAGAAATAACACTAATAGATTTTGATTCTAAAGTATCATCAAAAATATTAAGTAACATGACCAGTTTAGTAGAATTAAACTTGCGAGCAGTAGAAGAAGGAAAAATAGATATGCTTGAATTACCAGAAAATAGTTTAAGTGATTACAATATGGATCTATTAGAAAAAGGAATTATAGTAGAAGTACCATTAGGAATAGTGACAGGATCAAACTTATTATATAATATCGGACCAAAAATTCCAGTAAAATTATCATTAATAGGGGATGTATCAACAGGATTCAGCACAGAAGTAGTAGAGTATGGTATAAATAATGCTCTTCTTAAATTAATGATAGATATAAAAGTAGATACAAAGATAATTCTACCAATAATAAGCGATAAATTAACTATAGAATGCAGTATACCAATAGCAATGAAAGTAGTACAAGGAACAATTCCTAATTATTACATAAACGGTTTCACTACAAAATCAAATATAGCCAAGTAAAAAGCCTGTCTATTATGTAAATAGATGGCTTTTTTCTTTACAATAACTTTATTTTCATATATAATAAATTTGTAACAAGGTGATAAAAATGAAATTAACAAGTGATGTAGTAAAAAAAATATCAAGTATAAAAGGTGAACCAAAATGGATGCTCGATTTTAGATTAACTAGTCTTGATGCATTTAATAAAAGTAGTAATCCAAACTTTGGACCAAAGTTAGATATTGATTATGATAGTATAAATTATTATAAAGAAAGAGAAGAAAAACTAACAGATAACTGGAATAATATCTCTTGTGGAGTTAGAAACCTATTTGACGATTTAGGAGTAATATCCGCTGAAAAAAACTATTTAGATGGAATAGGAGCCCAATATGATAGTGAAGTAATATATCATAATATGAATAAAGAATTAAAAGAAAAAAACATAATTTTTCTAGATACAGATACAGCTCTAAGAGAACATCCAGAATTATTTAAAAAATATTTCAATACCTTAGTAAAATATAACGAAAATAAATTTACAGCCTTAAACGGAGCAGTTTGGTCAGGAGGAACATTCATATATATACCACCAAATACTCATCTAGATAGACCACTTCAAAGCTACTTCAGAATAAATAGCAAAAATATGGGTCAGTTTGAAAGGACACTTATTATAGTAGATGACAATAGTGACTTACATTATATAGAAGGATGTACAGCACCAACATATACAGAGGATTCACTTCATGCTGCAGTAGTAGAAATATTTGTAGGAAAAAATGCCAAATGCCGCTATACAACAATACAAAATTGGAGTACTGATGTCTATAATCTCGTAACCAAAAGAGCTATTGTTGAAGAAAATGGTTTAATGGAATGGATAGATGGTAATGTCGGTTCAAAGACCAATATGAAATATCCATGTTGTATTCTAAAAGGAGATAATTCTCGGGGTAGCTGCATAACAGTAGCAGCAGCAGGAAAAGATCAAATTCAAGATAGTGGTGCTAAAATGATCCATTTAGGAAAAAATACCAAAAGTAACATCGTATCCAAATCAATAGCTTCATCAGGTGGACTAGCCACATATCGTGGAGAAGTAAAAATAACAAAAAACGCTACCAACTCTAGAGCAGCAGTAAAATGTGATACTTTAATAATAGATGACATTTCAAAAAGTGATACCATTCCAACCAACATCGTTAATAACAATACATCATTTATGGAACATGAAGCAACAGTTTCTAAAATATCCGAAGAAAAATTATTCTATTTAATGAGTAGAGGAATAAGTGAAGAATCAGCTAAAGAATTAATTATAATGGGATTTATGAATGAATTTAGAGAAGAACTACCAATGGAATATGCAGTAGAATTAAATAGATTATTAGCATTTAACATAGGAGAAAATAGATGAAAAAATTAATTAAACTAATATTTATATTACTAGTATTATTTCTACTAGGTTACTTTATATATACCAATTATATAAATGCTATACCAAAATTAAATGTTGAAGAAGAAAAAGCAAAAGTAACAGATTATCATGTATATGGCAATCATCTAAATATAGCAGGAGAATTAGAAATAACCGATAAAAACTATAAAGATATAAAAATAATACTATATAATGGTAAAGAAAAAACTTATGATATAACAACAAGTATAGAAGATACTAAAATAATATTCAATACATCTGAATATTTAAATGAAGGCATATATTTAGATAATATAGAAAAAGGCAAATATTATATGTTTATCAAAGTAACATATGAAAATGATGACAATACCGCTAAGAATAAAGAAATAAATAAATATTATATACTAAATAATGGTACCAGTTATAAAGACTTAACATATTATACACTATCAAAATATAACAAAAAAATAATTATTAATACTGATAACGATTATAGTACTATTGGTCTTACTATAAAAGAAAATAAAGATGATAATATATATGATATAACAATAGATCCCGGTCATGGCGGTATGGATAGTGGAGCAGTAGTAGATAAAAAAGAAGAAAAAGATTATACCATGGCAATAAGTACCAAAATAAAAAACAACTTAGAAAAAAATGGTATTAAAGTAAAGATGACTCATACAGAAAATCAACTAACAAAGAACGATTACTTTGATGAATATAATAAAAATGGCAGGGCTGTTATACCAAACGAAGTAAAATCAAAATATACTTTTTCCATCCATATAAACCAAAATAACTCATCCAAAGCAAGTGGTATAGAAGTATATACACCAGATAACATAAACTATGAATTTGCTAAGTCATTAGCGGATAATCTATCAAAAAATACAAGTTTCAACTATTCTAACGCCAAAAAGTACAAAATGTATAATGGTGTCTATACCCATACATTTAGTCAAAATGAAATATCAAATTCTCTAGAAGGATATAAAAAGAAAGACTATAAACCATATAATATAACAAAAACATCAAATTATTTATATATGATAAGAGAAACAGGGGGCTATATGACTGGAGCATATGTTGATAATAGCAATCCAGAAAAAGTAGGAACAAATCCATATTACAATAGCAATATAGGTAATGAATCATATCTACTAGAATTAGGATATTTATCAAATAAAAATGATCAAAGTATACTAGATAAAGAAGAAGATAAAATAGCCGAAGTCGTAGCAAATACAATCATTGAAGAACTATCAAAGCAATAAAGTGTAAAATAAGTGTAAAGTATAAAATTTAATCAAAAAACAGTTTTAGTAACTGTAAATCAGCCAAAAAGATTTTTATCCAAAATAAAGATCTTTTTTTTCTGCTCTAATAACCATTAAAAACCATTTTTACCATATTTGTTTGAAAGATATAATTATGCTATAGTGCCATTGAAAGGAGGTATTATGGTTAATCAAATAGTTTTAGTAGGAAGAATAGTAAGAGCACCAGAAGTAAGAACAACAGAAACAGGAAAAAAAGTATCCACTATTACATTAGCAGTTCCAAGAAATTATAAAAATGCTAATGGTGAATATGATACGGACTTTTTAGATTGTACACTATGGTCATCAATAGCCGAATCAACAAGTGAGTATTGCCAAAGCGGTGATATGATTGGTGTAAAAGGTCGCCTTCAAAATAGAATAATAGAAATGCCTGATGGTAATAAAAAAAGAAAAACTGAAGTAATAGCGGAAAAAATAACTTTCTTAAGTTCAAGTCAACGTAAAGCAGACAATTCCGAAAGAGAAACAAAAATAACAGAAGAAAAACGCAAAGCAGATGAATAATCTGCTTTCGTTTTAAAAGAAGGATGATATAATGGAATACTATCAAAAAATAAAAAAAGAATTTATAAATAACAACACAAATAAAGAAGTAAAAGAATATTATAGAAATATTAATGACCTGCAAGTATATTACAATGTAGGCAAATTACTATCAATAGAATTATCTAAGTCAAATCTAGAAGCAAAAGAACTAATAAAAGAATATTCTCAAAAATTAACAGAAGAAATAGGTAAAGGGTATAATTGGTATAACCTATATCGTATGTTAGAATATTATAATCTATTAAACACTAATAAAGAATTGCAAAATCTACCATCTAAACTTTCTTGGACTCATTTCTCTATTCTTATAGATTTAAAAGATATAAATAAAATAAATTACTATGCCAAATTAGCAGTATATGAAAACCTATCCTATCGTAAATTACGAGAAAAAATAAAGAATAACAACTATGAAAATAAAATTCCAATAAAAAAGTTAAATAATAGTATATCTAAAGAAATGTTAAAAAATCTATTATTGCAGGATATAGATAATTTTCTTTCCCTTTTAGGAGAAGATATAACATATGTAAAAAAGAATTATCTAATAAGTAAGCAAGAATACATAGATGTATTATTATATAGTATTAAAAAAAATAGCTATATAGTAGTACAAATAAAAAATGACGAATTAAACAAAGAATATCTAGAAGAAATAAAGAAGTTCATGCATTATATAGATAAAAAAGTAAAAACTAATAAAGAAAACAAAACAGAAGGAATAATTATTGGTAAATATAATGAAAAATATCAAATAATATTCACAAGTAATTCCAATATAATTATGAATAAAACCATAAAATATTAATAAAAATCATCAAAAAAAGCCAAAATTCATTCAATTATATATACATTTTCACAATTTTGTTATAAAATAATATTAACAAGGAGATAACTGGTAGGAAGGAAAGTAATTATGATAGGTAAAAGGCTAAAAGAATTAAGAATTCAAAAAGGGTTATCACAGCAAGATTTAGGAGATGCCATTGGCGTAACTAAAGTATCTATTTGTGGCTACGAAAATGGAACTCGTCTTCCAAATCTAGAAAAACTAGTCAGTTTAGCAGAAGAACTAGAAACCACAACAGATTATTTGCTGGGTAGAGAAATAAAAATAGTTGAAGGTGAAGAAAAAAATTACATAGGATCAATATCTTATGATGATGTTAATTTAATATTAGAATTAAGACATTATCCAAATTTATATAATAAAATACTGAAAGATGTAAAAAGATCTGCAAATATAATAAACAAAAGAGTAATGAATCAGTAATAAAGAAAGAAGGAATATTATGATAGATATTAGAGATTTATATGAAAAAGATTATATTGGTAAAGAAATAACAATTAGTGGATGGATAAGAAATCATCGTAAACAAGCCCATTTTGGCTTCATTGATTTATCCGATGGTACTTACTTCAAAAACCTACAAGTAGTATATGATGATAAACTAAAAAAATTTGATGAAATAACAAAATTAAAATTAGGTTCAGCCATTACAGTTAAAGGAAAATTAATCAAATCACCAAAAGAAGGACAAGAATTCGAATTAACATTAGAATCATATACTTTAGAAGGAGATTGCCCAGACGACTATCCACTTCAAGCTAAAGGTAGACCAACTAGAGAATTCTTAAGAGAAATAGCCTATTTAAGACCAAGAACAAACTTATACAATGCAACATTCAGAGTAAGAAGTGTAGCAGCGTATGCTATCCATAAATATTTTCAAGATAGAAATTATGTATACTTCCATGCACCATTAATAACCGCTGCTGATTGCGAAGGCGCAGGAGAAATGTTCGAAGTAACTACTTTAGATCTAAATAAAATAGCAGAAACACATAAAGTAGACTATTCAAAAGATTTCTTTGGAAAAAGAGCATCACTTACTGTATCAGGACAATTAGAAGCAGAAACATTTGCTATGGCTTACAAAAAAGTATACACATTTGGTCCAACATTTAGAGCGGAAAATTCCAATACAAAAACTCACGCCTCAGAATTTTGGATGATTGAACCAGAAGTGGCCTTCTGTGATTTAGAAGAAGATATGAACATTATGGAAGATATGCTAAAATATATAGTAAAATATGTATTAGATAATTGCCCAGAAGAAATGGAATTCTTCAACAAGTATGTAGAAAAAGGATTAATAGAAAAGTTAACCAAATTAGTAAATAGTAAATTCGTTAGAATTGATCATAAAGATGTTATAAAAATACTAAAAGAAGCAAAAGTAAATTGGGAATTCGAACCAGAATATGGTGAAGATATAGCAAGAGAACACGAAAAATATATTACAGAATACTTTGATGGTCCAGTATTTATAAAAAATTGGCCAAAAGATATTAAAGCCTTCTATATGAAACAGAACAAAGATGGTAAAACCGTAGCAGCTGTTGACTTAGAAGTTCCAGGAGCAGGAGAATTAATAGGTGGAAGTCAAAGAGAAGAAGACTATGACAAATTAATAAGCAGAATGAAAGAAATGCATATGGAAGAAGAAGGAATGGAATGGTATTTAAATCTAAGAAAATATGGTGGATGTATCCATTCAGGATTTGGTATGGGCTTTGAAAGATTAATTATATATTTAACAGGAGTAGACAACATAAGAGATGTAATACCATATCCAAGAACACCTGGTAATTGTGATTATTAATAATAGATAGTTAGAAATAACTATCTTTTTAATATCTATAAAGAAAGTAAATTTATTTGTTTTATTATTATATATTACCTATATCTGTAAATACTATAATTGGAAAGGAGTAATAATATGAAAAAAAGTTTAATAGTATTAGCAGCATTAATAGTATTATCAGGTTGTGGTATGAATGAAAAAACAACATGTACCAATGAAAACAAAGTTGGTAATATAACATCAAAAGTAACATATGAAATAGAACACAAAAATAATGATGTAAAAAAAGTAATTCTTACCTATGACTATCGTGATGATCATACTGATGGTGTAGGAACAGGTACCGATGGTACTACTAAAGATAAAGAAGATAATAATACCACCAATAATGATAACAAAAACGATAATACAACTAAAACACCAACAGATAATGACGGACTTATAGGTGGAGTAACAGGTGAAGCACTAGATGATATAGTAACAGGTGCAGCAGATGGAATACTAGATATAGCAGGTATAAAAAGAACACATAATAATAAAATAAGTACCTATAGTAGTATTAAAGGTGTAACTACTAAAGTTGATGTAGATAACGAAAATGATTATAAAATAACATACACCTATGATCTAAAACAATTATCTGATTCTGACATAACATCATTAGGAATAAACAAAGATTATACTACATTAAAAAACAATTACACAAGTCGTGGCCTAACATGTAAGTAAAGATCTCTAACATAGAGTTCTTTTTTTCTTTCAAATAATTGTTATTTTGTCATAAATGTGATAAAATTATATTAATATATAAGATAGAAAGAAGGAATACTATGTCAAAATATAAAACTATGGATGCCAATGAAGCAGTAGCAAGAGTAGCTTATAAATTTACAGAAGTAGCAGGAATATATCCAATTACACCAGCTTCACCAATGGCCGAAAAAATAGATGTATTAAGTAGTAATAACGAAATAAACTTTTGGGGAAATAAAGTAAAAATAGTTGAGATGCAATCAGAGGCTGGAGCAGCTGCTATGGTACACGGAGCGTTACAAAGTGGAGCATTATCTAGTACCTTCACTGCAAGCCAAGGATTATTATTAATGATACCAACACTATATAAATTAGCAGGAGAAATGTTACCAGGAGTAATACATGTAGCAGCACGTTCACTATCAACTCATTCATTAAGTATTTTTGGAGATCACCAAGATATTTATGCTGTAAGACAAACCGGTGTATGTATGTTATCATCAGCATCTCCTGAAGAAGCTTATCATATGGCTATGATAGCTCATCTATCAAGTATAAAATCATCACTTCCATTTATAAACTTTTTTGATGGTTTCCGAACAAGCCACGAAATAGGTAAAATAAAAGAAGTAGATCTAGCAAAAATAGAAACATTAATTGATAAAAATGCTCTAAAACAATTTAGAGATAGAGCAATATCTAATGCCCATCCAAATACAAGAGGTACCGCTGAAAATGAAGATGTATATTTTCAACATGCAGAATCAAGAAACAAAGATTATACCAATGCCATTGAAATTGTTGAAAATTACATGAATAAAATAAATAAAATAACCAAAAAAGATTACAAACTATTTAACTATTACGGTAGTAAAAATGCCGATAAAGTAATTATAGCAATGGGTTCAGTATGTGAATGTATTGAAGAAGTAGTAGATAAACTAAATACAACAGGCTACAATGTTGGCTTAGTAAAAGTACATCTATATAGACCATTTAGTATAAACCATTTAAAAGAAGTATTACCAAAAACAGTAAAACAAATAGCTGTACTAGATCGAACAAAAGAACCAGGAAGTATAGGAGAACCATTATACCTAGATGTTGTAAATGCTTTAAAAGATACTAATATAAATATTATTGGTGGAAGATATGGTTTATCATCAAAAAATACAACACCATCAATGATAAAAGCAGTATATGATAATTTAAAAGAAGAAAAGAAAAACAATTTTACTATCGGAATTGAAGATGATGTAACAAACTTAAGCTTAAAAGTAGATAACAATTTCCATCTAGATAATGAAAATTATGAAATAATAATTTATGGTTATGGTTCAGATGGTATGGTATCAACATCTAAAGATCTTCTAAGAATAATAGGAGATAACACCAAAAAATATGTTCAAGGATATTTCCAATATGATTCAAAAAAATCAGGAGGTGTCACTAGAAGTCATCTAAGAATATCCAATAAAGAAATAAAAAGTACATATTATGTAGATAATCCTGACTTTATAATAGTATCAAAAGATACATATATGTATAAATATGATATTTTAGATAACCTAAAAGAAAATGGTATATTATTATTAAATACAAATCTAAATGAAGAAGACCTAATAAAATCATTACCAAATAAAGTAAAATATTTATTAGCCCTAAAAAAAGCCAAACTATATATAATAGATGCCTATAAATTAGTAAACGAATTAGGATTAAAAAATAAAATAAATACCTGCATGGAAACATGTATCTTTAAAATAATGAATGTTTACGATATCAATAAAGCCATATCAGTAATGAAAGATAACAATAAAACAAGATTTATTTCTAAAGGTCAAAATATAATTGATATAAATAATAAAGTAATAGATAATTCAATTAAATACTTAAAAGAATTAGAAGTAAATCCAGCATGGAAAAATTTAGAATATAAAGATAACAAAAAACTAACATTCAATGAAACAATAAATCTATTAAAAGGAGATAGCCTTCCTGTAAGCAGTTTCTTAGATAAAAAAAGCGGTATCTTTGAAGGTGGTACTACGAAGGATGAAAAGAGAAATATAGCAGAAAATATTCCTGAGTGGATAAAAGAAAATTGTATAGAATGTAATCAATGTGCCTTCTCATGCCCTCATGGAGTAATAAGACCATTTCTTCTAGATAAAAAAGATGACAAAATAGAAAGTATCCCATCATTAATGCCTAAAGATAAAGAATTCACTATTGGTATAAATTATGAAGCATGTACTGGTTGTGGTGTATGTGTTGAAACATGTCCTGGAAAATTAGGAAATAAAGCTTTAAAAATGGTACCAAATAAAAGACATGATGAAGATTTCGATTATCTTTTAAAACATAACTGCAACAATCAAAACGAAAGTAAACTATTAAATGTCAAAAATATAAGTTTTAAAGAACCAAAATTTGAATATTCAGGAGCTTGTGCTGGTTGTGGTGAAACACCATATATAACAAATTTAACCAGAGTATTCGGAAATAATTTAATCATATCGAACGCTACTGGATGTTCATCAATATATGGAGGAAGTGTACCTAGTATGCCATACAGCATTCCATGGGCCAACTCATTATTTGAAGATAATTCAGAATATGGTTATGGAATTCTAACTGGTATAAATCTAAAAAGAAATAAAATAAAAAAATACATGGAAGAATATCCACGAAATAAAACATTCAAAACATGGTTAGAAAATATGAATGATTACAATATATGTACCGATGTAAAAGAAAAAATCAATTATAAAAAGCATCCATATCTATTAGAAATGAAAGACTACATAGTACCAAAATCACTATGGGTTTTAGGAGGAGATGGCTTTGCTTATGATATTGGTTATGGTGGCTTAGATCATATATTATCAAAAAGTGAAAATATAAATATTTTAGTCTTAGATACCGAAGTATATTCAAATACTGGCGGACAATCATCCAAGTCATCAAATCTAGGTTCAATAGCATCATTTACATCAAAAGGAAAAGAAAACTATAAAAAAGACTTAGCACGTATTGCTATGTGTTATCCACATGTCTATGTAGCTACTACTAATATTGGATATAATAAAGAACAATACCTAAAAGTATTAAAAGAAGCCGCAGAACATAATGGACCATCCTTAGTAATAGCATATTCACCATGTATAGAACATGGAATTAAGACAGGTATGGAACATTCACAATCAAATGCATATCTAGCAAGTAAATGTGGTTACTTCATAACATTTAGATATAATCCTGATATAAATAAATTAACATTAGATACAGCAAATCCAGATTTTACCAAATACGAAGACTACTTAATGACCGAAAATAGATTTGCCAATTTAAAAAGAGTAAATAAAGATCATGCTAAAGAAATACTAGAAAAACAAAAACAGTGGGCTATAAACAGATATAACTACTATAAAAAAATAAGTGAGGAATAATATGGAAGAAAAAGAATTACCAAAATTAGAATTAGAAGTACCAGAAGATAATAATTTAAAAACATACTTAGATGACACCATAGATTTAAATGAAGTAATAAAGGAAATAAAAGAAAATGACAGTAAATGAAGAAAGAGAAGTATTTTTAAGAACCATTAGTAGTTATTTTAAAAAAAATAGTAATATTCCATTAGAAAAAGAATATATATATTCATATTTAACATCTCATGTTACCAAAGACGGATACTTGCAAAGTATTCCAAGAGAAAGCTTAGTAAATATTCAATTACATTTAAACGAAAAATATAAAGGATTAGAAGGTATTAATACCTTTACTGGGCCAAAACCAAATAATGTCTTTTGGGTTATTGAAAATAGAGGACAAATGAAAGATAAAAATTTCTACGAAGACATTAAGGACAGTATAAAATTATACTTACCAGTAGACGCTAGCAATATATATGAGGTATCAACTAAAGTACTAGATTATATAATAAAAGAAGGTATTCATATTCAAGCCAAAATAGCTAAAAACATGCGTAGTGATGTCTTTGTAATAAGAGTTTTAGACAAAGATAAATTAGATAAATTATTAAATTACATAAATAGTTTAGATTATAATTCAAAATCAAAACCAAATCCATTTGCCCTAAATATAGGAAGAGTAAGTATAACCAAAGACGGAATGATGTCATATAACACAGTATTAGCTGAATATATAACAGAATATCTAAAATCGGAGAGAGAAGAAATAACATTAGAAAACTTCAAGAAATTTATGCACAAACAAATAAATAAAATACCATCTTCTAATAAAAATAAATATATGATAGTAGATCTTATTATAAAAAACCTAGAAAATACTTTAACTCTCGAAGAATTATTAAGCTATAATCAAAAAGTAGTAGTAGACAATAGAGTAACTCAAGTATCAGAAGAAGATAAAAATAATATATTACGTTTAATAAATGGTTTAAATGTTTTCTATAATTTAGAAGAAACACATAAAAGAATAGAAATGTATTTAGCTACCGGTAATATAAATTATTTCACTAGACAAAATGGCATAAGAAAATTTGCTGAAGAGTATCTACCAGTAGAGCAGATGAGGGCAGCACTCTATGAAATGGGATGGAGTGCCTTAGTAAATAGTATAGATGAAACATATAAAAAGTATGGTGAATTACAAGTTATAAAAGCAGTAGAAAGAATAGTGGATGTAGGTAGTATTGAAGGCTTAACAAATACTAATAATGCAAGAAGCTACTTAGGATTTATTATCTCACCAGAACTATTACAAAAAATAATTCTAAAACAGGCTAGTAATAGCATAAATATAGAAAATCAAAGTATTGAAGATATTGCATTTCAAGTAGTTGGAAAAGCTTATGAAGAAATAGAATACAAAAATAAACAAAAGAAGAATGGTAGAAATTAACAATAAAAATCTATCATCTTTTTTTGACAAAATTAGTAATATATGATAAAATTAAACTTGCCTAAAAAAGAACTTCTTTTTAATTGACAAAATATTCATTTTTTGAGATAATTTTAATATAGAGGTGAGTATATATGTACAAAGATAAAATAACTTTGACTATGCAAGATATTTTGGAAAAAGAATTCAAAATAGATGCTCGTGGCTATAGACTTCAAGAAGTAGATAAGTTCTTAGATATAATCATAAAAGATTATAATGAATATAATAATATTATAAGAACTCTAGACAAAGATAGAAAAACCTTAATTGAAGAAAATCAAGCTTTAAAAAATGAAGTAAGAAATCTAAAATCAAGCATTGAAGCCGCTAAAATAGGCGACAAAGAAATAACCAATGTGGATCTATTAAGAAGAGTATCACAATTAGAAAAAATAATATTAGGAAAATCACAACAATAATTATCTGGGTAAATGCTGCACTATGTGTAGAGGAAAGTCCATGCTCGCACTATCTGCGATGATAGTAGTGTTTGTGCTTAGGGAAAAAATAACCTAAGGCAGGTAACTGACGGCTTTTACTTTATCTAAAGGTAACCATGATAAAGTAGATATAAAAGTGCCACAGAGACGAGTCTAATTAGAAATAATTAGAATGAAACGAGGTAAACCCCACAAGCGAGAAACCCAAATTTTGGTAGGGGAATCTTCTAAGAAAAATTGAATTCAAGGAAGAATGACATTGTCATAGATAAATATTTACCGCCTAGAAATAGGTACAGAACATGGCTTATAAGATTAATTATTTATATTAAGGAGTAATATGAAAAATATAGGACTTAAATTAAAAGAAAAAAGGGAAGAAAATGGTCTATCTATTGAAGAGGTAGCGGAAGATTTAAAAATGCGTCCATCCCAAATAACAAGTATTGAAGAGGGAAAAAAGGATGATTTTAAAGATATCTTCTATTTAAAATATTTCATTAGAGATTATGCAAAATATTTAGGATTAGATAGTGAAAAAATAATAGATGAATTTAATGAGTATCTCTTTGATGAAACATCAAAAATACCTATAGACATCATAGAACAAGCTAAAAAAGAGAAAAAAGAAGACACTGAAGAGTTATCATCTCCATATACAAAGAAAGAAAAAAATAAAATTAAAATACCAAAAATAATAATAGGATTATTTATACTAATAATACTAATTATAGTAGGTTACATAATAGCAAGTAATTATAAAGGTAATGACTTTAGTGATAACAATATAACATATAGTATAAGGAGATAAAAATGAATAAAGCAAATAAAATAACAATAACAAGAATAATTATGTCTATGATAATAATAATATTATTGTTGTTTCCATTCGATGAGGTGGGATTAGAATTTCCTACATATCTAGTTGGTGGCAAAGTATTAGTAGACTTAAAATATATAATAGTGGGCATTCTATTTATAATAGCATCACTTACTGACTTTTTAGATGGCTATGTAGCTAGAAAATATAATCTAGTAACTGATTTTGGTAAAATGATTGATGCTATAAGTGATAAATTATTAACAAATTCAGTATTAATAATATTAGCCTGCAATGGAAAAATAAGCACTATCGTTGCAGTAGTAATAGTAATGCGTGATATAGTTGTAGATTCAATAAAAATGGTAATAGGAAACCAAGGCGCTGCCGTAGCGGCAATAGGCCTAGCCAAAGTAAAAACTGCTACTCTAATGGTTGGTATCATTTTAACACTATTTAGTAATTTACCATTTGAATTAATATCACTAAGAATATCAGACTTCTTATTGGCTATAGCGGCAGTATTATCTATAATATCAGCAGCAAAATATTATATAATGGCAAAGCCATATTTACAGAATAAATAGTATTCAAAACACTATTTATTTTTATTTTTAGCAAAAAACACGAACAAATGTACTTTTTGGTGTTGACATTTAAAAAAAACTATAATATAATTATAGTGTAATTAAAGAAAGTACAAGAAGGAGAGAAAAATATGGCAAAAAAAGTAGAAACAGATTCAGCTTTAGATCAAGTATTAGCAGACATAGAGAAACAATTTGGTAAAGGAGCAATAATGAAATTAGGAGAACAAGAACATACAAAAGTAAAAGTAAGTTCTAGTGGCTCACTAAGTCTAGATATAGCATTAGGAGTAGGAGGATATCCCAAGGGAAGAATAATAGAAATATATGGCCCCGAATCTTCAGGTAAAACAACATTTGCTTTACATGCTATTGCTGAAGTACAGAAAGAAGGCGGTAGAGCAGCTTTCATTGATGCAGAACATTCATTAGATCCAGTATATGCACATAATTTAGGAGTAAATACCGATGAACTATTATTATCACAACCAGATACAGGAGAACAGGCTCTAGAAATATGTGATGCTTTAGTAAAAAGTGAAGCAGTATCCATAATAGTAATTGATTCCGTAGCGGCTTTAGTTCCTCAAGCAGAAATAGATGGAGAAATGGGCGATTCCCATGTAGGACTTCAAGCAAGATTAATGAGTCAAGCCTTAAGAAAATTATCTGGATCAATTAATAAAACAAATACAATTGTAATTTTTATAAATCAATTAAGAGAAAAAGTAGGTGTCTTATTTGGTAATCCAGAAACAACACCTGGTGGTAAAGCTTTAAAATACTATTCTTCAGTAAGATTAGATATAAGAAGAGGAGAACAATTAAAACAAGGTTCAGAAGTTATTGGAAACAAAACTACCATAAAAGTAGTAAAGAATAAAGTCGCTCCACCGTTTAAAACAGCAGTAGTAGAAATAATGTATGGAGAAGGAGTATCAAAAGAAGGAGAACTATTAGATCTAGCCTCAGAAATAGGAGTAGTAGAAAAAAGCGGTGCTTGGTATGCTTACAAAGGTGATAAAATTGGACAAGGAAAAGAAAATGCCAAATTATATCTAAAAGAAAATCCAAAAGTAACTGCTGAAATAGAGAAGAAAGTAAGAGAACATTATAATATATCATCAGATAAAAATACTTCCAAAGTAGAAGAAAAATCAAAAAAAGAAACAAAAAATAAGGAATAAATGCATATTCCTTTTTTTCTTCAAGTATGTTAGAATATATATAGGTGATTAAATTGAAAAAATGTTTAGTAGTATATAATCCAAATTCAGGTAAATACAACAAAAAAGAAACTCTACCAAATATAAAAAAAATACTTGAAGAATATAATTATGAAGTAGATATCAAAGAAACAAGTAGCAAAGGTGATGCCACTTCCATAGTGGCTAAATATCCATCTTGTGATTTATTAATATCCATTGGAGGAGATGGAACTTTTAATGAAGTAATGACTGGTAATTTTAAAAGAAAAGAAAGATTAACATTATGCCATTTACCTTCAGGAACAACAAATGATATTGGAGCTATGTGGGGCTATGGAAAAAATTTAATTAGTAATTTAAAATTAGCTTTAGATGGAGAAGTAAAAAGAATAGATGTATGTACAATAAATAATAGACCATTTGTCTATACTGCTGGCTTTGGTAAATTTATGAATATTCCATATGAAACACCACGCAAATTAAAAAAAAGACTTGGTCACTTAGCTTATATTAAAGAAGGAATAAAAGATTTCTTCAGAAAGGTAAAATCA
>UQSR01000009.1 GCA_900543825.1 uncultured Mycoplasmatota bacterium
TTGCACAATGCTAAAATTACCCGTCATGTTAAAAAATATCATATGGACTTTATGTCCTGATGTGAAAATCAGCTAAGAGGGAAGCAGGTGGAAATCCTGCACGGTCCCGCCACTGTAAGCACGGAATTTTTATTCGCATATTTATGCGGCATGTTATTCATGTATGATTTTTAATCGCCACTGGGCAACCGGGAAGGTAAATAAAAGTGATGATGTGTAAGCCAGGAGACCTGCATAGAGTTTGGAGTTATATCACGGGGAATTGATAAAGGGCTTCTATTGCAAAAAGGCTTTATTTTGATGCCTTTATTTTGCATATATAAGATTTATCGCACCCCTAGAGCATACGCTTTAGGGCTTTTTTCGTGTTACTCTTACTATTTTACTAATTGAAGGAGAACGAAAATGAGACGAAACAACACAACCAAAAAGGTTATTTCAATTGCTCTTACCATGGCATTGGCATTTTCAAATGTAAGTATAACTTACACCAAAGCTGATGATGCATCAAATGTAATTGAAATATCAGACGCCACTCAGTGGACCAAAATCGGCAAGGATGCTGAATATCCATTAGATGGAAATTACATTCTTACTAGCGACATTGAAAATGTTACTGAAACAATAGGTCAGGGTGATAATACTTTACCTGATGCTTTTACGGGAACAATTGACGGTGACGGACATAGCGTAACATTAGATATTAACGCCCAGAAAACTTATCAGGGATTAATCGGTCAGACTAATGGTGCCACAATTAAAAACCTTGTAGTTAAGGGAAATGTTACATCAACTCTTGGATTTGATGCAGGTATTGTGGCTAAAGCAGTTAATACAACCATTACAAATTGTGGTAACGAAGCAACTATAAATGTTACAAACAAAAATGCGAAAAACATTGCCGGAATCACAGGATATTCTGAAAATACAACCATTACAAACAGTTATAATGCAGGTGACATTACCGGTGGAGCGAGAGTTGCAGGTATAACAGGTGAAATTAAAACATACACATCAATTGAAAACTGCTATAACACAGGAAGTGTTACTACAACAGCAACCAGAACAATATATTCAGGTGGATTAGTCGGTTATGGATATGGTACTACAAACAATGTATCAACAGTAAAAAACAGTTATACAACCGGTGTGGTTACGGAAAAAACTCAAAATGGTGCAGCTATAGGATATATTAATGCCTATGTTTCTTTTGAAAAATGCTATTATCTTGAAGGGATAAATTCAAATGTTTATGGCTTTAAAATTTCTGATGCAGATGAACCTGATGTTACAAAATTATCATCAGATGAATTAAAAGGTATTGCATCTGATTTAGGAGAAGCATTTGCAACAGACAGCAGCATAAATAATGGTTATCCTGTTTTAAAATGGCAGATTAAGGCTGCAAACACTGATGTGGAAGATAAGGCAACCCTTGATGCACTTGTAAATGAACTTCCATCAGGAGTTATTTCTCCGAAATTTAATACAGACAAAAATATTAATACATATTTATCAAATCTCATTGAATCCAAAGAAGCTTACGCCAATAAAGGCATAAAAGTATCAATAAAGAATGTTGAAAACAGATTTTCTGATGGTGCAACATACATTGATGAAGATGGAACAATACATTATTTTTACATTAATTTATTTGATGCCGGATATGCATACAGATATATGGGACAGGCAGATGTTACATTTAATTTAACATTAAATAATGTTACAGTGGAATATGCACCAAGATGTGTTAATTTCTATTGGGATTTAGACAAGGTAAAAAAAGACCTTGAAGCAGTAAGGGATGAATACATTGATAATCAGATTTTAGACAAAAACGAAGATTTACAAAGTGTAACAGAAAACTTAATGCTTCCTGCTAATCCAAATGTCAGTCACAATGGCTCAGATAAAAATGTTAAATGGGTAAAAGTAAAGTATACATCCTCAGATAGCAGTGTAATTTCAATTAGTAACTCTGCTGAATGGGACAGTGACTTTACTAACATGTACTATACAGCAAAGGTAAATAGAAAATCAGAGGATCAAAATGTTGTTATAACAGCTGAATTTACATTTGGCAGATATAATTCAGGTGAAGATCAGGTTACTGAAACCATTAAACGTGAAATACCTGTTAATGTTTTAGCATATAACGAAGTATTAGAGCAGACAAAGGCATTACAGGAAAAGGTTGACACATATAAAATAATATGGTATATTTAATTTGAATTTAAAGAGAAAGGAGTGAAAATCATGAAGATGAGAACTTTAAGTTTAAAAGATTTTAATAGTGATAGAGTAGTTTTAAAGAAAAGTGGAATTCTTCTATGTTTTTCACATACTTTGTAATAAGTAAAAATAATTAATTATATTAAATTGGAACTACTTTATAAATAAGTAGTTCTTTTATTTGGAGGTGTAAATATGAAGAGTATAAAAGAATTTAAACCTCTATTAAAATTAGTTAAAGAAGATTTAAGTAAACTTATATTTGCAAGTATCATAATATTTATATCTGGAATATGCGAGGTCTTTACTGGTTACCTAAATGGTAAAGTAGTAGAGTCCATTACCATACTTGATATAAAAAATGCTTTAATATTTTTAGAAATATATTTCATATTAGAAATAACCATGGATGGAGTAGTATTACATCATGCCAATTCAATACTATATAAAGAAGAGAGTAAATTAACAAGAAAATTAGGTTTTTATACCTATAAGAAAGCATTATCTCTGCCTCCTGTTGCCTACGAAAAAATGTCATCAGGAGAAATAATAAACAGAATAACAAGTGATGCCGATACTTTAAGTTTTGCTTTTGGAAGACTACTAAATATGATATCATCATTAGTGGCTTCTATAATTGTCATAATCTATATTTTTATCAATTCTTGGATAGTAGGAGTAGAAATAATATTTATTGTATCTATATTATTCCTAATATTAAAAAAATATAATCCATTACTTAAAGAAATCCATAAAGAAAGAAGAAAAGAGCAAGATAAGTTTACATCATTAACAACTGAATCAATTAGAGGTATAAGAGAAATAAAAACATTAGGAATCAAAAATAACCTAATTACTGATATGACTAGTATCATCAAAGATATATATATAAAATCAAGTGAAGAAATAGATATCCAAAAGAGTTTTAATATCAAAACCAGACTGTTAAAATCAATATTAGAATGTGGAGTATTTGCAACCTGTGTCGTATTATTATATTATAAGATGATAAGTTTAACATTCTTTATCGCTATGACCTATTATGTATATCGCTTTACCTGGTTAATAGAAAACATAAATGACTTAACTCAAACATATCAAAAGGTAAGTGTATCAATATCAAGAGTAAATGATATATTAGAAAATAGATTATATAAAGATGAAGAGTTTGGAACTAAGAAATTATCTAAAGTAAAAGGAGTAATAGAGTTTAAAAATGTTACCTTCAATTATCCTGATGAAGGAAATATCTTAAATAATTTTAATATAAAGATAGAACCTCATAAAAAGATTGCCATAGTAGGAGCATCAGGCCAAGGTAAGAGTACTTTATTTAATCTAATTACTAGAATATTTGATACTACTAGTGGAGAAATATTATTAGATGGTATTAATATTAAAGATTTATCTGAAGAAGAATTAAGGAAACATATATCGATAATCAGACAAGAACCTTTTGTTTTTAATAGAACTATTAAAGAAAATTTTAAATTAATTAATAAGAATATATCACTTAAAAAGATAAGAGAATATTCAAAGATGGCTTACTTAGATGACTACATTATGACACTACCTAAAACATACGACACTATTCTTGGAGAATCTGGTATTAACTTATCTGGTGGTCAAAAACAAAGACTATCTATTGCTAGAACATTATCTAAAGGTAGTGAAGTAATACTATTTGATGAAGCGACTTCAGCTTTAGATAATAATTCTCAAGATTATATTAAAAAGACCATTGATAATTTGGTTAATGATCATACTATTGTAATAGTAGCTCATAGATTATCTACAATCATTGATGCTGATATTATTCATGTTGTTGATAATGGTAAAGTAATAGCCACTGGTAACCATAAAGAATTATTAAATAGTTGTAAGATATATAGAAATCTTTATGAAACTGAATCTTTAAATTCATAATAGCCTATGAAGCCTTAAGTTAATCTTAAGTCTTCATTAGGTATCATAGAGCCTGTAGTCTCTATGATAAAATATATTTAAATATAAAAAGGAGAAAAAATGAAAAATATAGAATTAATAATACCAAAATTAGAAGAATATTCCTATGAGCAAAAACTAGAAAGTGATCCAAAAACAATGAGTTATAATGCCGGCTACAACGTTATGTATAATGGTTATCATTATGATACAGGGTGCATTGACTTTCCTAAAGAAAAATGGCAAGAAGTTCAAAATAGAAGAATCAAAGAAAACAGATATTTCGCATATATCAAAGACAAAGACCTAAATAAATATGTTGGATATGTAAATTACCAATATGATAAAGATGAAGATATATATGATTGTGGTATTTTAATAGAAGATAAATATAGAGGCAAAGGATATTCAAAACCAGCTCTTAAGCTACTAATAAAAGAAGCAAATAAAAATAATATAAAATACTTATATGATACTTTTGAAAAAAGTAGAGAAAAAGCATTGAAACTATTCTTAGAAGTAGGATTTGAAATATATAAAAAAACTACAGTCAATAAATTTAATAAAAAAGTAGAATGCGTAATTATAAGAATTGATACCAATAAAATAACTAATAACACAGATTAATTAGAAGTTTTTTCTGTATAAACAATTGAAATTTTATATAAAATATAGTATATTATTATTGCATTGGAAAGAATGCCTTAGTGATAAATGTTAATCGTTTCTAGGTGGTGCGAGCAATAAATGATCTCGGTTGTAAATGTTAGGACTTATATGGAAATATTATAATACACTAAAGAAACTATTAAATAATTTACAAAAGTGTAATAAATGATTGACAAAACATAAAATAAATTATATAGTTATAACAAGTGAGGAGATATATAAAGCTATCTCGGGATAAAACCTACACGTATTTTATAATTAACAAAATCCGGAGTCACTATTCTTATATGGAATAGTTGCCTTCGGTTTTTTCTATATATATGTTAATGTTGGAAAGGAAGTAGATAAAATGGATAAGTTTACATTGCCAGAATATGATAATAGTATTGTTAGTTTAGCATCTAGTATTAGAAGATATTTTGAACTTGATGTTTATCATAATACTTTAAGTGATATTGATAAAATATTAGATGAATATAAACCAAGAAATGTAGTAGTTATATTGTTTGATGGAATGGGCTCAAGATTAATAAAAAAATCATTAGGAGAAAATAGTTTTCTATATAGAAATATGTTAAAAGAAATATCTTCAGTAGTACCCGCTACTACAACGGCTTCAACTACATCAATGCTTACTGGTCTTTCGCCAATGGAACACGGTTGGCTTGCTTGGGACTTATATTTTAAAAAAGAAAATAAAATAGTAACAATGTTTACTAATAAGATTAAAGATACTGATATAGATGCTGATAGTGTATCACTAGCTAGAAAATATTTTCCATATAAAAATATTTGTGAACTAATAAATGAAGAAGGAAAACATTATGCTAAGTTAATTGCTTCATTTAATGAAAATAAATATAAAGATATCGATGATATGATAAGTAAAATTAAAAGTAGTTTAAATGTTAAAGATAAAAATTATATTTATGTATATAATCCTGAACCAGATACTACCATGCACATTACTGGTACGGATAGTAATGAAACTAAGAAGTATTTTGAATTGATTAATAAAAAAGCAGAAGAATTATATAATTCTATATCTGATGATACATTACTTATTGTAGTAGCAGACCATGGCCATATTAATTGTGATACTATTATCTTAGAAGATTATAAAGATATATTCGATACACTTGATGGAGATACATCTTTTGAAGGAAGACTATGTAGTTTTAAAATAAAAAAGGGCAGAGAGAAAGAATTTATTTATCTATTTAATAAATACTTTAGTAATTACTTTGTATTAATGACTAAAGAAGAAATTCTTAATAGTGGATTATTAGGTAATGGTACTGAACATAAATATTTCAGAGATTCACTAGGAGATTATTTTGCTCTAGCTTATAGTAATAAATATTTTAAATATAAGAATGTAGGTCATATTCATAAGTCAACTCATGCGGGTTTTACTGAAGATGAGATGAAGATACCATTAATAGTCTTAAACAAATGTAAAATTAGAAAAAGATAGGTGATGTTATGATAATATTATTTAGTGGTTGTGATAAAGTAAAAGGCTTTAATTCTAGAATAAAAGAAATTATAAATAAAGAATTAGATAGATATAATAGTATGGCTATTATATGTGCTAAAGATGATTATAGTAAGAATGATACTTTAATAGATGGTACTAGTGATAAAATGGGGATAAGAAATATGTTTAATAGTATTAAAAATTTCTATTTAATAGATAGAAGGACTTCTATTAACGATATGACAAATATAATAAAGAAAGTAGATATTATATATTTATTTGGAGGTAATCCTTTAATACAACTAGATATAATAAAAAGAATAGATTATAAAGAATTATTTAAAGATAAAATATTACTTGGATTTTCTGCGGGTAGTATGAACTTAGGTAAGATAGGGTATTACTCTAAAGATGATGATTATGATAAGACATTCTTCTATGAAGGCTTAGGTTTTACTGATATAACTATTGATCCTCATTTTGATATTAATAATAGAAAGCAAGTAAATGAAATAGTTAATAGTTCTTATAAACATAGAATAATAGGCTTACCTAATGATTCTTGTATAGTAATAAAAGATAATGAAATATATTATATTAATAATTATTTTGTAGTAGAAGATGGCAAAATTGAAGAAAGAAAAGGAGATGATTTATATGAAGAACATAGGAACAATAGAATTAGAAACAAATAGACTTCTATTTAGAAAAGCAAGTATTAATGATTCTAAAGATATGTTTAATAATTGGGCTAGTGATAAAGAAGTAACTAAGTATCTATCTTGGGATGCTTATGAAAAAGAAGAAAATGCCGTAAGTTATCTTAAATACCTAGAAGAAGAATATACAAAAGATAATTTTTATAACTGGATAGTAGTATCAAAAGAAGATAATACTCCCATTGGTACAATTGGAGCAGTAGATATTGATATAAAAAATAATACTGTAGAAATAGGATATTGTTATGGAAGAAAATGGTGGGGTAAAGGCCTAGCTACAGAATCATTAAAAAGAGTAATAAAATTCTTTTTTGAAGAAGTAGAAGTAGAAACAATTTATGCTGATCATATAGATGCAAATCCCGCCAGTGGAAAAGTAATGGAAAAAGCAGGAATGAAATATGAAGGTATAATGAGAAAAAGAGTACTTAATAAAGTTACTAAAAAGGAGGCCAATCTGATCTATTATTCCATTACTAAAGAAGACTACTTTAAAGGAGATAATTATGAAAATTAATTATATGTTTAGTAGAATAGATAGGGATAAAGGGTTTAATAATAATCAAAAGAAATATATAAAAGAAGATATAAAGAATGATATGTCTATTACTTTTATAGCTAGTTTATTTGATGAATATGAAAGAAATGATACTCAGGTAAAAGAAATTGTTAATGTATTTAAAAATATAGATATTAATTTTAAAGAAGTATATTTAATAGATAATAGGGTATCTAAAGAAGAAGCTTATAAATATATAGAAAAAACAGATATAGTTTATTTAATGGGTGGTAGTCCACAGTTAGAAATGAAATCTATTATAGAATATAATTTATTTAATATATTAAGGAATAGAGATGGTATTACTATTGGTACTAGTGCAGGTGCTATGAATCAAACAGATAGAGTAATATATAAAGATGATTTTAAAAACTATGAATTAGTAGATTATCAAGGATTAGGTTTTATTAATTTAAATATATATCCTCACTTTGATATTGATAATAAAGAATATATGGATGAAGTATTTGAAGTTAGCAAATATACTAGAATAGTAGGATTACCTAATGAATCATTTATTAGAATAAAAGATAATGATATAGATTTTGTAGGTAAACATTATTTTATAGAGAATGATATAATGGAATAAAATATTATGATAGAGACTATTATATAGGCTCTATCATACCACGGAAGACTAAAGGCTGAAGTGGAAAAGAAGGAAAATATGAAAGAAATAGTAGATAATAACTAATTAGAAAGATGGACATTTGGTATTAATACTAATCAATTAGTTGAACTTGTACTAGAAGGCAAAAAGACCGCTACTACATATTTATATGAAGATGATAATAGTATTATTGGTTTAAAAGATACAAGTAGTTTTGATGTTTTATCTGGATATTCATTACTTTGTCACTATAATGATAATATTATTAAAACAGAAAATAATGTAAATTATTTAAAAAAGTATTCTATATGAAGAAGAGTAATTTATTTACCTGAAGAAGATACTATCTTTATAGATAGTAATGATATATAATTAATAGGAGATAAAGAATATCTATTATTTGAAGATGGCAATATGCAAGTGATAACAGTAACTGAAAATAATAGATAATGCTGTCAAAATAAAAAATTAATAAATAAAGAAAAGAGGTAGTAAAATGAAATATTTAGGATCAAGAGTATTAGAAACAGATAGGTTAATTTTAAGACCTACTAAAGAAGAAGATTTAAAAATTATTTGGACTATTCTATGTGATGAGAGAGTAGCAGAGCATTATCTTGTAGGAAAATTTAATTATGATTGGGAAAAGGAAAAAGTATGGCAATATAAAAAATTAAAAAAAGCAAATAATGAAGATGTATTTCAGTGGTCGATAATATTAAAATCAGAAAATAAATGTATTGGTCAGGCTAGTTGTCAAAAAAGTCATGATGAATTTGGTAATGAAAATAGTGATAATATAAGAGCTGTTGGTTGGTTTTTAGATTCTAATTATCATGGTATGGGATATGGTAGTGAGGTTGCTAAAGCAGCACTTGATTATATGTTTAAAGAAGTGCAAATTGATAAAATAGAAACTTGTGTTGCTACTGATAACATAGCATCCTGGAATGTAATAGAAAAATTAGGCTTTCATAGAACTGGTAAAATTAAAAAAGTTAAGTATACTATTTTAACTGAAGAAGTAGATTGTTACTGCTACGAGATAACGAGAGAAGAATACTTGAATTTGGGTAGTAAATAAAAGTTAACAAGATTAAAAAAAGGTGATAAGGTATAGTGAATAATTTACTATATCTTTTTATGTATAAATTATATTTATATGGCATATAAAAAATTAATATTTGTCAATACATCATTTTAGTAGTAGTATATTACTTGTAGTGTTTATGGTTTAATTTTTAGAATGTTTGTGAAGTTTTATCCAATTAATTTTTTGTTATATTTTGACAAAAAATGTCAAAAAAAGGTTGACAAGCATTCTAAAAAGTTATAGAATTAATCTAAATTACTAAAAAACGGGGAGTGAGCATTATGACAAAGTATGTTATGTTAAATATTAATTCTATACTTAATAATGTTAGAAACTATTTAGCTGACATATTTTTCTGCTGCTACAAAATTAAAAATATTGTTATGACTAAAGAGCAGTACTCTGCGTGCGACTAATATTGGGGTCGTCCGCCGGGTGCCGCTCTTTTGCTATATTATGGAGGTGAAATAAAATGAATAAACTTACTATTGAAGATTTACTTAATTTAGTTAAAAGCTATAATCCTGATGAAGTAGAAATTATTAAAAGAGCATATTATTATGCCGACAATCTTCATTCAGGGCAGAGGAGACAAAGCGGCGAACCATATATAATTCATCCTCTTAATGTTGCCTATATCTTAGCGGAAATGCATGCCGATCGAGATACATTATGTGCTGGACTACTACACGATACCTTAGAAGATACTCATGTTACTAAAGAAGATATTTCACATGATTTTAATCCTGAGATAGCCTCTTTAGTAGATGGCGTAACAAAGATAAGTAAACTTAATTTTTCTACTAAACAAGATCAAAACTATGCTAACACAAGAAAAATAATCACTAGTATTACAGAGGATGTTAGAATAATTATTATTAAACTAGCAGATAGACTTCATAATATGAGAACATTAGAATATAAAACAGAGTTTAAACAAAAAGAAAATTCATTAGAGACAATGGATATATTTGTACCACTTGCTTATTACATCGGAGCATATCGAATAAAAAGTGAATTAGAAGACTTATCTTTTAGATATTTAAAACCAGATATTTATATGAGTTTACTTGATAAAAATAAAAGATTAGAAGAAGAAAATAAAGATCTTTTATTAGAGATGAAATATAAAATAGAAAATATTTTAAAAGATAATAATATTCCTAATGAAATAAAAGTTAGAACTAAGAATATATATGGTATATATAAAAGATTACACGAAGGAGAAAAATTATCTGATATACATGATTTATTTTCTCTTAAAATAATGGTAGAAGAAATAGATGATTGTTACAGGGGGTTAAGATATGTACATAGTCTATATCATCCTATAAATAGTAAGTTTAAAGATTATATATATAATCCTAAAACTAATATGTATAGTAGTCTTCATACAACTGTATTTGGCCCCGAAGGAAGACTTATTCAAACGCAAATTAGAACATTTGATATGGATAAGATTGCCTCTTTTGGACTTACTGCATACTTTGATATAAATAAAGGTGAAGCTAGAAAGATAATGCAAGAAGATTTAAAAAATAAATATCAATTCTTTAGTTCATTATTAGAAATTAATTCAGTATTTGCAGATAATCAAGAGTTTGTTAATCAAATAAAGAATGAGCTATTTTCGGATAAAGTATATATTTATGGGATTAATGGAAATAGAGTAGAATTACCTAAAGGATCAACAATAATAGATTATGCTTTTAACTTAGACTCTGATATTGGTAATACTATGGTAGGAGCTATTGTTAATGATGATTATAAAGATGTTAGTTATGTTCTTAAAAATAATGATAGAGTAAGAATTATTAGTGATGAGTTATCATTTGGCCCAAGAGAGGAATGGATTACTAAGGCAGTTACAACTAAGGCAAAGAAGAGGATAAGAGAGTTTAGAAAGTAGAAAGTAAAAGGAGTATAAATATATGCTGAAAGATGATATTTTAAAATATAGAAAGTTAAATATGTTAGAAATATTATATAATAATAGTAAAGAAAGATTTAATCATGAATTGGAAGATATTATTTTTTCACAACTAGATAATATAGATATGATTTCAATTGTTATTAATTCACATAATTTCGATAAGGATAAATTAATCAATTTAATAAGTAGATTTAAAAAAAATGGAAAAACAGTTTCCCTAACAATAAATGTTACTAGTAAATTGACTAACTTTTATGATTTTAAACCAATTGTTAATCAATTTAGATTTAAAGTAAACATAGGAAATAACACTTATAAAGATATATCAAAAATATATAAAGAATTTAAAACAAAATACAATGAAGTTGTCTTTATGCTGATTATTAATAATAATAATTTAAAAGAAATTACTAGTTTGATTGATGGTGATGATTTTATTTATAATATTTCTATAGATAATAATTTAACTTATGATAATTATTGGAAAGCATCAAAAAAAATAAGTTGTGCTAAAGAGAAACATCCAATGAATATAATTTATGATTTGCCTTGTTCAGGTGCAAAATATAAAAATCTAATTGGTATTTGTCCCGCTTTATTTTGCCTACTATGTGTTGATTACAAAGGAAATGCAAGACTTTGTGGCAAGTCTAAATCTAGTTATAGGAATATAATAGATTACTCTTTTGAAGAGCTTTTTGAATTAAATATTAAAGATAACTTTGAAAAGTATTATGAATGTGATAAAATAGGTATATGTTTTGGCGGATGTCCAATATTTAGAGACGGACATTGCAATAAATATTGCTTTAATAAAAAAATAAGTAATAATTAAAGGAGGTGATGAATGTGAAAAAGTTAGTGTTAAAGGTAAAGGTTATTACTTATGCTGCCTGCTCATTAAATGTTAGTTCAGGAAGTTAAAATTAAGATGATTAATTTCATCTTTAAATTGATTAAACTGGAGGTGTAAGATGTTTAAATTTCCATTAGCAGTTGAAATAGATTTAACAAATTCATGCAATTATAATTGCCTTTATTGTCGTAATGGTATGCTTAATAAAAAGGAATATATTGACTATGATGATGTAAAAAAAATAATTTTAGAATTATATAAAAATAATATTTTTAATGTGAATATTTCAGGTGGTGAACCAACACTTCATCCCCATTTTGAAGATATAATAAAACTATTAAATGAGTATAATATTGTTTGGAATTTGACTACAAATGGTTCTCTTCTTGATAAAAGAATGGCAAAATTATTAAAAGAAAATAATGTTAATTCTGTATTTATAACATTAGCAGGTATGAATGACGATACAGATGGATACATAAAATCTGCTAGAAACACTTATACAAAGGCAATTGCCGCAATAGATAACTGTATAAGAAATAGTATTGATATTCATGTTGGATACTTATTAACATCATTGAATGTAAAAGATATTGATAATTTTATTGAATATGCGAAGAATAATAATTTATCAGTAAAACTTATGAAAATAAAACCATTAGGAAAAGCATTATTTAATACTGAATTATATATTGATGATGATACATATGATAGAGTTCTAAATAAAATGAAAGATGAATTAGGCAATAAACTTTTAGATAGTGAGCAAAATCAGCAAATAGAAAATATTAATTGCATGGCTGGAGTAACTACATGTGTTATAGGCGCTGATTATAATGTGTATCCATGTGTAATGTTTTTAGGAAATAAAGATGTTAGTAGTGGTTCAATTAAAAATAGAACATTGAAAGATATTTGGAATAATTCACCAGTTTTAGAAGAATTTAGATCACCTAGAATATTTTTACAAAAGTGTAACTCTTGTTCTAAAAAAAATAAATGTAAAGGTGGATGCCGTGGAAATGCATATTTAAAAGCAAGAGATTATCATTTAATAGATGGGAGATGTCAAGATGAATTATAGGTTTAAGTATCCATCACAAATTGGTTTAGAAATAACTAATAGATGTAATTTTAATTGTAAGCATTGTATTAATGATTCAAATAACATAAGCAATGTTGAATTACCATTAAGCAAAATAAAAGAAATAATAGACTATATGCATTCAAAGGGGTTAGTATGTTTAGATATAAGCGGAGGAGAACCATTAGTACATCCAGATATCAAAGAAATTATAGAGTATGCATATAATAACAATATGAATTTAAGCGTTGCTTCTAATGGTTACCTAGTAAATAGTGAAATAATAGAATTATTTAAGAGATGCAATGTTAACCTAAGAATAAGTTTTGATGGATACAATGAAGATACTTATTCAATAATTAGAGGAAAACATAAGTTTGAAATTGTTAAAAAGAATATTAAGCTAGCAGTAAAAGAAAATGTTCCTGTAACATTGGTAACTGTTTTACATCAAAATAACTTTGATTATTTAGAAAAAATAATTGTAGAGGCTAAAAAACTCGGTGTAGAAAAATTACGTTTAATGCCTTATGTTACAGTGGGAAGAGGTCTTGATAGCGATTTAAAGATGTTATTGCCAGAACAATGGAAATATATTGTACAAAATCATAAATATCTTGGTCAAAAATTTAATTTAGAAATAGTTATAGATTCACCTTTGATGGCAATTTCCGAAGAAAAACATTGTCCATGTTTAGTAGGAAAGCTATGCTTAACAATCAAATCAAATGGTGATGCAATTCCTTGTGCATTAATGGATATTAAGGTTGGTAATATTTATGAACAAACAATAGAAGAAATATGGAAAAATAATATATTTGATGATATTAATGATGTAAACTTATTAAAAGGGGAATGCAAAGAATGTAAATATAAAAAGGATTGTGCTGGTGGATGCAGAGGAATGGCTTATATATTGAAAGGAGATTATTTATGCAAAGATCCATATTGTTGGCTAAAAAGCCAAAACAGATGATGTATCATCGTTTCAAAAATGTAAAGTTGGTACAGAGAAAAGAAGATAATAACACAATTTTACAAGGAGAGCATTGCGTTGTTGTATTAGAAGAGATGGAAACTTACATTTGGGAGAGATGTCTGGGAATTAAAACTATCAACGATATAATTGATGATATTATGCTATTAGATGATTATAAATTAAATGATAGACAAGATATAGAAAATGTTGTTGTAGATTTCATAAATGATTTATTAAGGCAGGAATTAATAGAATTGGTATGAGAATAGAATTAGCAGTAATAGAAATTACAAATAGTTGTAACTTAAAGTGTAAGCATTGTTATGGACATTTTGATAAAAAGAAGATCATGGAATTGTCTGAGTTTGAAAGCATTGTGAAACAATTATATGATTTAGGGTGTACAAAAATAGTTATCTCTGGAGGAGAACCATTAATTGTTGGCGACAAAATATACGAATATTCAAAAATTGTTAAAAAATATAATATTCCATTTTTAGCACTTACCACTAATGGCACCTTAGATAATATTAGTAATTATAGAGTTTTAGAATTGTTTGATTTGATACAAGTTAGCATAGATGGATGTGAAGAACGACACGATTATATCCGTGGAAATAGTAATTATAACAAGAGCATAAATTTCATAAAAAAATATAATCAAAAATTATCTAATTTTGTTATCATGATGGCAGTAAATAAATATAATTTTCATGATATATTGTATGTTAATGATTTAAGCAAATCACTCAATGTAAAGTTTGCATTGGAAGTAGTTACTCCTTGTGGAAGAGGAACAAATATCGATGTTATTAGCGATGAAGAAATGAAATGGCTTAAGCAATATGTAAAAAATAATAAAATTGACTGCAGTGATCCAATAAGGTTTTGTGATATTGATGATAGAAAATATTTTAATAATTCCTTTTTTGTTGGATGTAGTGCTGGCACAAGTGCAATTTGTATAGACTCTTTTTTGAATGTTTATCCATGCGCTAGATTAAGGCTATCTATTGGAAATTTGAATAATAAAACATTATTAGAGTGTATGAATAGTGAAATAATAAAAAAATTAAAGAATAGAGATTTGTTAGAAGGAAGATGTTCAAGTTGTTATAATAAATACATTTGCGGAGGGTGCCGTGCTCGTGCTTATGCAAGAACTGGGAATTTCTTAGAAGGAGATGATGCCTGTGTCGATTACATCAAAAATAAGTAGAGAAGAAATAGGAAATAGTTTGATAGATTCACATACTCATGCTTGTGGTATCAACTATACTAATTATTATTTAGAAGCATTTCCATATTGCTGTAATGTTACGGAACTTATATTAAATATGGAAAAGAATAATATAGGATATGCGGTTACTTTTCCTGTTGTATCAAATATAAATACAGCAAATAGTCCAATTATTGATAAGGAGATACGCGAAGTAATAAAAAAATATGAAAGTTGTCCTTATTATTATGAAAACTTAAGGTTACTTAAAGAAACAGAAATCTATGGAAAAAACAAAATATTACCATTTGTTATTATTAGTTTAGATTCTAAAATTGAAGAGCAAATTCAGCACATACATACATTGGAAGAAAAATATAATATTTATGGCTTTAAAATTCATCCATCTTCAGATCAGAAATCTTTATTAAGTATAATAAATAATGATACACTTATGAGATTTATTTCAGAAAATAAAAAACCAGTTACAATTCATTCATCTTTTGATGATTTTAGTCTTCCTTCTAGTTTTTTTCCTGTTTTCGAGGAACTTTCTGATATTAGATTTTGTGTAGCACATATTGGAAGAATGGAAAAAAAGTTTATTGAAAGATTAAATTATTATAGCAATATTTGGATCGATATATCTCCATTAAAAAAATTAACCTCATATCTCAAAGAACAATATAACAAAAAAAATGACAAAGTTTACAACTTTGACTATAGTAATATCATTGAATTCGTTAATTTTTTGTATAGTAACTTTGGAGATAAGGTTATATTCGGTACTGACTTTCCATGGGTAAACTGTGGCTATTTAAATAATAATCTAGCAAACAAACTATATGACGAATATGGAGAAAATATAAAAATTTTAGATTTACTTGATAAATCAATTGTTGACAAAATAGCAAATGAAAATACAAAAGATTACCTTTTTGGCAAAGTGAAAGAGAGGAAATTAATAAAATGATAAGAAATGCTAATGCAGCTGATGCTGAAAGAATAACAAGAATCCATTTAAACTCATGGCGAACAACTTATAATAATGTTTTTCCAGTAGAAATATTTGATAAACAAGAAAGTGAGTACAACATAAGAGTTCAAAAAATTAAAGAATCAATAATTAATAATTCATCTAATTATATTGTTTTAGAAGAAGATAATATGATAAAAGCATTTATTTGTTATGGTGATGCTCGTGGTGATAAATATAAAGGTTTCAAAGAAATATATTCCATTTATATAGAAAAAGATAATCAAAAGAAAGGTTATGGTTCAAAACTAATTAAGTATTGTTTTAATCTATTTAAAAAGGAAGGTTGTAATGATATTATAATCAGATGTTTAAAAGGAAATACTGCTGAGGAGTTTTATCACAAAATGGGTGGAATGGTTGTTGATTCTGAGTGTTGTACATTACATGGAGTTGATATAACAGAAAATGTTTATAGATTTAATTTAAAATAAAATTGTACTCTAACACATAGAGTGCTTTTCTTATGTTCATAGCAATAAATATACAAATCACATAAATTAACTATTTTTTATTATAAAATTCGATAAAATAAAGAAACATGATGTGAAAATATACCTTTAAAATAAATAAAGGCCTATTGATTAAATTTAGTAAAATATAAATAGTATAGTAGGCCTCAATAAATCAGGTAGATCTAATAAAGTAGATGATGTAAGATAGCTACTAATAGGATAGTCTATGAATAACCTTAGAAAAGATAGTTCACTAGATGTACTATTCTCAGATAATGATAGAAGAAAACACTTTAATAGTAATTAGTTACATTAGAATTTAATGAATATTATACCAATAATGAAAAACATAAAATATTAACAAGAGAAAAATAAAAAAATAAGGTAAGTCATAATATAGACTTATCTTATTTTTAATCATTATTGTTGAAAAATAAATCTTTTTATGGTAAAATAAAATCGATTTGGGGGAATCAAATATGAATAAAGAAACAGGATATCCACACATAGATAAACCGTGGATGAAGTATTATGATGAAAAAATAGTTAATATCGAGGATCCAAAAACTAATATAACTGAGTATTTAAAAATGAAAACAAAAGGAAATGAATCATTACTTGCTCATAGTTATTATGGAAAAAATATGACATTGGATGAACTATTTGATAAGGCATCTACAGCCTCAAAAGTTCTAACATCATTAGGTGTAAAGAAAGGCGAAATAGTAATGAATATGCTGCCAAATATACCAGAATCTGCTCAAATATGGTTAGGCTGTGCCAATATAGGTGCTGTAGCGGATTTCATAGATCCAAGACCAGATAGTATGGATATAATGGCAAATGCTCAAAAAGTACTAGAAGTTATAAAATACGAAAGAGCAAAGTATATAGTAGCTCTAGATAAATGCTATCTTGCTATGTTAAAACCAATAGAGAAAGAGTTAAAAGAATTAGGTATAGAAAACATAGTGATAATATCCGCAAGTGATTCAATGAACTTATCAGGAAAGATAAATTATTTAAAAGATGCACTTAAATATAATGAATTAAAAAATATTAGAAATAATAATTTAAGTGTAAAAAAACTAAAATCATATGAAGTTCTATATGCTAGAATGAGCAATATGCAAAAAGAAGAAAAATTACTTAAAGAAGCAATTGCAAGTTCAATTTTAAAAGTATCAAGATATAGTGATTTAATAAGAGAATGTAGATATACTAGTTATATAACTGATACAGATGCTGAAACAATCACATATATAGGCCATACTTCAGGTACTAGTGGTGCAAGACCAAAACCAATAACTGCCAGTAATAAAAATGGCATATCAACATTACAACAATTAATCAAAGGTAATGTAAGTTTCACTAAAGGAGATAATGCACTTCATGTGCTTCCATACTTTGCTCCTTTTGGAGCCTATGATAATTACTTGCTTAATATAGCTAGTTGTGCAAACAATATTGATGTACCAGAATTTGAAATAAATGAATTTGGATATTTAATAAAAAAATATCATCCAAATATAATTATGGGAACACCAGCATGGTTAGCGGCTCTTCCTGATTATAGTTATTTGACTAATGAAGATTTATCGTGCATTCATACTATAATTTATGGCGGTGATTCACTTTCACCACAAGATGAAGAAAGAGTAAATAAATGGCTTAAACAACATGGAAGTAGTGCCGAAGTAGAAAAAGGACATGGTATGAGTGAATTTCTTGGATGTGGCTCATATGCCCAAGATGAATATAATCAGCTTGGTTCAATAGGAATACCACTACCTAATACAATTTATTCAATAGTAGATCCAAATGTTGAAGATAAATTAGTACCATTAAAATTTGAAGAAGGAAAAGAACGTTTAGAAGGAGAACTTGTAGTTTCTTCAGATGCAGTAACAAGAGGAATACTTCATGGTGATATCATTGTTCCTAGATATGAAATGGATGGTAGAAGCTATATAAGAACTAGAGATCTAGTACAAATGGACAAAAATGGAGTGTTCTATCACGAAGCCAGAAAAGACAGATCATTTACTAGATTCGATGGTTATAAAATAAAACCTTATGAAATAGAAAGCATAATTGAAAAAAATGACAAAGTAAAATATGCAAAACTAGTAGAATATTTTGATGACAGGCAAAGAGGAATTATGCCTATGTGTCATTTAGTCCTAAAAAATAATGATATAAGTGAAGAAGAAAAAATAGAAGTAATAAAAGATATTGTTTATAATAATATCATTGGGGACTCAACTATGTCATCAAGACAAATACCAGCTAAGTTTAAAATAAGAGAAAACATGCCACTTACTAAAAATAGTAAAGTAGACTTTAATGCATTAAAAAATGAACCACTAGATGGTAGTGAAATTAATGTTGATGTAAGCGAAACTAACTTAACCGTCGATCACATTGAAATATATAAAGATACAAAAAAATCAAAAATAAGAATAAAAAAATAAAGGTAATATAAAGGGTGATATCTATGCAAAACATACAGGGCTTTATGCTAATAAATATTTATGCATTGTTGCTAATTTTGGCAACGAGCATAATCTTTTTCAGTAAAAAAAGATTGAAACAAGTTGAAGATGAATTGTACAAGAAATTTTTAATAGCTAACATATTTATATCTATAAGTGGTTTGTTTTTAGGACTTATTGTAAGCCCAATACTTCCATATGATGAAATGATAATTTCAATATTCAATAAACTATATTTAATAAGCCTTATGTTTTGGATATACATATTAACATTTTATACTACCTATATATCACTAAAAAATAATAGTAATGTAAAAAAATATAATAAAATATTTGATATAATAAGTATAATAAGTGTAATATTAATATTAATCTTGCCAATAAAAGTAAGTATCACTTCTAGAGGAGGAGCAGTATCCACAGGACCGGCTATTCTATTTACATATACTATGTTTGGTATTGGATTTATAATTCAATTGTGTGCTTTAATATCAAATTATAAACATTTAAAAAATAAAAAATATATTCCTTTGTATTTATTAATACTATTTGGTAGTATAATTTTAATAGTCCAAATAATAAACCCCGCTTTAAACTATATAATAAACCCTGCTCTTATTTTTATTGCATTTATTATGTATCACACCATAGAAAATCCTGATATAAAAACAATCGAAGAAATACACAGAGCCAAAGAAATCAGTGACAATGCCAATGAAGAAAAAACTATGTTCTTATACAACATGACAAGTAATATAAGAAGTATAGCAAAAGATATAAATACTTCAGCAGATAATATATTAGATGAAACAGATAATAAAAAAGTAAATATGGAAGTCATAAATGACTCCGCAAGAGATATAAAAGGAAATGCTGCTAAATTTACTACTATGACTAATGAAGTATTTGATATATCAAATATCGATAGTGCAGGTATAAAAGTATATAATAGTAAATATAATATAAAAATATTACTAAAAGAAATAAATCAAAGATACAAAAATAAAGCTAATGCTAAAGAATTAAAGTTCATAACCAATATAGCAAGTGACTTACCAGAATATCTATATGGTGATAGCGTAAGCTTAAAAAAAGTATTAACTATATTATTAGATAATAGTATTAAATATACAGAAAAAGGTTATATTGAATTTGATGTTAATACAATAATAAAAAATAATATCGTAAGACTAATAATAACTATTGAAGACTCAGGAAAAGGTATGACAGCGGAAGAGTTAAATAAATCATTTATAAAAACTAATCAAAAAGATGAAAGGGATAATATAAGTAATAACTTATATAATGCTAAAAGATTAATAACCTTAATGAATGGAGCTATCATACCAAATAGTATTTATAATAATGGTACCACTATGAAAATAGTATTAGACCAAAAATATGTAGAAGAACAAGATGATTTAGATAAATATGAAGATATGATAGATAAGAAAAAAATATTACTAATAGATGATAATGAAAATAGTGAAAAACTAATCAAAAAGATTCTTAATAATACTAATATAGAAATAGTTAGTGTTAAATTAGGTAAAGAAGGACTAGACAAAATCAGAAATAAAGAAAAGTATGATTTAATATTATTAGATGAAGAAATGTCACCATTAGATGGCCATGAAGTAATGAGAAAGCTAAAACAAATAGCGGGATTTAATACTAAAGTAATATTACTTACCAAAACAAATAAATATGACTATGATGATGAATATATAGAAGAAGGCTTTGCAGGTTATCTAATAAAAAGTTCTAAAAAAGAATTAATAAAGAATAAAATAAATAAATATTTAAAGTAAAAGTTATAAAACACTTTACAAAAAGTAAAATATAGTGTATTATTAATATGTTCCTTGAACTTTGTTATCGGTACCTCTTACCATAACTAGGTTAAAGGTGAAAATAAGATAAGGAGGAAATAAAAAATGGCATTAAATAAAAATGAAAAAGCTAAGTTAATTAAAGAATTTGCTAGAGATGCAAAAGATACAGGATCTCCTGAAGTACAAATAGCAATTCTTACAAAAGAAATTAATGCTCTTACAGAACATCTAAAAAACAACAAACAAGATAAAGCTTCTAAAAGAGGACTTTTAATGAAAGTTGGAAAAAGAAGAAGTTTACTTAACTACTTAATAAAAACAGATGTTAAGAGATATAGAGATGTAGTTGCAAAACTAGGCTTAAGAAAATAATAAATAATAAAGTAGGCACTCTTTTTTGAGTGTCTTTATATTTATAGGAGGTTTTTATGAATATAAATGATTTGTATTTTGCTAATATAAGTATGATAACTAAAAAAGAGTATAGAAGAAATGGAGAAACTGCTTACTATCATGAGGCTATTAGACAAACGATAGTTAAACCTACAAAAAATAATAGGTATATTGATTTATTGACTGGGAAAAAATATAAAGTTTTTGGTGCTTTAACAAGTTGTGAAAATGAAATAGGATGTCTATTTATTAATGGTCCATTTATACCTTTTAGTGATATTATATCTGTTGAAAAACAAAATATGAGTAAAAGAAGAATACTTAAAAAAATTAATGATTATAAGAATCAAGTAAAAGAAAAGGAGTAGAGATATGGATAAGAAAGTATTTGAGTTAGATTTTTATGGAAGAAAGATAGTAGTAGAACATGGACAAGTTGCTAAACAAGCTGATGGGGCTGTTCTTGTTAGATATGGAGATACTGTAGTACTTAGTACCGCTGTTGTTAGTAAGAGTGCTAATCTATTGTCTGATTTCTTTCCACTTATGGTTTTATACCAAGAAAAGTTATATTCTGTAGGTAAGATACCTGGAGGATTTATTAAGAGAGAAGGTAGACCTACTGATGCTGCGACACTTGCGGCTCGTATGATTGATAGACCTCTTAGACCTTTGTTTCCTGAGGATTTTAAGAATGAAGTCCAAATAGTAAACACAGTGTTATCAGTAGATCAAGATAATTCACCAGAACTTACAGCATTATTTGGATCATCATTAGCAACCTGTATTAGTAAGATACCATTTAATGGCCCAGTAGCAGCAGTTAAAGTAGGTAGAGTGGGTGGTAAATTTATTATAAACCCAACAGTTGCTGAAGCCGAAATGTCAGATATTGATCTTACCGTAGCAGGAACAAAAGATGCTATTAACATGGTTGAAGCTGGTGCGAGAGAAGCAAGTGAAGATGATATGTTAGAGGCTCTATTATTTGGTCACGAAGCTATAAAAAAACTAATTGCTTTCGAAGAAGAAGTAATCGCATCTATTGGCGAAGAAAAGATGGAATATGACAAATTAGAAATTACTGAAAAGTTAAGAAACGAAGTAGATAGTATTGTTAGAGAAAGATTAGATAAAGCTTTAAGAATTAAAGATAAACTAGAAAAATATAATACTATTGATAGCCTAGAGGAAGAAGTAGTAGAGAAATATAAAACTGAAAACGAAGATAATATGAAACCAGAACAGTTAAAAGAACTACTAACAAAAGTAGCACTAATATTCCATGGTATAGAATATGAATTATTTAGAAATATTGTCGTAAAAGAAAAGAAAAGAGCCGATGGACGTGCCATGGATGAAATAAGACCATTATCTACCGATATAGATCTTCTTCCAAGATGTCATGGTAGTGCTTTATTTACAAGAGGAGAAACTCAGTCTTTAGCTACAGTAACCTTAGGAGCTTTAGGAGAACATCAAATATTAGATGGTCTAGGTATTGAAGATGCCAAAAGATTTATGCTACATTATAATTTCCCAGCATTTTCAGTAGGAGAAACAGGAAGATATGGTGCTCCTGGTAGAAGAGAAATAGGCCATGGTGCCTTAGGAGAAAGAGCCTTATCTTACGTAATACCTTCTGAAGAAGAATTTCCATATACCATAAGAGTAGTAAGTGAAATTCTAGAAAGTAATGGTTCATCATCTCAAGCCACAATATGTGCCGGAACAATGGCCCTAATGGCCGCTGGTGTACCAATAAAAAAACCAGTAGCAGGAATAGCTATGGGATTAATAACACATGAAGATGAATATACAATACTTACTGATATTCAAGGAATGGAAGATCATCTAGGAGATATGGACTTCAAAGTAGCAGGAACAAAAGATGGTATTACTGCTCTTCAAATGGATATTAAAATAGATGGAATAAATAGAGATATATTAAAAGAAGCTTTAGCTCAAGCAAAAAAAGCTAGACTAGAAATATTAGATGTAATTACAAAACAAATAGAAAAACCAAGAGAGGATGTATCTAAGTATGCTCCTAAGACAGAAACATTTATGATAAATCCAGATAAGATTAAAGATGTTATCGGTCGTGGCGGAGAAATGATTACTAAGATAATATTAGAGTGTAGTGGTGTAAACACAGTAAATGACATAAACGCTGTTAAAGTAGATTTAGAAGATGATGGAAGAGTAATTATATATCATACAGATAGAGATATAATAAATAAAACAGCTGAAAGAATAAAAAATATAGCTAGAGAAGTAGAAATAGGAAAGGTGTATACAACAAAAGTAGTAGATGTAGAAGACTTCGGTATCTTCGTAGAATTATGGCCTGGTTGTGAAGGACTTATTCATGTATCACAATTAGATACAAAGAGAGTAGAAAAACCAAGCGATATGTTCAAAGTAGGAGATGAAGTAATAGCAATAGCTACAGGATATGACAAAAAAGGCAAACTAAATCTATCTAGAAAAGAACTATTAAAGAAGTAAAAATACTTCTTTTTTTTATATAATAAAAAAATAGTCAAGTATTAAACTTAACTATTATACTTATCATTAAATAATTTCAAAACATTATTAAATTCTTCTCTATTTTCAAGCCCAACTATATATTCTTGATTATTATCATTAATGAGCCTTCTAATACAAAAGTCACTAGGATCATCAAGATTAGATAAAACAACATAGCAATTATTATTAAAATTAATCCTATCAATTTCAGTATACTCAATACCATTTTCTAAAGTAATTACATTATATTCTTTTTCTTCATTCATTTTCTAATACCTCTACCATCAACACTTTTCAATATTGCAGCCATATCAATAATGTTATTAGTTTCATCTTTTTGATATTCTTCAATCATTTTAATCATATCATCATTAACATTATCATAACCTAATTCTTTAAGATATCCTTTAAACCCATCTTTTAACAAATCAGAATATTCAAAGGTAGGATTATTTTTAGCAATATAACCAAATACCTTATTAAAAACTTCTTCTCTATATGGAGCATTAATTACATTAGTAGCCGCTAAAATAGCACAACGCATATCAGTTTCTGACTTTTTAGCAGCCTCGGTAATATGCCTTGTTAAATTAGCATAATTAAAGTTAACATATTTTTCACCAGTATCAGGATTATTACCATAAGTTTCAATTATTTTGTTAGATTTATCACCATCTAATCCCATTAAATCTTCATAATATTTAATTTCTTTTTTTATACCCTGTTTTTCATCTTTAGCTATATTTATTACAACATTATTACTATTAGTAACAACTTTAGTAGCAATAGTAGCTATTCCAGCAGTAAGAACATTAGTAACAACAAGTAGTGTTACAATTGCTCTTTTAAATTCACTATTTTTTTTCTTCTTTTTACTATGACCATATTCATGAACACTTGTAGTATCTTTACTACTACTATTCCATGCTCGATCATAATATTCTTGATTTTCCATTCTTTTGGTTCTAGCATTTTCATTAACGAAATTAATAAATACATTATCTAAATCAGAATCATTTCTTTCCATACACTCACCTCTATTTTAAGTATATATTTAAATATAAAATAAGTCAATTATATTTACAAATTTAGCATTTAACATGTAAATATAATATCTATAAAAAATAATAAAAACATATTGTATTTTAAAAAAAAGTATGATAAAATTATAGAGAATAGGAGAGATATATATGGCACTAAACAAACTAAAAAAATTCGTAAGCGAGGAAGTAATGAGTGACGAACTAGCAGAAGATGAATACTACGATGCTGAGAATGTTACTGTTCCTAATAGTGGTAAAATGATTCTTTTAGAACCTCGTGCTTATTCTGAAAGTCAGCAAATAGCGGACCATTTAAAGAAAAGAAATACTGTTGTTGTTAACATGAAAAGAGTAACACCCGATCAAGCTAAAAGAATAGTAGATTTTTTAAGTGGCACTGTATATGCAATTGGTGGAGACCTTCAAAAAATAGGTGGAGGAATATTTTTATGCACACCTAAAAATGTAAATGTTGAAGGAACTATTTCAGAAGAAGAAGAAAAAGGAAAAAAGAAAAACGATATTGACTTAGAATGGTAGAAGGCGAAAGGTGACTTTTTATGAAGAGGTTTACTATCGTTAATAACGGATATAATGTCGATGAAGTAAATAGATTTATTGACGTCGTTATTAAGAGATTAGAAAAATTAAATAGTGATAACGCTCTTATGCAGATGAAAATCTCTTCATTAGAAGAACAACTGCAGAAAAGCAAAAAAGAAGAAGTTAATTTAGGAGAGGCTATTGTAGCCGCTCAAAAAACAGCAGATAGAATAAAATCTTTAGCTCGCGAAGAATCAAATATGATAGTGGAAGAAGCACGAAATAATGCTAATGCTATTGTCCATGAGGCACTTCTAACAGCTGAAAAGACCGAACATGAAGCTATGATTCTAAGAAAAAATATTACTGTATATAAAAATAGAGTAAAAAATATAATAAAATCTCAACTAGAAATAGCAGAAGATTTAGATAAATATGATTTAGATAATTAAGTACCAATACTGGTATTTTTTTCTTTAATGATATTGAAAAAATAATAAAAAAAAGTTATAATTAATATATGGTGAAAAGGAGGTACTAGTGGTGATAAAAAATGTATTTATGGAAGTATTACCAGACGTATGGCCAATGCTTATAATTATCCTAGTAATAATAGTTAGTCTTAGATTAACATATTTAATAACAAAACATAAAAAATTTCAATTACATAAGGAGATAATTTATCTCTTAGCAATAATATATTTATTATGTTTGTTCCATGTAGTAACCTTTCAAGATAGTAATTATGGAACATCTAATTTCACACCATTTAAAGAAATATTTAGATATGACATAGGTTCACATAAATTTATGCGTAACGTCATGGGAAATATAATATTATTTATCCCATATGGTTTTTTAGCATCATATCTACTTAACAATAAAAAATTTAGTGTAATAACAATACTTACAGTAATAGCTTCATTGACTATTGAAACTGTTCAATATTATATAGGAAGAGTTTTTGATATAGATGATATTATTCTTAATGTTATAGGAGGAATAGTAGGATTTCTAGTATTTATAGGTCTAGACGCTATAAGAAGTAAAATAAAAATCTTTAGAAATGATACAGTATTAGATATACTAATAATAATCTTTTTAGTATTAATAATAGTATATTCATTTAATATTAATATATTTAGTATATGGGGGTAATAATCATGTTTGAAATATTTAATGAGACAAATAAAGAAATAAAAGAAATAAACAAATTACAAGAATATATGGAATTTGTCGTGAAGAAAATGGATTTATCCAACGCTTCATTTAATATAATATTTGTGAGTAATGAAGAGATACACAATATTAATAAAGAATATAGAAACGTTGATAGAGTCACAGATGTTATATCATTTGCTCTAGAAGACAATAAAGATATAACTTATGATAATTTTAGATTACTAGGTGACATATACATAGCCATTGATGTAGCTTATGAGCAGGCAAAAGAATATAATCACTCAGAAGAAAGAGAAGTATGTTTTCTAGCAACTCATGGCCTTCTGCATTTATTAGGATATGATCACATGAAAGAAAGTGATGAAAAAATAATGTTTGGAAAACAGGAGGAACTATTAAATGCCTACGAGATCAAAAGATAAAAGAAGTTTTTTAACTAGTTTCATGGATTGTATTAATGGTTTAGAATTTGTCATTACAAATGAGGAAAATTTTAGGCGTGAAATAATTATTGGTATCATAACTCTAATTTTATCATATATATTAAAAATATCTCAAACAGAATATATTATAGTTCTAATCATGATAGCATTAGTATTAACTAGTGAAGTAATAAATACCGCAATTGAAAAAACTGTTGATTTATATACCAATAAATATAATGAAACAGCAAAGATAGCTAAAGATGTATCTGCATTTGCAGTACTTCTAATGTCCATATTTGCATTAATAATAGGCATTATAATATTTGGCAGTAAAATAATAAATATCATAGGAGGATAATATGGAGGAAAGTTTAAAAAGATTATTAAAAAATAGCTATAGTCCTTATTCAGGATTTAGAGTAGCATCAATATGCTTAATGAAAGATGGAAAAAGCTTCGGTGGCGTAAATGTAGAAAATGCCTCTTATGGAGCAACAATATGTGCCGAAAGAGTAGCCATTACATCCGCTATTGCCAGTGGATATACAAAAGGAGATTTTAGCAAATTATATGTTATGTGTGACAGTAGTAGAATAGCTTCAAGTTGCTTTATCTGCAGGCAAGTAATAAATGAATTTTTTGATAAAGACTGTGAAGTAATATTATATAGTAATGATGGCGAAAAAGAAATATATACAGTAAGAGAATTGTGCCCATATCCATTTGGAAGCTCTGATTTAAATTAAATAATTAAATTCAAAACATCTAATAATAGATGCTTTTTTCTTGTTTATTTATTTCTAATATGATACAATAAAAAAGGAAAGAAGGGAACTAATATGAAAAGCGGATTCGTAAGTTTTATAGGAAGACCAAACGTTGGAAAAAGTACATTATTAAATAGTATATTAGGTAAAAAAGTGGCTATCACTTCAGAAAAACCACAGACAACAAGAAACATGATTCAAGGTATATATAATGATGAAGATACTCAAATTGTTTTTGTAGACACACCTGGTATTCATAAACCACAGAATAAATTAGGAAAAGTATTAAACAAACAAGCTTATTTTACAATCAATGATGTGGATATAGTAGTAATGGTAGTGGATATTACAGAAAAAATAGGTAAGGGAGACAACTTCGTTATAGATATTTTAAAGAACTTAGATGAAGATAAACCAGTATTCTTAGTAATAAATAAGATAGATAAATTACCGCGAGAAGAGATATTAAAAAAGATAGATGAATATCAAAAATTATTTAACTTTACAGAAATAATTCCTGTATCTGCTAGAAAAAAAGACAACGTAGATAGACTAATTGAAGTATTAAAAAAATATTTACCAGATAATATAAAGTACTTTGATGATACTACTGTTACTAGTAGTTCACCATCATTTATCATATCAGAATTCATAAGAGAAAAAGTATTAGACCTAACTGAAGAAGAAATACCACATTCAGTAACTTGTATAGTAGAAGAACTATCAGAAGATAACAAAATGATGACCATCGGTGCCACAATTATCGTTGATAGAGAAAATCTGAAAAAAATAATAATAGGAAAAAATGGTAGTAAAATAAAAGAAATAGGTACTAGAGCCAGAAAAGACATAGAAGCCTATTTCAATAAAAAAGTATATTTAGATTTATTTGTTAAAGTAGTACCAAAGTGGCGAGATAAAGAAAAATTTCTAAATATGATAGGATACAAAGATTTTTTGAATAAATAATAGTAGATAATCCCAATATATAATTAGGGTGATAAAATGAATAAAGAAGATCTTTGGCTATTATTTAAAAAAACAGGAAAAATAGAATACTATTTAAAATATAAAAGTCTTTGTAAAAAAGAGGGATAATATGTACAAAAAAATAGAAGGCATTATAATAAGTGAATATCCTATTGAAGAATCAAGTAAAATAATAAATATATTTACTACTGATGGAATAGTAGGAGTAGTAGCAAAAGGAGCAAAAAAAATTAAAAGTCCATTCTTTGCCACTACAAACAAATTATGTTATGGAATATTTGATATTGTATATAAAGAAAATGGACTATCAAGGCTAAAAGAAGCCAGTATAAGTAATGATTATCGAAACATAAAGAAAGATATAAAAAAAATATCATATGCAACATATATAACAGAACTAGCTACTCAAGTATATAAACATGAGAACAGAAAAGACATATTAGAATTATATATATCATGTTTAAATAAAATAGAAGAAGGTTATGATGCATTAGTAATAAGTAATATTCTAAAATTAAAACTATTAGATTATCTTGGAATAAAACCAGTAATCGATAGATGTGTAGAATGCGGTAATACCACTGATATAATAACTATATCAAGCTATTTAGGGGGTTATGTATGTTCTAATTGCTATAAGAATGAAAAAATAGTATCTCCCAAAACAATAAGTTTAATAAGAATGCTATATTATGTCGATGTATCAAAAATAACCAAATTAGAAATATCAGAAAAAATAAAAAAAGAAATCGATGATTTCACTAACGATTACTATGATCGTTATTCAGGAATATATTTAAAAAGTAAAATATTATTAGAAGGAATTAAATAAAATATATTAGAGGTGAATCTATGAATTCATTAAAATATATAATAATTCCTTTTTTTATTGCCATTCTTTCTCAAATAGTTAAAACAATTATAGAAACAATCAAATATAAAAAAATAAACATATCAAGACTATTTGATGGTATGGGTGGTATGCCAAGCACCCATTCTGCTTTAGTGGCAAGTATTACTACATTAATATATTTAAATTATGGTATAACATCATCATTATTTAGTATTTCTTTAATATTTTCATTAATAGTAATTTATGATTCAATGGGAATAAGATATGAAAGTGGAAAACAAGCAGAAGTAATAAATAATACCCTAGGAACCAATTTAAAAGAACCATTAGGCCACAAACCAATAGAAACATTAATAGGTGTATTATTTGGTATAGTATTATCAATCATATTAAACAAAATTAAATAGCAGGTAAAAATATACCTACTATTTTTTTAAATTATTAATAATTTTAATAATATGATATAACCATTTATTAATAATAAGATCATAATTGCCTAGACATTCATATACCTTGCCACCAAATCCCATTTTAAATAAATAGTCGCCATCTTTTTTATCCATACTTTTAATATTACCAAAGTTAAATATTTTATATCCCAAAGTAAGATATTTCTTAATAATTTCCCATTTAATTAAATGAGAAGAGTAAAAACCTTTAAGTTCTTCATTAAAAGCCTCATCCATAAAATATATCTCACGATTATTTTTAATAATTAATATAGCACCGATTATTACACTTTCTGGATATTTAGTATAAATATTAGTGGCCTTAATAATTTCATTATTATATTTAGAAATAAGCCTATCAGATTCCATTTTCTTATTTACCAAAGCATCACTCTTTTTAGCCCTAGCATTTTGCATAATTTGACTCAAATTATAATTTCTTTCTTCCTCTTTCTTCAAAAGAAAACGATAATTATTAATATATTGTTCAGGATTAATCTTAGCAAAATAAATTTCAGATGAATTAACATCACCATTAAAGTTATCAATAATTTTCTTAATTTCTTCATTGTTTAATTTATTATTAAGATTAAGCAATGTATCAATACTATTATTATCATCTTTATATATGGTAATAGATCTTTGAAGAGCTAATTTAATATTCCTTTTAGTATTAGAATTAAACATTTTATAAGTTTCATCAGGAGTCTTTTCAGTTTCTAAAACAACTTTTCTTTCACTTGCTCTATTAGTTTTAACAAAAGAAAGCTCATCTAGCAATTTAATAATATTAGTATCAAAATAAATAACTTGTCCTTTTTTATCAAACATTTTATATGTAGTTTTATTATCAGTAGTTAAATAAACAAATTTCTTTTCTTTTAAATAATTTTTAAGACTAGTAATAAAATCTCTGAATAAATTATCATTATCATAATCAATAAGAAAACCTCCAGGAACATATCCCACTTTAAATTTAAGAACACTTCTTTCAAGTAATAAAACAGCTCCCATAATAGTATTATCATTTTCGTTAATAAACCCTAAAAATAATCTATTATAGTTGTTCATAATATTAGCATACTCTATAGTTTGAAAATAATTTCTAGAACTATGTAACTTAGAATAATTCTTAAATTGTGTTTCTGTTAATTCAATAATTTTCATAAAATCACTCCAATAAACATTATATCATATAAAACATCAAAAAAACAATAAAACACTATTAATATTTTATAAATTATGATATACTAAATATAGATAAAATAGAAGGTGAACGTTATGAAACTATCAAAAAAAGAATTAAAAGCATTAGATGGTTATTTTAGATGTGCCAATTACTTAGCAGTAGGACAACTATATTTAGTTGATAACCCTTTGTTAACTACTCCTCTTGAATGGAAGGATGTCAAGAAAAAAATAGTAGGCCATTGGGGCACAGTTCCAGGTCAGAATTTTATCTATGCCCATTTAAATAGAATAATAAAAAATAATGATTTAAATATGATATATATTTCAGGACCAGGTCATGGAGGCAATAGCCAAATAGCTAATACATATATTGAAGGTACATATTCTGATATATATAAAGACATAACCGAAGACAAAGAAGGATTAAAAAAACTATTCAAACAATTCTCTTTTCCAGGAGGAACATCATCTCACGCAGCACCAGAAGTACCAGGAAGTATCAATGAAGGTGGTGAACTAGGCTATAGCTTATCACATGCCTTCGGTGCCGTTTTTGATAATCCAGATTTAATAGCAGCCTGTGTAGTAGGGGATGGTGAAGCAGAAACAGGACCACTTGCAACAAGTTGGCATTCTAATAAATTTTTAAACCCAAAAGTAGATGGTGCAGTACTTCCAATATTACATTTAAATGGATATAAAATAAGCAATCCAACAATATTATCCAGAATAAGTGAAGATGAATTATTATCACTATTTTGGGGTTATGGCTGGAATCCATATTTAGTAGAAGCTCCAACCACTATTGAACTACATAAAAAAATGGCAAGTACATTAGATAAAATAATTAAAGATATAAAAAAAATCCAATATAATGCTAGATATAACAACAAAGTAGAACGTGTAAGATGGCCAATGATAATTTTAAAAACACCTAAAGGATGGACTGGACCTAAGTATATTGAAGGCAAAAAAATAGAAGGAACTTTCAGAAGTCATCAAGTACCAATACCACTAGAAAATGATGAAGAATTAAGACAACTAGAAAAATGGCTAAAAAGCTATCATCCTGAAGAATTATTTGATGAAAATGGAAAAATTAAACCATATATTAAATCTATTGTACCATATAACAGAATGGGAGCAAGTCCATATGCTAATGGCGGAAGATTACTAAAAGAATTAAAAGTTCCAAATATTGAAAAATATAAAGTAGATGTAACACATCCAGGCTGTATTGAAAAAGAAGATATGCGTGTTCTAGGAGAATTTATTCGTGATATCATTAAAGAAAATCCAGATAACTTTAGAGCTTTTGGACCAGACGAAACAATGAGCAATAGATTATCACATCTATTTGATACAACATCTAGAGTATGGTATTTAAATAGAAAGAAAGATGATGAATACTTATCACCAGATGGTCGAGTAATGGATTCATATTTAAGTGAACATACATGTGAAGGATGGCTTGAAGGATATATATTAACCGGTAGACATGGCTTCTTCGCTTCATATGAAGCCTTCATTCGTATAGTAGATTCTATGGCTAGTCAACATGCCAAATGGCTTAAAGTATCCAAAGAACTACCATGGCGTAAAGAGATAGCATCACTAAATTATATATTAACATCAAATGTTTGGCAGCAAGATCACAATGGATATACTCATCAAGATCCTGGCTTTATAGACCATTTAGCTAACAAAAAAGCCGACATAGTAAGAGTATATTTACCTCCTGATGCCAATTGCTTATTATCTTGCTTTGACCATGTTATTAAAACAAAAAATTATATAAACGTAATTGTAGCATCAAAACATATGCGTCCTCAATGGTTATCTATGGAAGAAGCCAAAGAACATTGTGCTAAAGGAATATCAAAATGGGAATTTGCTAGTAATGATAAAAAAGGAGTAGACATTGTATTAGTCTCAATAGGTGATGCCCCAACATTAGAAAATATGGCAGCGGTAAAAATAATAAGAGAATATTTACCAGATATCAAAATAAGATTTATAAATGTCGTAGATTTAATGAAACTACAGCCAAATACTATGCATCCACATGGCTTAACAAATGCCGAATACAATAAACTATTTACTAAAGATAAACCAATAATATTCAATTATCATGGATATCCAACATTAATACATGAATTTACTTATGAAAGAGAAAATAAAAATATTTCAGTTCATGGTTACTTAGAAGAAGGAACAATAACAACTGCCTTTGACATGCGAGTAAAAAACAAAATAGACAGATATCATATAGTTATAGATATAATAAACCATCTAGATATATCTAAAACCCAAGAAGGCAAAAAAATAATAAAATTAATGGAAGAAAAATTAAAATATCATGATAAATATATAAAAGAATATGGTATAGATACAGAAGAAATAAGGAATTTTAAATGGGAGTGAGGTAAGAAATGAACCAGTTGTTTGAAGAATATAATACTTATAAAGAATTAATAAGTATGAAAGAAAAACTAAATAAAGAATTATTAAAGTTAAGTGGTACAAGAGATGAAACAAGTATAAAACAAATAAATACAATTGCTAAAGAATTAAGCCAAGTAAATGAAAAAATAGCCCAATATAATATCGATTCACTAACAAAAATAAGTAGTTACTTTAGTTGTAAAGATTCTTTTGATAAAGTATGCAAAGACATAAAAGCAATAGAAGAACTATCAAAAGAATCAACAAAAGAAAAAGAAATAATTCCTTCTGCTGAAGGAAGAAATAAAAAAATAGATAAAGAATTATCAGAAGAGTATAAATCATTAGTGGAATATAAGAAAAAACTACAATCAAACTTCAGTAAATACTATAATGATATAAAAAATATAACAACAGTAGTAAATAATACTCAAACAAAAGAAAAAATATCACCTGTCCAAGCGCAAGTAGAGTATGTACTGCCAAAGATAAAAGGATATGAAGATTTAACAATTGATGAAAAAATAAAAGAAACAAAAGATAGATTAGAGAGAATATTCGCTACAAGTCTACTACCAAATCAAGGTAAAAAAATAATTGTAACTTATAATGGTGATAAAAAAACAATACCAAGAAAGTATCAAGGATACTTTAATGAAACAATGAAAGAATTAAGACTATTAGAAAGAAATAAAACAAACAATTTAACATCACCAAGTCAAACAAATGAACCACAACTAGTGGCAAAACCAATTATACAATATACAGTAGATCCAAAAACATTATCATCCGGTATTACTTCTTCACCGCAACCACTAACAGGAGCAGTTGGAAATGAAAATATATATCAAGATATATTTAATTACAAAAAATACACTCCAAAAGAGTTTGCCTCTTCAGAAGACCAAAAATTATTTGACGAATTATTTAAAAAATGTCCTGAAGAGAAAAAAGAAGAAATATATGATAAATTATTTTCTAAAGAAGCTATTGCTAGAAGAAATCAACTAGTAAGTAGTTTAACTAAACAAATAGAACTCGAACCAACATTTAGACAAACAGTAACTATAGCAAAATCGTATATTACTACAGTATCAAAAAAATTAGTAGATAAAGTAAAAAGTATAGGACTAAATATAAAAAATAAGAGTGAAAAAATAAAAGAACAAGCAAGTGATATAAAATATGAAGTTATAAACAGAACCATTAGATTTAAAGAAAATACTTGTCAAAAAGTAAATGAAACTAAAAATAAGATATGCGATATATCTAAAGAAAATGCTAGAAATCTCCAATTTGCTTTTGCTGAAATAAAAGAAGAAATGCAAAAACGACAAGAAAAAAGAAAATATACCAAAGATGATTTATTTGAAATAATAGCAAAATTACAAGAAGAAAATAGACTTAAAGAAAGAGAAATAAATCTATACAAGGCAAAAATAAAAGTATTAGAGCAAAATAGTCGTGGAGGCTATGTAGCTACCAGTATTATAACAATTATAGGGATACTAATATTATCAGGAACAATATTTACTATAATTGGAAGATTATTAAATCATTAGGAGAAAAATATGGAATTTAATATTATAAACGAAGAAAGTAAATTTAAATTAGGAAATATCTTATCAGTATTTAAAATTCCTGAAAGTGAAAAAGAAATAGTTTTATTTTCATTAGAAGGATTTGAAGATAATGATGAGTCAAACCTTCAAGTTGCATATATTAATACAGATAGCAATGGCTATGATTATATAGAAGAAATAAATGATGATAAAATATTGAAGAAAGCAATGCTAGCAGTAAAAGATATAATGGAAGTGATAAATAATGGATAATAAATTTAAAGTAATAGATGAAAATAATAACGAACTAGAAGCAGAAATAATAACTGTATTTGACTATAAAGAAAAAGAATATGTTATATATGCAATAAATAAAGATGAAGAAAATGCAGATATATGTGTATCATTATTAGAAAAAGATAGTAATAACTATCCAATATTCAAAGATATAAATGATTCAAAAGAAAAAGAAGAAATAGATAAAGTAGTAAAAGAAATAATAGAACAAATAAAATAAGTGACATTGTCACTTATTTTATTATACTATTAAATTCCTTAGGAATATTACTATTAAATACCATTAATTCTTTAGTAATAGGATTAATAATTTCTAATCTATTAGCATGAAGACAAAGCCTATCAATAGGATTAATTTTACATTTATATCTATAATCCCCTAAAATAGGATGCCCAATATCTGCCATATGACATCTAATCTGATTTCTTCTGCCAGTAGATATAAGAATTTTAAGCATACTATATTTACTATTACCACCAATTTTCTCATAATCCGTTATAGCAAATAGACCATCTTTATTTTTAGAAGAATAAACAAGTAAAGTTTTAGTTTGTTTCAAATAAGATTCAATATGTCCTTTATTAGCAGTTATTCCATCCACAATAGCGGTATATTCTCTTATTTTAGCCAAATCATTCCAATTATCCTGATATAACTTCTGTACCCTTTGACTTTTAGCAAACATAATAATACCAGAAGTATCAAAATCCAATCTGTGGATAATAAATACTTTTTTATGCTCTTTCTTCAAATAATCAGATACCATTCTATATAAAGTATTAACTTTTTCATTCTTATTAGATATAGTAAGAATTTTACTAGGCTTATCAATAACTATAATATCATTATCCTCATATATAATATTAATATTATTATTAGCTTTCTTTTTATTAATCTCTACAACATCACCATCACACAATACATAATTATATTTAGTAACTATTTTACCATTAACAAAAACAACTTCATTTTTTAAAAGAGATTTAATATTATTTTTAGATTTACCATCAATATTATTTCTTAAATAATCAAATAATAAATAATTCCCATTAACAAAATACTTCATACTTCCTCCTGATAATATTATATAATATAACTTAAAATAAAAAAAGACTAAATAACTTTTGTAAGTGTAAGTTTTTTATTCTTAGTATTAACAATACTATTAAATATACGTGCTTTTTCAATATCTTTATCATTATTTAAATTAACAAAAAGAGAAAAATTATTATTTTTAATAACCTGAACTCCATTATTGATTGAAGCATACATAATATCATGTTTATCTTTAAAATCATTTCTAATAGCATCAATAAGTTCAGAAGCATCATCAGAAGCAAGTACTATACCATTTTTATAACATATAGAATTATTTTCTCCTTTAAAATAATTCTTTTCAATAATTATATTTATACCATCTAAATAGTTATTTAAAGTATCTTTAGTAACAATAATTCTATAATCATCACTACTATTAGAAATAAACATTAAATATTCCATAACAGATAAATAACTATTTAAAAAACTACTTTTTAATAACTTAATATCTTTCATATACATTATCCTTTCTTTTGCCACGTTTATTAACTTTATCACAAAATAAAAATAAAATCAAGTCCTAAAGTATATTATGCCAAAGAATAAAAAATATGATTGCTTTATCATAAAAACTTATGTATAATTAACTTAGGTGATAATATGAATTTAAAAGAAACATTAGCAAAAGACCTATTTACCAATATAGATTCTTATTGGGAAGTAATACCAAAAATAAAAGATTTTTTTCAGCTATTAAAGCAAAATATAGATGAAAAACATTATACAGAAATAAAAGAAAATATATGGATAGGTAAAAATGTAAGTATAGATGAAACAAGTATTATCAAAGGACCATGTATCATAGATGATAATACTATAATAGGACCATATGCTTATTTAAGAGAAAATACCATAATAGGACAAAATTGTCATATTGGGCACGCTGTAGAAATCAAAAACAGTATAATATTTAATAATTGTCAAATATCCCATTTTAATTATGTAGGAGATTCCATCATTGGAAACAATAGCCATTTAGCAGCAGGAGTAATAATAAGTAATTTAAAAAACGATGGTACAAATATCAAAATAAATAATATCGAAATTTCTCTTCGTAAATTAGGGGCCATAATTCATGACCATGTCGAAGTGGGATGCAATAGCGTTATTTATCCAGGAACTATAATTTATTCAAATGCAAGTATATATCCACTTACAAGAGTAAGAGGCGTAATAGCAGCAAATACTATTGTAAAAGATGAAAAAACAATAGTAGAAAGAATTAATAATAAGGACTAAACCAGTCCTTATTTTCATACTATTTTATAGGTGATAGTATGAAAAAAATATTAGTAGTATTTATAAGCATTTTAATTCTTATGCCAGAAGTAAAATCAAGTACCACTAGTGCATCATCATATATACTAATGGATCAAAATACCGGTAGAGTATTATTATCTAAAGATAAAGATAGTCAAAGACTAATAGCATCAATAACTAAGATTATGACTTGTATACTAGCCTTAGAAAGTGGTAAGTCAGAAGATGTAGTAATAGTAGATGATAATGCTACTTCTGCATATGGTTCAGGTATTTATATAGAAGTAGGGGAAGAAATAAAACTAAAAGATTTATTATATGGTTTAATGCTAAGAAGTGGTAACGATGCTGCCTCTATGATAGCAGCTTATGTATCGGGAAGTATAGAAGAATTTGTAAAATTAATGAATAACAAAGCCAAAGAACTAGGTATGAAAAATACTATCTTTTATACCCCTAGTGGTCTTCCAACACCACATGGTAATTTATCATCGGTATATGACATGGCCATTCTTACAAAGTATGCCATGCAAAACAAAGAGTATAGAGAAATAGTAAGTACTAAAAAATATAAAACAGCAACAAATAAAAAAACCTATATATGGCACAATAAAAATAAATTATTAAAATACGATTATATAACAGGTGGAAAGACCGGATATACCGAAGAATCAGGAAGAACACTAGTAAGTACTGCTAATATAGATAACATGAATTTAATAGTGGTAACAATAAGAGATAGTGATGACTGGAATACTCATTTAGAATTATATAATTATGCTAAAGATAACTATATATCATATAAAGTATTAAATAAAAATAAATTCAACCTAATAGGGGATACCTACTATAAAGGAAATACCTTCTATATAAAAAACGATGTCTATATACCACTATTAAAAAGTGAAAAAAAATCTCTAATAAGCCATATAAAATTAGAAAAAAAGAAAAAATATAATAGTGGGGACAAAGTAGGAGTAATAGAAATATATCTAAAAGAAAAACTACTACATGAAGAAGATATCTACATATCAAAAGAAAAAAAGAAAAAAAGAAATAAAATAAAAGCGTGGTTTAATGATTAATTATATATGGGGAGTATTTATAATATTAGGAATAACATACAGTATAATAAATAAAGATCCCAATCTAACAAATAATCTCCTTACTAGCGGAAAGAATTCTATAGATATGATATTAACAATTCTTCCACTTATGTGTCTTTGGCTTGGAATCACCAAAATAGCGGAAGCTTCATCTCTATTAACTCTAGTAAGCAAAAAACTATCAAAAGTAGTAAGAATAATATTCCCTGAGATTCCCAAAGATCATCCTGCTATAGGATATATATCCTCAAATATCGTTATGAATATGTTAGGACTAGGAAATGCTGCCACACCATTTGGAATAAAAGCTATGGAAAAATTAAAAGAATTAAATAAAAATAAAGATGTAGCTTCACGTAGTATGATAACATTCTTAGTAATAAATACATCTTCTGTAACCATAATTCCCACTACTGTAATAAGTCTAAGATTATTACATGGATCAATGGATGCATCAGAAATAATACCAGTAACTATTCTAACAACATTTATATCAACATTTATAGCCCTAATATTAGATAGAATATTCTACTTAGTATGGAGGAAGACATGATAAATATAATAGTTCCTTTATTAGTAGTAATAATAATAATTTATGGTATTTATAAAAAAGTAGATATCTTTGATACCTTTCTATTAGGAGTAAAAGAAGGATTAAAAGTATCAATAAATCTATTCCCAACGATATTTGCCATGGTAATAGCTATAACAATGCTAACAAATAGCAATTTAATATTAGATATAAGTAATATATTAGGAGGAGTATTAAATAAGATAAAATTTCCTAAAGAAGTATTACCGTTAGCCCTTCTAAAACCAATATCTGGGTCAAGTTCATTAGTAATTCTAAACGATATTCTAGCAAGATATGGACCAGATAGTTTCATAGGAAGAGTAGCATCAGTAATGCAAGGTTCAACAGATACAACAATTTATATAATAAGTTTATACTTCTCCAGTATCGGTATAAAGAAAATAAGATACTCCCTTATCGTAGGCCTTTTAGCGGATTTAATAAGCGTCATCTTATCACTATTAATAGTATCAATGTATTTTAATTAAAAATATAATAAAAAGTAGGAATCACTTCCTACTTTAAATTTTAATTGGTACCAGCCAAGGGACTTGAACCCTCACACCATCACTGATAGTAGATTTTGAGTCTACCGCGTCTACCATTCCGCCAGGCTGGCATTACTACTAAATTATATAATAAATTTAGTAGAAAGTAAATATTATTTTACATTTTTCTTAATAAACATTGCATCTCCAAACGAAAAGAAACGATATTTATTATCTACTGCATACTTGTAGGCATCAAGAATAATATCTTTACTAGAAAAAGCTGATACAAGCATAATTAAAGTAGACTTAGGCAAATGAAAATTAGTAATAAGACCATCTATACCCTTGAATTCATATCCAGGATAAATAAAAATATCTGTCCATCCAGAGCATTCCTTAAATTCACCATATTTACTCATAATAGTTTCAAGTGTTCTAGTAGTGGTAGTACCAACAGAAATAATATTTCTTTTATCCTTCTTAGCATCACTAAGAATTTTAGCACTATTCTTACTCATACTATAAAATTCCGAATGCATCTTATGTTTTGTTACATCCTCTACATTAACAGGCCTAAAAGTACCAAGTCCTACATGTAACGTAATATAACATATAATAACACCTTTCTTTTCAATTTTATCTAAAAGTTCCTTCGTAAAATGAAGACCAGCCGTTGGAGCAGCAGCACTACCAATATTTTTAGCATATACAGTTTGATACATATCATTATCTTCAAGTTTAGTTTTAATATAAGGCGGAAGAGGCATACTACCAAGTTCATCAAGAATTTCATAGAAAATACCATCATAAATAAAATCAAATACTCTAATACCTTCACCATGAACTTCCGTGCATTTAGCTTTAAGTTTCCCTTCCCCAAAAGAAATAACAGTACCAGTTTTAACCCTTTTAGCGGGTTTAACTAAACATTCCCATCTATCATCACAAATATTCTTAAGTAGTAATAGTTCAATAACTGCTCCCGTATCATCTTTAACACCAATAATTCTCGCAGGCAAAACCTTAGTATCATTAAGAACCAAAACATCACCCTTATTTAAATAATTAATAATGTTGTAAAATTTATCATCAATCTTATCACCAGTATCCCTATCTAAAACCAACATTCTAGATTCCGCTCTATCTTCTAAAGGAACCTGTGCAATAAGCTCATTAGGTAAGTAATAGTCAAAATCATCAGTTTTCATATATCTTTCCTTCTTTCCTTAAGTATTATATAACAAAAATAACATTATAGCAATTATAAAAATAAAACATTATCATATTTACAAAATCACAAAAATATAGTAATATTATAATAGAGTAAGAAAGAAGGAATAAAGTGAAAAAAAGAATAATATTAATACTAATAATGACTCTTACATTACTATCAGGATGTAAGTTAAATATAGATACCGATTCAATGAAAGACATAAAAGTATATACTACAATATATCCAATAAGATATTTGATAGATAGTCTATATGGAACAAATAGTACCATATATAGTATATATCCATCAGGTGTAGAACCAAAAGACTTTCAAATATCAGATAAAAAATTAGAAGAATACTCTCAAGCAGACTTATTTGTATTCAATAGTTTAGATAAAGAAAGAGATTACGCTGTAAAAATGATAAATAAAAATAAGAAATTAAAAATAATAGATGTATCAATGGGGATGACATATGATAATGACGTTGCAGAATTATGGTTAAACCCATATAACTATTTAATGATGGCTCAGAACACCAAGAATGGATTATTAGAATATATATCAAATCCATATCTAATTACAAATGATGAAGGAACAGGTGTAGAAGATAAATATGAGGCATTAAAATATGATTTATCACGTTTAGATGCAGATATTAAGGAAACAATATCATTATCCTCATATGATACAATAGTAGTAGACAATGATGTATTTAACTTTTTATCTAAATACAATTTAAATGTTATATCATTAGAAGAAGATGACAAACTAACAGATATAAAAATAAATGAAGTAAAAAAACTAATAAATGAAGGCAAGATAAAATATATATATTCATCAAAAACAGAAACAAATAATACTTGTAAAAAGTTAATAGAAGACTATGGAGTAGAGTTAGTAACCTTTAATACAATGGAAACAGTAGATGGGGGGATAACCAATTCCAATGAAAACTATGTAACAGTGATGAACAACAATTTAGAACTATTAAATAAAGAATTATATAAATAAATTTTAAAAAAGACTTGTCAAAGTAAAAAAAATGTAATATAATTATATTGCATTTACGGCGAGATAGCTCAGTTGGCTAGAGCATTCGGTTCATACCCGAAGGGTCGAGGGTTCGAATCCCCCCGTCGCTACCATTTGCGAACTTGTTCGAATTATTCGAACTTTTCATAAATTGAACCAATCAGAAATGATTGGTTTTTTTGTTTAAAAAATATTCTAAAGAAAAGATGATATTATGATATGTAATATTAAAAAAGAAATTATTATATAATAATTATTTATGCAGTTAGATAATGATACTTAAAAAAAGTAAGAATGATATACATATAATTAATTCATATTTAATTGATGAAACAGAATATTTGCTAAAAGTATTAAAGGAATAATAAAATAAAAAAGTTTCTTAAACAAAATTAAGGAACTTTTATTTTAGTATAAACGGACAATGCAACTTATAAAAGTTGTATTTCCAGTACTCATATGATTCTTGATTATTGAGTAACTAAAAATTGTAATATATTTAAAGTAAATCTATTTATATTTTTATATTATTTCAGTTAATAGATAATTATGTATAATATTACTATTTTGTTTTAACTTTAGCAGAATTAATTGTTTTTAAGCTTTTAGCAATTTGTGGTTCTAATTCTCTTATTTCATCAAGTGAATAATACTCTTTACTAGTATTCCCTTCAACATAATCACATGTATCAGCAAGACAAACCTGATAATTGTTTTCTCTTATATAATCATAATATTCTTTATTATATGTTGCATCTATACCATTTGTATAAACAAGCATATTTTCACTTGGTAAATCGTATAACTCAACATATCTTCCTAGACCGCCTAAAAAGTCCTTACTATAATATATGTATTCGCTTGCTTCATATGTTTCTTTATTAAAAAGTAAATATACATTTGAACTATTATATAATTTTACAGCTTCACCATTTTGAATTACATATTTACAATAATCATCTACGTTTGAATATTCAGAAGAAATAGAAACGATTTTAGGAACACCATTTTCATCTTTATTGCTTGAACATCCTGCTGTTCCAAGTATTACACCCGCTAATCCTAATGTTAATAATCTTTTTTTAATTTCTATTAATTTGTTTTTGTTCATATATTATTTTTCCCCCATAACTAAAGTCAAGGTATATTATAGCAAATTTGATTTAAAAGTCAATTATTTTATAAATTTATAGATTAATCTTTATTAATTAAAAAATAAGTTATTATCATTTTAGTGATTAGTTGAGATTTCAGATATATTATTTGTTAGTATTAATATTGTAAATGAACTTGGAATTGTTATAATTTCAAGTTTTTTTATTTTTTAGACTAAAAAACAACCCTAATAAAATTATATAAAAACAAGGGTTGTTTTCTTAATCAATAAGATAAAATACAGAATAAATTAAAATAGAAAGGAGTGAAATTATGATTGAAAAAATAAAAAAATTTAAATTTAAAGATAAAGTTTATAATGTAATAAAGTGGATTTTATTTACAGGAGTAGCACCTACTATTACATTAATAATTGGACTTGGAAAATTATATAACTTTGATCCAACATTAATTGTTGGTACAATATCATTATTTGCGTCATTTTTAGGTGCAATAACAGGTTTATCTAATTATAATTACAATAAAGATATAGAAGAAACAATTGAAAGCTAAATAAAAGTTTTATAAGTCTTAAAATTAGTGTATAATAAATATATAGGAGAAAAATATGAAAAAGAAAATATTAATACCAATAATTATTTTAGTAAGTATTTTACTTATATTTGGAGGGATAAAATTATATTCTTATTTAAGAATTAAATATGCGAAAGTTGAGGTAGATTTAGTTCCTGATTTAACTTTAGAATTTAATGATAAGAAAAAGGTTTCAGATTATATAGAAAGTATAAATGGAAAAATAGTTAATGATTATACTATTGATTCAAGTAAACTTGGAAAGAAAACAATAGATTTTAAATTTATAAATGATGATGATATAAAACTCGATTATAGTTTTGATGTAAATGTTGTAGATACTGTTCCTCCTGTTGTTTGGCTAAGTAATACATATACTTTAAAAAAGGGAAGTGAAGATACATTACTTGATGATATACTTTGTGGTGACAATTATGATAATAGTCCAAAATGTGAAATAATTGGAGATTATGATTTGAATACTGAAGGAAATTATACTCTTAAATTTAAAGCAACAGATAGTAGTAATAATATTACTGAAAAAGATTTTACTTTAAAAGTATATGAACCAGTTCAAACAAAAAGTGATAATAGTACTAAAACAAAAGAAGAAATAAAATATGTTAATTTTAGTGATGTTGTTAATAAATATAAAGATAATAATACAAAAATTGGTATTGATATTTCATTATGGCAAGGAGATATAGATTTTAAAAAATTAAAAGAAGCAGGAGTAGAGTTTGTTATTATAAGAGTAGGTTACATGAAAGGTACTAATGGAGAAAGAGTACTTGATAGTAAATTTAAACAAAATATTAAAAATGCTAATAAAAATAAAATTCCAGTAGGAGTTTATTATTTCTCATATGCATCTAGTAAAAAAGAAGCTATTAAAGATGCAAAATGGGTATTAAAACAAATAAAAAAATATGATGTTACTCTTCCAGTAGCATTCGATTGGGAAGATTTTAGTGATTATAATTCATATAAATTAAGCTTTTATAATTTAACTTCAATGGCAGATGGATTTATAGAAGAAGTAGAAAAAAATGGATATAAAGGAATGCTTTATGGAAGTAAGAATTATTTAGAACAAATATGGTTACCTAATAATCATAATGTTTGGCTTGCACATTATACAGATAAAACAAGTTATGAAAGTAATTATAAATTTTGGCAATTAACAGAAATAGGTAAAGTAGATGGAATTGATGGCACTGTTGATATAGATATATATTATGAAAAATAAATCTTTAAAATAGATTTATTTTTTGTATTTTTTTTATCTTTGTGATAGAATATGTGAACTAGAGAAGGGATATATATGGAAAAAATAGATTTACATATGCATTCATTATATTCTGATGGAGTATATGATGTAAGTACATTATTAAAAATGGCAGAAGAAAGAGGTTTATCAATTATATCTATTACAGACCATGATAACTGTAAGGCACATATTGAATTAATGGATGAAAATGTTAGAAATAATTTTAGTGGTGACATAAAAACAGGTATAGAAATAACAACATCTTTTCATGGTCAAAAAATAGAGTTACTTGCCTATGATTTCGATAATGTAGAAACTGTTAATGAATTTTTTGTAAATAAAAGAAAAAGTGTAAACTGGAAGAAAGTAGCAATAGGATCTGCTGCACATACTTTAAAAATATTTGATAAACTAAATATAAAATATCCTGATAAATATAAAGAAGATTTAACTATACCAAAATTCGAATCAAAATTATATGATGATATATTGTTACTTAATGATAAAGAAGAATTAATGAAAAAATTAGGTGATTCATATTCTTTAAATGGTAAAGAATTTTTTAGAAAATGTGTATGCATTCCAAATAATGTATTTTCATTTAATTTTTCAAAATATAGACCAAGTTTAGATGAAGTAATTACATTTATTCATGAAAATGGAGGTATATTATTTTTGGCTCATCCATATGCTTATAAAATGAAAAATACAGAAGAGTTTTTAGATAATTTATATGATGAATACAAAGACATAGATGGAATTGAATGCTATTACTACGATTTTACTAAAAAACAAATTGATTATATAAAAGATTTTTCAAAAAAAAGAAATTTAATGATATCTGGTGGTAGTGATTTTCATGGTAATCCAGAAAGAAAAAATCAAATGGGAGTATGTATAAATCATGATGGATTTATACCAAAAGAATTATTAGATACATGGAA
>UQSR01000010.1 GCA_900543825.1 uncultured Mycoplasmatota bacterium
TATTGGTGGAGCCGAGGGGATTCGAACCCCTGTCCGAAAACAAAGTCATTTAACCTTCTACAAGATTATTGGATTATCAAATTCGCAAAGTAAATAGACAACCCACAATCATAATTACTCGCTAGTTTATAGTTATTCATCATAATGCCTAAACAAACATTACAATATAGTCTGCTTTATAAGTCCTTGCTAATCCTCACAGACAAAGAATTAGAAGAACCTGTTGCTACCTATAGGTTAGGCATAAGCAACAGCGTTTTTATAGCTGTTTCCAGTTATATTTAATTTATCCCACTAACGTAGAGAAATACGTCTTGCTAATTAAACACTCATATTTCCGTCGAAGCCAAAAGCGACCCCATTACATAAATATTTTAACATTCATACATTTATTTGTCAAATTTTTTAAATAAAAATGATTGTAATATTGAGAAAATTAATGTATAATTACATTAGAATAAATGAGGTGTTTTTAACGTGGATACAAATACAAATAATAATAATTATTTTGGAGTAAGACATTATAAAGTACATGTCGTAAAGCAAAGAATGAAACCATTAAAAATGATATCTAGTATCATATCATATGCAATATTTATCTGGTTATTATTAATAGGTGCATTACTACTAGTATATATAGCAGATATCAAAATAAGAGCAGCTAAAGGAGATAATACGCCACCTACATATAATGCTTATGTAGTACTAACAGGATCAATGGTACCAGAGATAATGCCTAATGATGTAGTAATAACTAAGAAGAAATCAGCAGAAGAATTACAAGTAGGGGATATAATAACATTTGTAACTTCTGATCCAAGATTATCAAATATAATAGTAACACATAGAATAAAAAATAAGTATTACGATTCAACTACCGGAAAATATACATATCAAACTAAAGGAGATGCCAATAATACCGAAGACTTCACTTTAGCAGAAGATAAAAAAGTAATAGGAAAAGTAATATTTAAAATACCAAAAATAGGCTATATCCAACAAATATTAGCTACAAAAGGTGGATTAATAATTGTTGTATTAATACCATGTCTAGCAATACTATCTTATGATATCGTAAAATTAGGAAGAAATATCGGTAAAAAGAAGAAAAAAGAAGAGAGTAACGTAACAGTAGTAAGAAGGTGATATAATGTCCAAGAATAATAAATTCTATGTAAAGAAAATAAAAAAAGACAACATCACTGTAGCGGAAGAAAAAAACTATAAATCCCCATTTATACTGTTTTTAGTAGCTAATGGTCGATTAATATTCATAATAACATTATTATTATCAATAACAACTTTGATAATATCAACATCATTAGTATTCAGAAATATGCTTGGTTCAACATATAAATCAGATAAAAATAATACTAATACTACTACTGATAATAGTAATGTAGTAGTAACAGTCGATATATCTGATGAATGTAATCTAAATAATACAACCCCAATTACTGAAGAATATGCCACTAAACTATTTGATAGTAGTAGGCAAATAAATACAGCAAATACCGGCGTAGTAATAAAAGTAAAAGAAAAAACATTAAAAGACAGAATCATCATATTCTATTCTGACAAAACAGCATTAATAAAATATAATGATGGAACATATTTAAGAGTATTTAGCGTAAATGATAATTATGGTGTCAAAGAAGATGGAACATTCGAGGCTAAAGCAGAAACCAGAAAAGTAACCGCTAAAGAAATAATAAATAAAGATTTAGGAATAAAACTATTATACTTATCTGATGGTAGTCTTGAAGTAACAAAGGGTGATGTATGTTTCTTTGTAAGAGATAGCGATATAACATCATCAGTAGATAAGTTCTATACCAATTTAAGTATCGTTTCACTTCCAACAAAGAAAGAATCAAATAAAACATATTATTCAAATGGAACAATAAAAGAAAATGACTACTTATTAGTGGACAATAAACAAATAAAATCAACAGAAACAAAGAAAACTCATGATAATATAACAATAATATACTATGAAAACGGTTTTGCTGAAATAATTCAAGATAAACAAAGTATTATAGTAGAAAAAAGTGATCATATTATTTATGATAACAATATCTTAGAGATAATAGATAATACAAAAGAAGAAAAAGTAAATACTGATAATTTAATAGATATTAAGAATATAAACTTAAAAAACAATAATAAAAAAGAAGTAAATTATTTAATACTTATAGAAGAAACAAGTAATTATAACAAATACAACGTATCTAAAATATTACCAAACGAATATATAAAATATTTAGTATCGATTAATAATAAAAAACAAGATATAAAACTACTAAATAATAATATAAAAGGTACTAATAAAACAAAAGGTTTAAAATTAACTAATAAAGCCTATCAAATATATGAAGGAAAATTACCAAAATCAGGAGAGGCCAATATAAAAATAGGTATGTGGGTTGATTACCAAACCATTACAAATGAATATATGAATTCAGCATTCATAGGTACCGTAAAAGTATATATAGAATAATAGACATAAAAAAATAAATATGATATAATGAATAAGGATAATAGGTGGTGAGTATATATGAACAAAAAGAAAATAATGATAATAGTATCATCAATAATATTAGTATTAGCAGCCTTATTTACAACTACATACTCACTATTCTATAAAGAAGATGTAGCGGCCAATCCAAGTAACTATAGCACCGGAATATTACAAATAGAAGCAACATCATTATCAGATACAATATCATTAGATAGTGCTCTTCCTATGACAGATGAAGAAGGAATAGAAACAACTCCATATGTCTTTTCAATTAAAAATACAGGTAACGTTGATTATAAATTTGATGTAAAACTATTATCTACTAGTTCTAATACTATAAATTCTCAATATATAAAATTAAACATAGATAATGGTAGTCCAGTAACATTATCATCATTAACAAATAGCATTATTAAAAGTAATGTTGTAGTAAAAGCCAAAGAAAGTATTAATATAACCCTAAGAGTATGGCTAAGTAAAGATACACCTAATACCGAAATAGGAAAAACATTTAATTCACAAATAGTAATAGATGGACAATCAATATATACATCTACTAATAATGATCCAGCACTAGATACCTTAACTAATTTAGGACTTTCAGTAGATACAGAACATACTCCTGATTTTACTACTTGTAGTGGTAATAGTGGAGTTAAATATGATGGTGATGGCAAACAAACCGCTACAGGAGTAGGAGATAACACTAATGGTATATATAAAGCAGAAGATGACTTAGGAACATCATATTATTTTAGAGGAAATGTCCAAAATAACTATGTATATTTTGCTAAGAATTGGTGGAGAATAATAAGAATAAATGGTGATGGAACTGTTAGAATGATATATACAGGAAATCCTAATGATTCTAATGCTAATCAATATATAAGTGAATCTGCTTTTAATTCTAGTTATAATGATAATGCCTATGTAGGATATATGTATGGAACTACTGGTTCATCTACATATAATGCCACACATACCAATACTAATAATAGTACTATTAAAACAGTAATAGATACATGGTATCAAAATAATCTAAGTAGTTATAGTCAATATATAGCTGATGCTATATATTGTAATGATAGAGAAGTGGTACAAGTAAGTAATGTTGCAGGGATAACAATAACTGGAAATGGAGCTGGAACTAGCCAGTCAGCATATGTCAGATTCAATAGAGCATATGTTGATCTTGCACCATCGTTGAAATGCAAAAATAAGAATGATAAGTTTACTACAAGCATTACTTTGGGTAATGGATCTCTTACTTATCCAATTGCTTTAATTACTTCTGATGAAGTAGTGATGAGTGGCGTAGTAGAAATTGATGTAGAAACATCAGCAGGCGTTTCAAATAATAATTATTATTTATATCCTGCAAATGGAGATTACCAGTATTGGACAATGACACCATATATGTTCATGTCAGGAAATGCTTTTGTTGCTATAGTTGATGGCAAAAGTAATAATGATATTATTAGTATCGGTGTCCGTTCTGATGTCGCGGTGCGTCCGGTAATCTCATTAAAATCTGATGCTATTAGTGGAGGAACTGGTACTTCAAGTGATCCATTTTATGTGAATGAAAAGCCTTAATCTGTTGAGGCAAGATAATAGATTATTTGGAATTTGGTTCTGGAGTATGTACGGGAAACCCTTTTGCAATGAACTCATGGACAAATATTAAAACAAAAAAATACAAAAGTGTATAATTAAGATATTAATTATATCTTTTTTTCTTTCTTTATGATAAAATTATTATTAGGTGATACTATGGCAAAAAAAGAAAATAAAAAAGATAACTTAAAAGAAAAAAAAGATACCAAGAAAAAAGCAATAAAAGAAAATAAGAAGAAAGATAACAAGGAAAAAGAAAAATATAGTGCTAAAGAAGTAATAATAGTAATGCTATTTTCTATAGGAATAGGTTTTCTTATGTGTCTAGGCTGTATAAATTTAATAACTGGTAAAAATTATTTAAGAGTAACTAAAGATTTATCCAAAGTAGTAGATACCTACTATGCTATAGTAGATAATTATTATGGAAATATAGATAAAAAAGCCTTAGTTGATGGAGCAGTAGAGGGAATGATATCTAAGGTAGGAGATACATTTACAAGTTATACTGATACTAATGATACAGAAAACTTCAATGAAACAATCAAGGGATCATATGAAGGTATAGGCTGCTCTATAGCTAAATATAATGATGGACAAATCAAAGTAATAGAAGTATTTCCAGATTCTCCAGCAGAAAAGGCAGGACTATCAGTAGGGGATAGAATAATCAAAGTAGATGGCGAAGATTATACCGATAAAGAAAGCTCAGATATATCTAACTATGTCAAAAATAGTGGAAAAGATAAAGTAGTATTAACAGTTGAAAGAGATAACAAAGAAATAGATATAACTATTAATTTAAGTAAAGTAGAAATACCATATGTAACAAGTAAAGTATTAGAAAAAAATAACAAAAAAATAGGATATATAGCTATATCACTATTTTCTAGTAATTCATATAAACAATTTAAAAGTAATTTAGATAAAGTAGAAAAAGAAAATATAGATGGTTTAATTATAGATGTAAGAGGAAATAGTGGTGGCTATTTATCATCAGTAACCGATATTAGTAGTTTATTCTTAGAAAAAGGCAAAGTAATATATCAACTTGAAGATTCAACAGGAAAAACAAAGAAAAAAGATACCACTAAAGAAAAAAGAACTTATCCAGTAGCGGTATTAATAGATTCATCTTCGGCATCAGCTTCCGAAATACTAGCATCCGCTATTAAAGAAAGTTATAATAATGGTTTAGTAGTGGGAACTACAAGTTATGGTAAAGGTACTGTTCAAGAAACAAAAAAATTACTAGATGGAAGTATGATAAAATACACAACACAAAAATGGCTTACACCAGATGGTAATTTTATCAACGAAAAAGGTGTAACACCAACTAATGAAGTAACATTAAATGAAGAATATTACAATAATCCAACCATTGAAAATGATAATCAAATAAATGAAGCATTAAATTTATTAACAAAATAGCAATTATTACTATTTTTTTCATATAATTAATTGGTGATAAATATGATAGTAAAATCAACTGACAAAGAAAAAGAAATCCTAGCCAGATTAATGCGAGCAGAAGCTGTGGGTGAAGGCAACCTCGGTATGCTCATGGTAGGTAATGTTGGAATAAATAGAGTATTAGCAGATTGCTTAACATTCAAAGATATCAGAAGTATATCAGAAATGGTATATCAAAAACCAGGAGGATTCTCAGGAACGTCATCATCATTATTTTATGGAAATCCAACATCCTTAGAAAAATCATTAGCAGAGAGAGTAATAAGAGGTGAGTATTATTATCCCGCTACAAATGCATTATGGTTTTATGCACCAAAAGCAAATACAGCATGTACCAGTACTTGGTGGAATCAACCTTTAGCGGGAAGATATAAAAATCATTGCTTTTATGAACCACAAAAAGGAATATGTAAGGAAATCCACTAATGAATAATCTAATTAAAGGATTCATAATAGGAATAGGAAAAATATTACCAGGAGTTTCAGGAGCCTTATTAGCAATACTTATGGGAGTATATGATAAATCAATAGATTATATTATAAACTTCAAAAGAAATAAAAAAGAAAGCATTAAATACCTATTTCCGATAGGAATAGGTGTATTATTATCAATAATATTATTTAGTAAAGTAATATACTATACATTAAGTAAATATTATTTTGAAATAATGATGTTATTTATAGGATTAATAATAGGAACAACACCATCAATCATCAATAAAACAGAAAAAAAAGATAATTATCTTGTCATAATAAGCTTTCTTATCTTTTTTTTCATATCCATAAGTAATATAGATAACACATATATAAAACAAAATAATTATATAGACTCATTAGTATATTTCATATCAGGTATAACAGAAGCAATAGGTACAGTAGTCCCAGGAGTAAGCTCATCAGCACTCCTAATGATAGAGGGAACATATAATATAATAATTGAAGCTATAGCCAATGTAATAGACATAAAAGTAATAATACCATTCATAATAGGATTAATAATAGGTTTAATAATAACTATAAAAATAATAAACTATTTATTAAAAAAATATAATAATAAAATATATAGCATAATATTAGGAATATTAGTATCAAGCATAATATTATTAATAATAAAATCATTCAAATATAAAGTAACCATACCATCACTTATATTAGGACTAATAGTATTAACAATAGGAATAATAATATCCACTATATTTAGAGAAAAATAAAAAAAGCCATAAGGCTTTTTAATTTTTAAATTGGTGACCAGTATGGAATTCGAATCCATGAATGCTGCCGTGAAAGGGCAGTGTGTTAAGCCACTTCACCAACTGGCCAAAAAATGGTGGGCCTGAATGGACTTGAACCATCGACCTCACGCTTATCAGGCGTGCGCTCTAACCACCTGAGCTACAAGCCCATTTTTTGAATTGCTTCTACATTATATCATATAAAAACCAACATTACAAGAGATTTTTATAAAAAAAATTAAAATGGTGGGGCGTTAGGGATTCGAACCCTAGACCCACTGATTAAGAGTCAGTTGCTCTACCAACTGAGCTAACGCCCCAACACAATCAATATTATACCATATATTTTCCATTTGTAAACTACTAAATTAAAAAAAACTCAAAATTTATCAAAAATTATTATAAAAATATCATCAAAATTATCATGGCAAAATATAATGAGTTAATTGACTTTTAAGTACCATTTTGATATAATTTATATGATAGGTATCGGTGATAAAAATGAAGAAAATAAATGATAAAAGTTTTTGGATAATTTTAATTATAAGCATTGTAACTTTAACAATTTTGACTATAGGGGTAATCTTTTTAACAAAAGATTCAGAAAAAGAATTTTATAGTGCAGGATATATAATAAATAGTACTGCATCAAGCAGCAAAAAACTATATTTCAATGATAATACAGTTTATAAAGAAAACGTAAAAGAAGAATATGTTTTTAAGAATGCAGACAATAAAGAAGTAAGTACCAGCAAAGAAAACTTTATTCATTATTTAGATAAATCAATGTCATTTATGAAAAATGGTGTTATCCTTGACTTAGATAAATTCAATAAAAATCTAGTTCCATATTACAATATTACAGATAAATCGATAATTAAATATAATAATGGTAGTTATTACATTGAAACATCCGACAAAACATTAATATTTAATAATTTCTTAGGAAGAATAACCGAAAACAAATATATTGTTGTAGGAAAAGATATAAGAGTTAAATTAGCAGGTAATGATAACACTGTTAGTGGAGATTATTTTGAAATACTATTTGTAGAAGATGGTATAGTAAAAATAGAAAACCAAGAAGGAAGCTATCAAACCGTAGCGGATGGTACTGTCGTATTCGTAGGAGATAATACAAAAATAAATCTTGGCGATAAGAATGTTATCTATAATGATGAAACAAAACTTTCTTTATCTGAGATGACTATTGATGGTAATGAAAATATTGATATCAAACCTAGCGATGGTAAAGTAAAATCAAATGATGACAAGAAAAATACTGATGGCACTACTGCTGGCAGTGGAGACAATAAAGGTGAAAATCAACCTGATGTAAAAAATAATCCTGAAAATAATGAAGAAAATAAACCATCAGGAGGAGAATCAGGCGAAGGAGATACAACAAATTCAGTGTTAAAGCAAGAAGTATCAATAGATTTAATTTCTGCCAAAGTAGATACTCATAGTTTAAATGCAAGTTTCCAAGTAATAGATACCGGTAATTTTATTAAAGATGATTTATTATTGACATTGACAAACATAACTACAGGAGAAAGAGAGTTTTCTAAAATATTAGCTAATGCTCCTGATATACAAGAAGTAAATATAAATTCATTATCACCAAATTGTGATTATCTAATGACAATATCAGAACAAAATAATAATAATGGTACACAATATTTTCAAAAAACATTTAAAACCGAAAGTTTAACACTAAATTTAGTTCGTGAAATGGTAACACAAAATTCATTATCATATTCATTAGAATTTGGCGAAAATAATGATATCAAATCCGCTAATGTATCATTATATGATACCGAAGGAAATAAAGTAGGCAATACAATCACTATAACTAATGGTGAAGACAATAATATTTCTTTTGAGGAATTAACACACAATACAAAATATAAAGTAAAAGTAGATTCAGTTATTTTAAAAAATACCAATTATGCAAATATATATACTATAGAAACATCTGATAAAACATTAAAAAATAAACCAACTTTAGGTGAAATATCAGTAGATACCGATAATGATAATAAAAGCTTTACTCTAAAAATGGAAAAACCACAAGATGAGGACTCAAGTATAACAAAATATACTTATGAAATTTATAAAGCAGATGATTTAACTGATGGTGAAATATTAAATGCTAAACCAGTTTATACTTTTAGTAGTGATACATTAAAAGAGCAAAAATTAAAATTAGGGGAAAATAATTTAGAAGATAAAACTGATTATTGTTTTAAAATGATTGTAGAATATAATGATAACTATAAATATAACGAAATAGAAACAGGACTAAGTAATTATTTCCAAGTAATAGGTAGACCAACAATTGAATTCAAAGAAGAATTAGTAGACTTTAATCAAATAGTCGGAACAGTAAAAATAAAAGATGAAGGCTGTACAATACCAAATGAAGGAAGAGAATGTAAAGACAAGCCTGAAATGAATAAAGTTAATGACTTTATAATTAGATATTATGGTGGTAATTCAACTACAAGAATAGCCATAAAAGATGTTAAGTTTGATCCTGAAACAATGGAATATAAACTAGCATTAAGTGGTTTAAAAGAAAATACTTTATATACATTTGAAGTATACGCCGATATAGATATGTATAATGGTAAAGGCTTACAAAAAGGTCAATACATAGGAAGCTTTGCGGTAACTACAAAAGGAATAGAAGCATTGCAAATGCAAAATTGGAAGCAAAAACAATATAGTTTTGAAAACCCAATAGTAGTTAGTACTGAAATGATATCTACTGTACCAGAAAGTGATTATGCCGATAAAATATCATCAATAACATTTAATTTATATAAAGGTGATACTAAGAATAATATTCAAACAGCACCAATAGGAAGCTTTACCGAAACAGAAGATATAAAATCAAGATATTATAATAAAGAATTTGATTTAACTTCAAAAATGTTTGGTATAGAAAATCTAGATGCTTTAAGAGAAATATCTGGAGGAAAACTAAGTAGATATTATACACTTGAAGTAACAGATGCCTATGATAATAGCGGTACCAATAAATTTGATATATTAAATAACAAATATGTATTTGAAACACCCGCTATGCTATTACTAGAAGATGAAGTAGCAGAACCAACCATAGCGGTAACAGAAATAACTAACGATACCGTAAAAGACGCCGATATGCAAGCAAAATACGGTGTAAGTTATGATAATAAATTAGATGGCTCAACAATAATAGGTTATGAAGTAAATGCAATATTTGATAAAGCAAAAATAGAAACATACTTCCAAGGTGAACATCCAATCACTAAATTAAACTTTTACGCCAAAGATCAAAGAAATAGATTAATTGAAACAAAAACAATCGATTTTACAACTACAGAAAATTATACAGCATATTTCTTCTTAGACTATGGAACTGATTATAAAGTAGAAGATGAAAAATTAGCTAGAGGAAACACATATAGCTTTTCATATGATATAAGTATTGATAGCAATAACGATGGAGCAGATGATTCTGTATTCCCATCAAATAAACCAATAAGTAAAACATTCACTTCAATTAAAAAAGATCCAATCTTTAAATTATATGTTGATAATAGTACCAAAGATTCAATAACATATAAATACTATGTTGAAGATATCGATAATGCCTTATTTAAAGATGAAGGCGATAAATATAACTTCTACTACAAAGTAAATGATAGTGAAGAAGAAAATAGTATTGAATTTGAAAAAAGTAGTGATATAAAAACATTTACTATTTCAAACTTAAATAATTCTGATATATATAATTTAAGTTATAAAAGAGCAAATACCAAAACATCAGATCCTACTAAAATATCAATAGGAAAATACTATTTTGATGGTTATTATAATTCAAAAGATTATAATATAGGATATAAATTAGTATATGGCAATTTTGATAATAGATTAAAAATAGTTTTAGATGACAATGAATTTTTAAATAGAATATCAACATACCTTCTAACATTAACATCAGGTAATGATAAATATGAAAAAGTTATATCAAACTTATCTGAATGTGATGATAATAAATGTATTATTCTTGATTACAATGATATAGAATCATTCAAAGGTAAAGATATTCAGGTTTCATTAGTAGGATTTTATGACACAGGATATACAGGATTTAGTCAAAAATCACTATTAGGAGATTACTTCCAAAGTTTAGGAGTAGTAGGAGAAAAAGATGCTTCTAAACTAGGATATGTTTTCCAAACAACATCATTAGAAATGCCAGGACAATATTTATATTTAAATCCAAATGGCTCATATGCAACTTCAAACAAACCTACAGGAATATTTGGCTATGAAGTAAAAACAGAAAAAAATCAAAATGATGTATGGTATATAACATCAACTGATATTGTTGATAAAAGTAAAAATCAATTTATTAAATATGGTGACTTTATTAAGAAAGATGGTATAGCTAACTTAGGATTAAGTGGATTTAGAGATAAAAATACTAAATATACATTAAATCCAAAAGTTTTAGACAAAATAAATATTCAAACAGATAATAATAAATTCAAATTTACAAGTATCACACCTAAAGTATCAACATCAAAACCAACACCAACAATTAATGGAACTGCTATGAACGTATATGTATCTGCAAGTGATAGCGTTTTAGAAAGTGACTTTATTAAAACAGATGGCAAATATAAATTCTATATAGATATTTATACTATGAAAACTTGTGGTGAAGATGAAAAAGATTGCAAAGAAGAATATGTTCCTGTAGACACAATTGAAACAGATTATGAAAGTCTAAAAAGTGAAATATCTTTTGCAGGATTAGATCCAGATACTAGATATTATTATAAAATATCTGCTGATATGAATAAAAATGGAGAAAATGTAAAAACACCATTATTCGATTATGAAAAAGAAGGCTATGTAGAATATATGGGTACTTTTAAAACTTTAGGAGCAGAAGAAATACTTGATAGAGTAGCCTATAATTATGATTCAAAAACAATAGATAATGTATATCTAAACAGAATAATGAACTTAACAACATATTTGAAGAATAACAAAAACTTTGATATTAAATATCAAGTACATAATCCAGATGGAGAATTAATATTTGATGGAAAAGTAACTAATGAAGAAATAAATGATGAAAACATCGGTAAAGGAAGAAAAGCAATATTATCAAGAGATATAACTAAAGATAATTTAGTATATGGAAACGATTATTATACTCTTACCGTTACTGCTATAACAACAGATAAAGGTAAAGAATTAAAATTATTCGAAGACACAATGTCTGATAAAAATATTACAGCGGGTCAAAACTTCCACGAATTAAAAGAACCATCATTTACGATAAAACAAGAAGCAATAGTAAATAAAAATGATTCAGGATTCACATATGGAATTAAATACATTATCACATTAGAAGATAGAGATAAAGTAATTAAAGATGGATTATTATTTATAGAATTACAAGATGCTGATTACAACCATGTATGTCCAGCAGGTAATGAAGATAACTGTAGCAAAACTATTAATTTAGCTAAATATGGTAGCAATCAAATAGAAATAACATTCACTAATTTAAAACCAGATACCAACTATTCAATTTATGTATCATCAGATATATATAGAAATAATATTTCTTTACCAGATGAAGAAAAAGAAACAAAAATATATGCAAGAAAGAGTCAATATACAAAGAGTGAATTAGGATTCTCCCTAGGAGCAGTAACTCCAACCGCACTATCAAACAATAAAGTATTAATAACATTTAAAGGAGCAACTAATTTACAAGAGTATATAGCAGGTATTGAATACTCAATGACAGTTGAAGGATTTGGTAAAGTAGGTTCAGGCTTAATAGGACAAAGTAATACTACTACTGGTAATCAATTAGTATTTAAACTAGATAAAGATGAATATCCAACCGTAGAAGTAACAACAGATGAGAATCAAAAGTTAGGATTAAATAACAATATAAAATTAATATACTATTATAAAGATAAAAATGGAAAAATAACTGCTCTAAAAATAGGGGATAGTACTAGTGATTCTAAGACATTCAAATATGAAGGAAAATAGAAAGGATGATATAAATGAGAAAATATGATAAAAAAAACAAGAGAAATATAGGCATAATATTAGTAATTTCAGCATTGATAATTGTCATGTTTTCTCTAGTTATCAACCTATTTTTATCACGAGATAAAAACGAATATAAAGTAGAAGAAAAAACATTAGTATTTGATAAAGATAAAACCATAATAAAAACAGAAAAACCAGCAGTTATAAAGACCAAATGGAATAAAAAATATTATCTAATTCAAGATAAAATAAGTACCGAATTAGGCAATACCGCCATTACATATAATGAAGATACAGGAGTTTTGAAACTTTATGGAAAATATTATGAAATTAGTAGTGGTGATGAAATAAATATAACTAGTGGTGAAACAGTAATTAAAAGCACCGCTTTAACAAAATTCTATAAATTAGAAGATCGAAAATATTTAGTAGTAGATAAAGAAATAAAATCGGCAGATGGATTATTATCAACAAGTGATTTCTTAATGATTGATCTAGACAAGGCAGGAAATGCAACACTTACAAATCACAAAGTAAATCTAAAAACATTCTCTGCCACTACCATCGTAACATCAAATTACACATTTGATATAGCAAATGAAATATTAGTATATGGTAGCGATAAAATAGATTTAAAGAAAATAATAGGATCTTCTAATACCTATACTAAAGAAGATTTAATACCAGAAGAAGATAATAATAAAGGAAACTCATCTGAAAGCAATACAACTGCTAATAATGGTGTAACTGGTGTAACCGATAATAGTATAGCTAATGGAAATAATACCACTAATGGTGGAAATGGTAGCAAAGGTAATACAGGCAAAAATAATGTAGTTATTGAAGAAATAAAGAAAGCTACTAAAAGAACATCAGTCATAGCGGTAACAAGTACTGTAAATAAAATTAGTGTTGATTATGTAATATATGATCCTAAAAAAGAATATTCATCAGTATATATGGAAGTAAAAAAAGAAAATTCAAGCAATATTGATACCATATATTTAAATAGTGGTTCAACATCATACGAAATAAGTAATAATGTATTTCCAAATACAAATTATGAATTAACATTTAAATATAGTTATATAGATGATGAAAATCAGATGCACGTTGAAACATTTGATAAAGTTAATATAACTACTAAAAAACCACAAGTATCATTAAAGGTAACAAGAACAAGTAAAGATGGAATAGATTATTTAGTTACAACAGACAATAGTTATCCATTAACATCAGGTACATTAACTGTAACAAAAAATGGTGAAGTAGTATCAACAAATGAAATAACATTAAATGGAAATACAGTAGGACATGCACCAATTACAGGACTACAAGAAGAAGATTCCATATCTCTAAGTTTAACAAATATAAAATCAAATGAAACAGTAATTAAAGATTTAAGTTCTAACTATAAATTTAGATATTAAGAAGGTGAAAAAATGAAAAAATTCATAAAAGAAAAATATAACATATTAATACCAGTATTTCTTATTATAGTTATTTTAATAGCGGTATTCCTATATGCTAGAGAATATAAAAATAATAGATATGCCAAAACAGAAGAAGTAGATGTATATCAATATTTTTCCGGTTTAAAGTTAGAATATAAAGCAAAAATATCCCGTAACAAAAAAAATGTTATATTAAAGTATGAACCCAAAGATGAAGTAGTAAATTTAAGTAGCATACCAATATACATAAAAGGTAAAGATAATGTAATATTCCCTAAAGCAATGTCAATAATATTTCCAATAAAAGATGAAGTATATAGCATATCATCTTTAGCAGAAGTATATAAAAAAAATAATTTATATTATCTAAATCAAAAAAATATAAATACTCCTCAAGATCATGCCTTTTATTATGATGGTATTGACCTATACTTTTTCCCTGAAGCTACCACTATTGAAGTTGGTAGTCAAAAGATAGAATTAAGTCCAATGTCATATTTAAACTGTTCATATCAAAGCCTATTAGAGTATTATGATAAGGCAAATGATACGTATAAAAAAATAGATATAACTGATGAAAATGTAATAGTTTCAAATGATTACTATAAAATAGATGTTACACTTGATAAAGTAATATATCAAAATAGTTTCCGTATTTTAGATAATGACTTTAGTTCATTACCTAAAATAAATGAAAAAGAAAACAAATAATATAAAAAAATAAATATCATATACTTATGATAGGTGAGTATATGAAAAATAAAATACTAAATATAATAAAAATAGCAGTTATTATTGAGTTACTAGTAGCATTACTGAACTTCAATTTAACTACTATTTTTTTATCATTATTTACATTATTTCTATTGTTTTTAACAGACTATATCAAAAAAAAATTAGAAATACCATATAAATTACAACTACTAATATATATATTTATTATAGGAACAGAAGTATTAGGAGAAATACATAACCTATATAATAAAGTATGGTACTATGATGATATAATGCATACATTAAGCTCATTTATAGTAGCAGCATTATCAATATACATATTAAATAAAATAACCAAGGATAACAATAAAAAATTAGTAGTAGTATTTTCATTTATATTACCCATGGCCGTAGCGGCTATTTGGGAAATAACAGAATTTACTATTGATAATGTATTTAATAAAGACATGCAAAAAGATACCGTTGTAAATAATATAACATCAACATTATTTTCCCCAGATAAAAATAAAGCCGTAAAAAAAGAAATAAATTCTCTTTATATAAATAACATAGATTTTATTCAAGAATATGGTGGATATATAGATATAGGATTATATGATACGATGGAAGATATGATATGTGCATTATTAGGAGCATTATTATTTATAATAAAAAAATTAGCGGAGCCTTAAACAGCTTCGCTATATATATTTTTATCAAAAGTATGCGTACCATCATTAATTTTTTCTAATGTCTTAGTACTAATCAAAAAGTAAGTATCTCTATTAATATTAATATCACTAATAGGATCATCCCAAGTAAGATCCAAATGATACCATTTACCATCTAAATAAACCAAATTCCAAATATGTTCTTCATTACTAATTTTATAATTAATAACATTCATTTTATCCAAGAATATTTCCATAGCATCAGCATATCCGTTGCAGGTACCATATCCTTCGATTAAAACACCATAAGCAGTATTAGATTTATAAGTATCATCATTTTTATTTTCATATTTAAGCTTATCATATTCAGTATGATCAATAATATAATCATGAATAGCTCTAATTTTTTCTTTAGGGGGCATATTATTATTTACATTTTCACTAAGTATTTTATCAACCTTATTATTAATTTCATTAATTTCATCTTGCGTATAGGCCCTATTAATAGTAATACCTATTTTATAATCCCCACCATAACTAATTTTAACATTATTAGAACTATTATAAGGATGAACAAAATTATTAAGAGTTGAAATAACCTTTTTAAATTCAGCTCCATTATAAGCAGTTAATGTATTAATATCATTAATATAATTAGTATAATCACTATCAATATATCTTTCAATATAATCAGTACCACTATTAATAGCATAGTAAATAGAATTTATTAAATCATTTCTGTTCTTAATTCCACTTTCAGTATAATCATCAACATAATTAAAATTATCATCTTTATAATAATCATTAATATTGATTTTAGAATATTTCTTATCTATTGTATATTCATAATATTTATAAACAATTTTATCCTTTTGAAAAGCACAAATTGTAACCACAACAATTGCAATAAAGCCAGTAACTAATATAGCCTTACCATATTTATTCTTTTTATTCATATTGGCCACCTCATATTTTCATTATACCATTTAAGTATAACTTGGTAAAGAAAAAAATATAACATTTTAAATAAAAATACTAAACCATAGTAAGTACAAAGATAATAGTGTCAAGATAAGTAAAGTAAATAATAGTTAAATAAATAAAAATAATTTACTTCTTTGTCATAATTTGGTATAATAAAAAAGAAATATGAAAGGTCTGGTAAATATGGAAATAATAAATAAACATCCAAAAATATACTTATTAAGTGGAAAGGCAAGAAATGGTAAGGATACTACCGCGGAATTCTTAAAAAAATTTTATGAAGCTGATGGAAAAAAAGTAATATACTCTAGAGCAGGAAAATATATAAAATTTTATGCTAGTGAAATGACTGGTTGGGATGGCAAAGAAGAAACAAAACCAAGACAGTTGTTGCAGGAATTAGGAACTGATGTTATTAGAAATAAGCTAAATAAAGCTGATATGTTGATAGAAAGACAATTAGATGATATAGAAATATATTCATATTTTTATGATGCTATAATAGTTCCTGATATAAGATTACCAAAAGAAATAGATAGTGTTAAAGCAAAATTTGATAATGTAGTGGCCATCCACATAAATAGAATAAATTTTGAATCAGATTTATCTTCAAATCAACAAAGCCATATAACAGAAACCGCTATGGACAATTATACAAACTTTGATTATGAAGTAACTAATGATACATTAGAACAATTAGAAAAAGATATATACAAAATATATAAGGAGGAGACAAAATGAAAAAGTTAACAGGAAATGAAATAATAAAAACATACATAGACTTTTTTGTAGAAAGAGGGCACACATATATAGAATCAGCATCATTAATTCCACAAAATGATCCAACAGTATTATGGATAAATGCTGGTGTAACACCACTGAAAAAATACTTTGATGGAACAGTAGTACCAAAAAACAAAAGACTAGTAAGTTGCCAAAAATGTATTAGAACTGGTGATATTGAAGAAGTAGGAAAAACAGCTAGACATCATACATTCTTCCAAATGTTAGGTAATTTTAGTATCGGCGATTATTTTAAAAAAGAAGCTCTTCCTTGGGCTTGGGAATTATTAACAAGTCCGAAATACTTTGCAATGGATAAAGACAAATTATACATAACAGTATATACTCATGACGAAGAGACATATAATATATGGTTGTCATTAGGAGTAAAACCATCACATCTAATAAAACTAGATACAAACTTTTGGGAAATAGGACCAGGCCCATCAGGCCCAGATACCGAAATCTTCTATGATAGAGGAGAAAAATATGATAAACAAAAAAGAGGCATATCTATGCTTCAAAACGAAGAAGAAAACGATCGTTATATAGAAATATGGAATAATGTATTAAGCCAATTTAATGCTACTGAAGGACTATCAAGAGAAGAATATCCAGAATTACCACATAAAAATATTGATACAGGTATGGGTGTAGAAAGAATGGCTTGTATTCTACAGGAGACAGAAACAAACTATGAAACAGATTTATTTATGCCAATAATGCATAAAATAGAAGAAATATGTAACATTCCATATAATGGTCAAATGCAGTTCAAAGTAATAGCAGATCATATAAGAACTTTAACATTTGCTTTATCAGATGGAGCAGTATTTGAAAACGTAGGAAGAGGTTATGTATTAAGAAGACTATTAAGAAGAGCCTCAAGAATGGGTAGAAAACTAAATATAAATAAAGAATTTCTATCACCATTAGTAGATGTAGTAGTGGATAACTACAAAGAAATATATCCAGAATTAGTAGGAACAATGCCAAAGGTAAAAGAACTAATATCTAAAGAAGAATTACTATTCCAAAAAACCCTATTATCAGGAGAAAAGAAATTAGAAGAACTATTCAAAAACAAAAATAAAGTTATTAGTGGTAAAGATGCCTTTAAATTATATGATACATATGGATATCCAATAGAACTAACAGAAGAAGCCGCTATGGAAAAAGGATTTACTGTAGATAAAGAAGAGTTTAAAGCCTATATGAACGCTCAAAAAGAGTTAGCTCGTAAAAATAGAAAACTAATTAGTAGTATGAATCTTCAAAATGAATTACTAATAAATTATAAAGAAGAAAGTAAGTTTGTCGGCTATGATAAATTAGGATTAGAAACAGAAGTACTAGCCATCATGAAAGATAATAACTTTGTAGATACATGTAGTGAAGACTGCTATATATTCTTAAAAGAAAATCCATTCTATGCCGAAAGCGGTGGCCAAGTATCAGACTCAGGATATTTAAAAAATGATAAATGTAAATTAGAAGTAACAAATGTCATCAAAGCACCAAATGGCCAACACTTACTAGAAGTTAAAGTATTAGAAGGAACAATAAATAAAGGTGATAAAATACTAACCCATGTATCTAAAGAAAAAAGATTAGCTATCATGAAGAATCATTCAGCAGCACATTTACTTCAAAAAAGCCTTCAAGAGTTATTAGGAGATGCCGTTCATCAAGCAGGATCAAAAGTAGATGAAGAAAGTCTACGTTTTGATTTCACTTATCAAGGAAAACTATCAGATGAACTAATACTAAAAGTAGAAAATCTAGTAAATGACAAAATACAAAGAGGCTATGAAACAAATATAGAATATATGAATATCAAAGAAGCAAAAGAAAAAGGTGCCATGGCTTTATTTAACGATAAATATGGTAGTACCGTAAGAGTAGTAACACTAGGCCCCTCTATTGAATTATGCGCAGGTACTCATGTATCAAATACTAAAGATATAAATAAATTCGCTATTGCTATAGTAGAAAATAAAGGAGCGGATACTTATCGTATAATTGGAGCAACAGACGCAAATATCCCTAAAGTTCTTGAAGAAGAAATAAAAAAATACAACGATGAAATGATCAAATTATTAGATAAAGCAAAAAAAATAATAAATGCTGCTAAAGAATTAGATATTGAATTAAACTTTAACTTTAATATTAATAATGATATTCCAACTAGTTACAGAGATATAGTTATAAATAAAAACGAATTAGAAACATTAAGAGAATCACTAAAGAAATTAGAGAAAGACTTTACTACTAAAAAAAGTGAAAAATCAGTAAGTGATTTATCAAGTTTCTTAGAAATAAAAGAAGAAATAAATGGTATAACTACTATAATAACAATAACTAATGGCTATGATATAGCCTCATTAAAACAAATAGCTTCAGCCTTGAGTAATCAAATAGGAGATAATAATTTTGTACTATTAGCCAATGTAAATGAAAATAACTCAGTTAATTATATAGCAAAAGCAACATCAAATCGTATTAACTGTGGTGAAATAGTAAAAGATTTATCAGTACGTTCAGGAGGAAATGGAGGAGGTAATAAGTCCTTTGCCCAAGGTGGAGGAACAGATGCCACTATCGTAAGTAAGATCTTAATGAATGTAAAAGAGCAAATAAATACTTTATAAGAGGAACAATTCCTCTTTTTTCATACCTCAAAAGCAATAATCATATATATTATTAGAGGTACATTATGAAAAAACTAATAAATAAAATATATAATACTATCATACCAATACTAATCTTTTTAATTATTACAATATTAATGTTATATATAAATATACCACCACTCATTACATTATTAACATCCACTTCCTTAGCGGCCATAACCTTATTATTAAATACAAATATTCATAATCACCAATATAGTAATAAAAACATCAAAACCATTAGTGGAACAATCAAAGACACAAAAACATATACATATCCAGTAAATAAGATTATAAGAAGTAAAGATAAAGTCAAAAAAAGAATAAAAAGAAAATAAAAATAGTGCATTAGGCAAACAAAACACATGCCTCTTGCACTTTTTTCATTTTTTTGCTATAATTATAAAGGTCTTTTACTTGTAAAGAAAGGAGAAATAAAATTGAGTAAAATAAAAATGTTTTCATTAGGAGGACTAGATGAAAACGGAAAAAATATGTTTGTTATCGAAATAGATAAAAATATCTTTGTTTTTGAGGCAGGATTAAAATATGCCGATGAAATGACATTAGGTATCGATTATATAATACCAAATATAAGTTATTTAAAAGAAAATAAAAAAAGAATAAAAGGAATTTTTCTAACACACGCTCACGATGAGAATATCGGAGCATTATCAGACATTGTCCCTGAATTAGGGGATGTCCCAGTATATGCATCAAAGTATACAATAGATGTCGTAAGAAAAGAATTTGAAACATATCATATAAGTACAAATAATTTAAAAGAAATAAAAGCTTATATTCCTATAGATATCAAAGGAGTAAAAATATTTCCTGTATCCTTATCACATTCATCTCCTGATAACTTTGGTTATGCCATATATACCAAGGATGGAGTAATATTTTATGCATCAGACTTCGTTATTGATCCAATAATGAAAGGCCCATACAAGACAGATATAGGAAAATTAGCCTATATAGGAAAACAAAATGTCTTATGTTTATTAACAGAATCATGCTATGCTGATAAAGAAGGATTCACATCTCCTAAGCATCGTATAAGTAATCTAATTAGAGAAACCCTAAATACCAGCGAAGGAAGAATAATATTTAACGTAACAGATACACATTTATATCGTATTCAAGAATTATTTAGTGAAGTAGAAAATACAAATAGAAAAGTTGTAATCATGGGTAAAAGACTAAAAAGTATAATAGATACAGCTTTAGAAAATAAATACTTAACTATTGATAAAAAAATAATAGGGGACTTATCAAATATAAATGATAAAAATGTTGTAATATTAAATGCTAATGAGAAAGAAAAACCATACTATAACATTATGAAAATAGCTAATGGTTATGATAAATTCATAAAATTAAATGAAGAAGATACAGTGTTCTTAGCAACACCAATCTATGAAAATAGAGAAAAAACATATTACCATTTATTAGATGAATTATCTAAGACTGGAGCAGAAGTAGTAACATTATCCCCTAAAAAATATTTATCACATCATGCTTCATCAGAAGATTTAATGACAATGATAGATTTAATGAATCCAAAATACTATTTCCCAATAAGAGGAGAGTATAAGAATCAAGTTCAAAATGCTAATATTGCTTCTTTAGCGGGTATACCAAGTGAAAATATATTACTTAAAGAAAATGGCGATGTTGTAACTATCGAAAATGGTATTTTAAAAGATACCTTTGAGAAGGTACCGTCAGGATCTATTTTAATAGATGGAAACTCATCAGATGATATTGGCGAAGTAGTATTAAAAGATAGAGAAATGTTATCAGATAACGGTATAATGATAATATCCGTAACATTAAATAAACAAACAAAAGAGATAATATCTGGACCAGAAGTATTAACAAGAGGTTTTGTCTATGTAAGAGATTCATATGAATTAATAAACGAAATAAAGAAAATATCCGAAGATATAATAATAAAGAATACCAAATCAGTAAAATATATCGAATACAACAAAGTAAAAAATATAATTAGAGATGAATTATCTAAATACCTAATAAAAGAAACTGGTAACAAACCAATGATAATAACAGTTATACAAGAAATATAGAACAAAACTATATTTCTTTTTTTGTATAATAAATATAAATAAAGAAATAATAATAATGGTGATAGTATGAAAAAAAGACTATTAGTAGTATTACTAATAATATTATTAACATTAGCATATACCATAGCAAGTACTTATGCCGTAATAATAAATGTCAAAAGTGAAAGTGGTGTTAATGAAATAATAAATAAAATAACCATTAAAGATCTTTTAACAGGGGATGATAATGAATATAACGAAACATATTATGATGTAAAAAATACCCTGGATATTACTGAAGAAGAAATGAATATATTAATAAACTCTAAAGAATTAGATAAGAAATTACAAATAGTATTAAATAAAATAGTTGATTACAAAATAAATAAAAATATAAATTCCAAATTAACAAGTGATGAAATATATAATATGATTAAAGAAGCCACTAATAATGATAATACTATTCCATACTATTTAAAGAAAAAAGTACTAGAAAATAGTAAAATATATTCTGATGATATAAATGATTTTCTATATGATTTAGAAGTATCAGTGAAGGAAGCTTAATATGTTATATATAATATTATTTATAATAATCATAACTATAATACTATATATAGTAACTAAAGATAAAAAATTAGTATTAAAATTAACTAGTGAGATAACTATATTATCTAGCATGTTAACTATTATAATAAGTATAGTACTAAGTTATATGATAAAAAATAGTACTAGTACTATAAATTTATCTGTCATAGCAAATACTATTCAAAATAAATTTATATTTAATAGTTTAATATTAATGTCTTTAGGATTTATAGAATTATCCTTTGTAAAAATATTAAAGTAGCTTATAATAATAAGCTTTTTTTCGTCTCACACTTTGTTGCTCGCCGTTTTCTAATGCCTAAGGTCATTAGAAAAAGTTTAGAGCCTAAGGTCTCCAAACTGTAACATTATTAATTAAAGTACTATAAATACTATCCTTTTTATATAAAAATAAAAAAAACTATTTCAATTTCCACCTTTTTTTGTTATAATGTAGAAGAGGTATGATATGAAAAAAAAAATTATACTATTATTAATACTGATACTATGTGTAGGATGTACTAGAATAGACAATGTTAATGACTATAGTATTATTATAGATAAAATTATAAATAATAATTATAATAATCAAAATACAACATCCTTAGGATATACATATTATTTGCCTTTAGGAGTATCAAAGGTATACGATAAAGATTATAACCAAAAATTAAAAACAGAAGATACATTTATGTACTTATATGTTGATTCTGTGAGCTATTATTATCACAATACATTAAACTTAGATGATAATATGATTAATAATAGTTACTATTATCACAAAATAAATAAAGATGATAAAGTAGGATATGTAGTTATAACAGAAGATAAAGATTTATACTTTATAAAAGTAGTTTATAATTATGCTAAAATAGAATCTTATGTACCAAAGACAAAAATCGAGAATGTTCTTGCAAATAGTATGATTATATTAAATAGTATCAATTATAATGACAATCTAATAAAGAAAATTCTGGAAGATGAGCATGGTTCAAATATTGATAAAGAATATAAAATACAAAAACCAGATAATACCAAGAGTAAGTTTTCTGAGTATTTAAGTGAATATGTTCAAGAGGAAGAAAATAAGACACCAGATTTACCAGAATATTAAAAAGGAGAGACAGTATGAAATTTTTTGATAAAGTAAAAGACTTATTCTCTGATGAAGAAGAAGTAGTAGAAACAGAAGAAATAGAAGTAGAAGAAAAAGAAGAACATAAACTTCCTACTTTTATGCGTAATAAAATAGAAGAAGAACAAAAAAGAGAAGAAGCAAGAAAAGTAAGGGAAGAAAGAGAAGAACCAGTTCCTAAAACAAATGTTATAAGTGATAGAGAAATTGTAAAAACAAGAACTTCTAATAACTTTGCTTTTCCAATTGATATGGATGATTCTGATTTAGTTCCAGATTTAAGATATAGTAAACAAAATGTTCTACAAAAAGAAAGAGAAAGAGAAAAGCCAATAGCGGAGTTATATGCTAAAAAAGAAGAACCAAAACCAAAAAAATTTAGACCAACTCCAGTCATATCTCCTGTATATGGAGTATTAGATAAAAATTATACTAAAGATGAAGTAAAGGTTCAAGATGAAAATTCTTATGAAATACAAAGACCATCTAGAAAGGTTGACTTCGAAACAGTAAGAAATAAAGCTTTTGGTACATTAACTGATGATTTAAAAAATGTTATGTGTGAAAATTGTGAGCTGTATCAAGAGGTAAAAATAACAAAAAATGCTGATAGAAAACCACAGATAGATAATAGTAATCTTTTAGCAAGTATGACTGAAGAAGGCCCAGCAGAAGACATATCATTAGGAGATGCTGAAGATAACTATTTTGACTTTGGCGTAAGTTATGAACCACCCAAAAAAGAAGAACCAAAAACAGTAGATATAACAGATGAAGTAAAAATAGTAGATCACAATGAAGAAGAATCTAAAGCCGAAAAAATAGAGGTAAAAGAAAAACCAGAAACAAGACAAACAACAAAAGCTAAAGAAAATAAACAGAAGTTAGAAGATAAAGATTTTCTTGAAGATACTAAAGAATTCGAAAGTTTAACTCACGATGAAGAAGATATAAACGAAATATTAAAAGGCACTGAAGACATTACACAAACCGATGATTCAAATGATATATTTAATCTAATAGATTCAATGTATGACGAAGAGGAGGATAAGAAATAATGACAGTGGAAATGGTTTTACCAACAATATTATATATTTTAGGTGCTATATTATTAGTAACATTAATAATATTAACTATAAAGCTTATCATTACAATGAATAAAATAGAGAAAGTTGTTGATAATATTAGTGGAAAGGTAAAAACACTAGATGGCCTATTTGAAATGGTTGGCCTAGTAACAGGAAAGTTTACAGCAATAACAGATAGAATAGTAGATGGTGTAGCTTTATTAATAGAAAAACTATTTAAAGGAAAGGAAGATAAAAATGAGTAAAAAAGGATTAGGAAAAATAGCATTAGGAGCAACAGTAGGAGCAGGATTAGCACTATTATTTGCCCCTAAAAAAGGATCAGATTTAAGAAGGGATATCAAGAAAAAAATTGACGATATCATCAAAGATGTTGATCAAATGAAAGTAGAAGATATCAAGAAAGAATTCAAAGATAAAGTAGAAGAAGTAACAAATGGTATCGAAGATTTAAATAAAGAAAAAGTACTAAAAGCTGCTAAGAAAAAAGGAAAAGAATTACAAGATAAAGCAGAAGATTTAGTAAAACTAGCTAAAGAAAAAGGTACTCCAGTGCTTGAGGGAATGGCTAACGATTTAAGAGAAAAAGTAATTTCAGCAGCACAAGAAGTAATAGATAAATTAGAAGAAAAATAATCACTAGTGATTATTTCTTTTAATAGAAAGGATTAACAATGAAAGTATTAATAACAGGGGCTTCTTCTGGAATGGGAAGAGATATGGCTAAGTATTTATCTAGTTTTGATTACAAACTAATATTAGTATCCAAAGATAAAAAAAACCTAGATAAAATATTTAAAGATGATAAAAACGTAATAGCAACTTATGGCTATGACCTAACAAAAGAAGCAGAATGTATAGAACTATATAAAAAAGTAAAATCTGAAAATATTGATATATTAATAAATAATGCTGGCTTTGGTGATGCAGGTAAATTTACCGAAACAAGTTTAGATAAAGAAATTGATATGATAGATTTAAATATAAAAGCATATCATATACTAACAAAACTATTCTTAAAAGATTTTACCAAAAGAAATTATGGAAGAATCCTAAATGTAGCTTCCATGGCAGGATTAATGCCAGGACCATATATGGCAACATATTACGCTACTAAAAACTATATAGTAAGCTTATCATTGGCAATATACGAAGAATTAAGAAAAGATAATTCAAATGTCAAAATATCCATATTCTGTCCAGGACCCGTAGATACTAATTTCAATAATGTAGCAGATGTAAAGTTTAACATCTCATCATTAACAAGTGATTATGCAAGTAAAATAGCTATAGATGGTATGTTCAAAAATAAACTAATAATAGTTCCACCAAACATGAAACTAAATCGCTTCTTAATCAAAATAGCACCATCTAAATTAATATTAGATATAAATTCTCAAATACAAGAAAAAAGAAAATCAAAAGAAGAAAATTAACAAAATTATCTTCTTTTTCTTTCATATAAGTAACAATACTTTATTTTTAAAATAATTTATAGTATAATGGTTAAGAGGTGGAATATGAAAAAAATAGTTGTTTTAGGAGGAGGAACAGGTCTATCAGTACTACTAAGAGGCTTAAAACAATTTCCTTTAGATATAACTGCTATCGTATCTGTAGCAGATGACGGATCATCAAGTGGTAAATTACGTGAAGAATTTGATATATTTGCCGTAGGAGATATAAGAAATGTATTAGTTTCATTATCAGAAGTAGAGCCATTAATAGAAGAACTATTACAATATAGATTCACTACTGATAGTAATTTAAATAACCATCCAGTAGGCAATCTCTTATTAGCGGCTCTATATAATATAACAGGTAATTTAACAGAATCATTAACATCATTATCAAAAATATTCAATATAAAAGGTAGAATATTACCATTTACTGAAGATAATCCAATATTAATAGCTCATACTAAAGATGGTAGTATAATAGAAGGAGAAAGCAAAATAACCAAAGCAGGACAAGAAATAGACTATATAGAATATAAAAACAAAGTAACACCAACCAAAGAAGTATTAAATGCCCTAAAAGAAGCAGATTTAATAATATTAGGTATAGGTAGTTTATATACAAGTATAATACCAAACTTGTTATCTGAAGAAGTAAAAGAAGCATTAAAAACCTCTAAAGCTAAAAAAATGTATGTATGCAATATAATGAGCGAACACGGAGAAACAGATAATTATAAAGTATCAGATTGCATAAACAAAATAAATTCCTATGTTGAAGATAATTTTATCGATACTGTATTAGTAAATAATGAAGTAGTACCAGATAATATAAAAGAAAGATACGTAAAGGAACAAGCAAGTCCTATTGAAACAGATTATGCAAAATTAAAAGACTTAAATGTTGAAATTCTAGAAGATAAACTATTAGAAATAGAAGAAGATAAAGTAAGACATAATCCATATCGTACTGCTTTAGCTATATTTAATTATATTGTAAAGGAGTTAGAATAATATGAGTTTTACAAGTACAGTAAAAGAAGAAGTATCAAGACTAGAAACAACAAGATTAGAAGATATATCAGAACTATCAGCTATCATGCGTATAGCTGCTACCATAACGCCAAATATAAGTATAACAATAGAAAGCAATGCAGTTGCCAGAAGAACATTTAAATTAATAAAAAATATATACGGTATAACGCCAAAAATAACAATAAGAAATAAAAAACTAGGTAAAGGCTTTACATATATATTAAATATAACTGAAAAAAATAAAGAATTACTAGAGGATCTCTCAATAATAGATAATAACAAATATTTAAGTATACCAAAAGAATATATAATATCAGATGAAGATTCATTAAGAGCATATTTAAGAGGAATATTCCTAGTATCAGGCTCAGTAAACGATCCTAAAACATCAAGATATCATTTAGAATTCATATTAGATACAAAAGAATATTCAGAGTACGTAAATAAACTATTAAATACCTATGATTTAAATAGTAAAATAATAAAAAGAGAAAAAAATTATACAGTATATATAAAAGAAGCTGAGAAAATATCCGACTTCTTAAGAATAATAAAAGCCTTCTCAGCAGTAATGTACTTCGAAGATATAAGAATATATCGTGATCATAAAAATATGACAAACAGACTAAATAATTGTGAACAAGCAAATATTGATAAAGTATTTATGACCGCTAATAAACAAATAAAAGATATAGAAAAACTATATGAATTAGATATGGTAGATTTATTGGATGATAAATTAAAACAAGTAATAGAATATCGTATGAAATATAAAGAAAGCTCTCTATCAGAATTAGCAGAAATAATATCCCTAGAAACAGGAAATGAAATAAGTAAGTCAGGACTAAATCATAGATTCAGAAAAATAAGACAAATAATTGAACAAATAGAAAAAAAATGACATTTTTTTCATTTTTTATTAAAAACACTTGACATTTGTAAAAAAATGGTTTACACTTAAATTGTCTAATAGATAAACATACAAAGCAAAGCATAAAAAAATACCTATAATTTATCTTCAATAAAGATAACATTTGTAAAGGTATCAAATCTTGATGGTAGAAGTTTTACTGTTTAGAAATTTTATGCTTTGCGAGTATATTTGTTTGGGTATTGAGGTAGAGGCCTTAATTCTTATCTATCTATTGGATGTACATATATGTATGAGAGAGAAACTCGAAGATAAGAAGCTATTTTGAATTAACTGACATTAATTCCGAGTAGTTATTCAGAAACTTGGGAATGCATTACTTGTCAGAGAATGCATTCTTTTATTTTGCCTAAAAATATGCTATACTATATGAAAGAGGTGAAAACTTGAAAGAATTATTAAGTCCCGCTGGAAATATAGAATGTTTAAAAGCCGCTATAAATAATGGAGCAGATGCCTGCTATTTAGGAGGAAAATCATTTGGAGCTAGAGCTTTTGCTGGAAACTTTACCAATGAAGAATTAAAAGAAGCAGTAGAATATGCTCATCTTTATGGTGTAAAAATATATATAACAGTAAATACAATAATATATAATAATGAAGTAGAAGAATTTATAGAATATATAAAATATCTATATCAAATCGGAGTAGATGCACTAATAATGCAAGATATAGGAATGATATCTCTAGTAAGACAAACATTTCCCAATTTTGAAATTCATGCTTCAACCCAATTACATAACCATAATAACGAAGGTATAAAAGCCTTAAAAGATTTAGGAGTAACAAGAATAGTATTAGATAGAGAAATGACTCTAGAACAAATAGAAAATATTAACGTCGATATCGAAAAAGAAGTATTTATTCATGGAGCCCTATGTAATTCCTATAGTGGTTGTTGCCTTTTTAGTAGTCTAAATGGAGGTAGAAGTGGAAATTGTGGGCAGTGTACTCAGCCTTGTAGATTACCATATAAATTAATAAAGAATGGTAAATATATAAGTAATGAAGATAAATATCTTTTAAGTACTAGAGAATTAAATACCATCCATAATTTCAATAAATTAATGAATTCAGATATAATTAGTTTCAAAATAGAAGGTAGAATGAAGTCTCCTTCATATGTAGGATATATAACAAGAATATATAGAAAACTAATAGATAATTATCAAAAAAATAACAAAGAAATAATAACCAAGGAAGAAGAAAACAATTTAAAAATACTATTTAATAGAAGCTTTACAAATGGTTATTTATTCAGTGATAAAGTAATGAATATATCATCATCAAATCATCAAGGATTAGAAATAGGAAAAGTAATAGATATAACACCAAAGAAAATAAAAATAAAACTATCTGATAATCTATATCAAGAAGATGGACTAAGATTCAAACAGTCAAATAAAGGTATGATTGCTAACTTTATTTATAACGAAAAAAATCTTCTTATAAATAAAGCTAGTAAAGGAGATATAATTTATCTAGATAACAAAATAAATCTAAAAGATAAAGATATATTAGTAAAAACATCAAGTCCATATCTAGATAAAGAAATACTATCTATTAGTGAAAAGAAAATAAAAATAGATATAAACATAGAAGAAAAAGACAATAACTTATCTATAACATTCCAAGATAAAAATAATAATAAAGTATCATCAGTACTACCAGTAGAAGTACCACTTACTAGAAATACTACTAAAGAAGAAATAAAAGAAAAAATATCAAAACTAGGAAATACACCATTTATTATAGATACCATAAATATAGATATAAAAAAGAACATATTTGTAAATATGAAAAAAATAAACAATATAAGAAGAGAATTAACAGGTAAGTTAGTAGAGGCAAGAACAAAAGTAAAAAGAAAGATAATAATAAATGATGTAAAACTAAATTATAACGAAGAAAAAAATTATAATTATGAAGTATCAGTATTAGTAAGAACAAAAGAGCAACTAGAAGCATCAATATCTCAAAATGTAGATAGAATATATACTCCTTCCATAGAGTTATATAACAAATATAAGGATAATAATAAATTGTATTTAAGATTACCAAGAGTAGTAAATAACTATAATTATGATGCTAAAAATATATTAGTTACCGAATTAGGAGGAGTACATAAATATAAAGATAGAAATATTATTTCAGATTATTATTTAAATGTTGTAAATAATTATAGTATAAAATATCTATTAGATAATAATGTCAAAAGAGTAACACTATCTCCTGAAATAAATTATAATCTTCTAGAAGACTATATAAAAGATAAAGTAGAAATAATAGTCTATGGTAAACCAGAATTAATGATAACAAAATCATGTCCTATAAAAGAAATGTCATCTTGTCCATGTACCAAAGAAGATATATATTATCTAGAAGATATTCATCAAAATAAATATAGAATATTACATGATAATTGTATAACTCATATTATGCACCACAAAAATCTTAATTATTTAGATAAAATAGACTATTATAAAAAAATAGGAATAAGATCATATCGTTTAGAATTATTAGATGAAAATTATGATGAAGTAATTAAATTAATTAATAATATAAAGAATTATTAAAATGATTGACTAATCAGAAATAGAATAATATAATACGTATATCAATTATTTAAAGGGGGAATACCAAATGATAAAGAATATTGATATTTATAGTGAAATGAATAAAAACTATAAATTAGACAAAGAAAATAAAATAACAGGATATGCTAGTATTGATAAACCATGGCAAAAATATTATAGCAGAGAAGCAATAACTAAAGAAATACCAGAGTTAACAGCATATCAATATATGGTAAGTGAGAACCAAGATAATCTAAATACAAAAGCAATAGAATATTATGGCAAAAAAATAACATATAAAAACTTTATAGATATGATAGATGAAACATCAAGAAGACTATATAATCTAGGAATAATAGAAGGAGAAGTAATAACAGTAATATCTATTGCCAATCCAGAATTAGAAGTATTATTTTATGCCCTAAATAAATTAGGAGCAGTAATAAACCTAATAGATGTAAGAAGTGATTATAAACAAATAAAAAAATACCTAACAGAAGTAAAATCAAGTACAGTAGTAGTAATGGATAATTTTTTACCTGAGTTTGATAAATGTATGGAAGATGAAGATATTGATAATATAGTAGAAAATGTTATTACATTAAGTCCATATAATTCAGTATTATTTCCATTTAATGTATTAGCAGAAAAGAAATCTAGAAAAGAAGATAGTACTTTATATAGTAAGATAGATGAAATAAAGAAGAAAAATAAATATATGACATGGAATGATTTAATGAATGTTCCTAAATATCGTTATTCTAGATATCCTAGATATAAGAAGAATATGGTAGCGGCTTTAGTTCATACCGGAGGAACAACAGGAACACCCAAAACAGTAAAACTTTCTAATGAAAACTTTAATGCTATGGTTCTTCAGTTCCAAGCATTTAATACATACATAAAGGCAGATACATTTCTAAATGACATTGTACCATTTGTAGCTTATGGTATTTTAGGAGCTATCCATATGCCATTATGCCTAGGATTAACAAATATAATAGCTCCAATACTATCACCCCAAGAATTTACTGAATTCATGATTAAATATAAACCAAACAATGTTTTAGCGGTACCAACATATTGGGAAAATTATAAAAATGATGAAAGAGTAAAAAAAAGCAATTTAAGCTTTTTAAAACATCCTGGTTCTGGAGGAGACAGTATGAATATAAAAACCGAAGAAGAACATAACAAATTCTTTAAAGAACATAATTCAAACGCTGTAATAGAATTAGGCTATGGTCTAACTGAAGTTGGATCAGCAGCAGTAGCTTGCGTTGGTAACATAAATAAATTAGGAAGCGTTGGAATACCATTAGTCAAAAACAACGTAGGCATATTTGAGCCAGGAACAGAAGATGAATTAAAATATTATGAAGAAGGTGAAATATATATAGAGTCACCTACAACAATGTTAGGATATCTAAATAATATTGAAGAAGAAAGAAAAGTATTAAAAGTACATAAAGATAATACTAAATGGATTCACACTGGCGACTTAGGATATATGGATGAAGATGGTTTCATTTATGTAACAGGGAGAATCAAAAGAATGATTATAAGTGGAGGCTTCAAAATATACCCATCAGAAATTGAAAAAGTAATATTCGAAAATAAAGCTGTAGAAAACTGCTGTATAATAGCCATAGATGATGATACCTATGGTAGTATTCCAGAAGCTCATGTAATTTTAAAAGAAGAATATAAACAATATGAGGAAGAAATAAAAAAGGCAATATATACAGAATGTACAAAAAAATTACCATCTTATGCTATACCAAAAAACTATATATTTAAAGATAGTTTCCCATTAACTTCAGTAGGTAAAATAGATTATAAAAAATTAGAAAAAGAATCAAACAAAAAAATAACAAAAGTATTATCAAAAAAGAAAGAAAAATAATCTTTCCTTTTTTAATAATTTATTATATAATGATATTATAATAGGAGGAATGTATGAATATTAAAGTAAACATAACTATCTTTTTTACAATAGTAAGTCTATTTTACAGTATACTATTAACAATAGCCTTTTTTTCAAAGAAAAGAATAAATTTAAGAGAAAATAACATTTATGCGTCATTAATAATAACAAATTTTATAGGGATAATACTAGAGTTATTTTGTACTATATTTGCAGGATATGCAATAGGCCATTTAACCTTTTATACTATATTAAATAAACTGTTTTTACTATATCTAATAACCTGGAACACAATCTTTTCATTTTATGTGTTTTATATAACTTTAGTTAGTGATAACAAAAACAATAAACCTCTAAAAAAAGTATTTGTAATAATTTATACAATATTCATTTTATTAATCTTATTATCAAAAATAGAATTTGAAATGAAAGATGGATATGTTATATATTCTTATGGTCCAGCTATAAATGTCGTGGATTTATTTATAGTTTTAGCCATAACAGCAATGATAATATGCACTATAAAAAATTATAAAAAAGTTAAGAATAAAAGATACTTACCATTATATATATTCCTATGTTTAGGAGGAATAACAGGGTTCATTCAAATGCGTTACCCAGAACTATTATTAGCAACATTTATGGAAACTTTCATCACAGTAATAATGTATTTTACAATAGAAAATCCAGATAAAAAATTATTAGAAGAAATTCATGCTTCTAAGAAAATGGCTGATGAAGCAAATGAAGAAAAAAGTATGTTAATATATAATATGATGGGAGAAATAAAAGATATAGCAAAAGATATAAATATATCATCAAATAATATATTAGATAGTAATAATATTGAAGAAAATAAATACTATGCAAGAGAAATAATATCATCAAATAATAAACTATATAATATGTCAGATAAAATATATAATATAGATAAAATAGAATTAAATAAAATCAAAACAGTAAAAACAAAATACAATATAAAACTATTATTAAAAGAAATAGTAAGTATGTATAAAACTAAAATAGAAGCAAAAAATATAGAATTTAGAATAAATATTGATAACAATCTACCAGTAAGTTTATATGGTGATAGCATAAATCTAAAAAAAGCCCTAAGCACAATTATTGACTCCTCTTATAATAATACTAAAGAAGGTTTTATAGAACTATCAGTAAATACTATTATCAAACACGATGTATGTAGATTAATAATAAAAATAGAAGATTCATCTATCGGTATAAAAACAGAAGAAATAGAAGAATTAAATACCGAAGGAAATATATATAATGCTAAAAAACTAATAGCAGCTCTAGGAGGAACATTATTATTAACAAGTAGATATAATGAAGGTACAATAGTAACAATAATACTAGATCAAAAAATAAATATAACAAATAAAAAAGAAAAGAAAGATTATACAAAATATCTAGATAATAAAAAGATCCTACTAGTGGACGATAACGAATCAAGTTTAAAATTAATAAACAAAATACTAACAAAATATCATATCAAAGTAGAAACTACAAATCTAGGAAAAAAAGCCTTAGATAAAATAAGAAAAGGAAGTAAGTATGATTTAATATTATTAGATGAAGAAATGCCATATATAGATGGAGAAGAAGTAATGCAAAAGTTAAAAGAGATTAAAGGTTTCAATACCAAGGTAATTCTCTTAACAAAAAATAATAACATAGAATATACTGAAGAATATAAAGAAAACAATTTTGATGACTACATTCTAAAACCAATAGACAAAAATACTTTAATAGAAAAAATAAACATTTTAGTTAATGACAAAAAATATGAATAATTATATAAATGAAAATTGTAGATTAAAACATACTAACAAATATAATAGATTAGAATTATATTTTAAAATAATTAATAGGAAGGCCAAAATGAAAGAAACTAAATTTATTGAAACAGATAGATTAATTTTAAGAAAAATTACAATGAATGATTCACACGATTTATTTATCAATTGGGGCAGTGATATTAAAACTAATGAATTTTTAACTTTTAATTGCCATAATAATGAAGAAACTACTAAAAAAATGATTAGTTATTGGCTTAAAAAGTATGAAAATAATGGCTTTGAATGGTGTATTGAATTAAAAAGCAATAAAGAAGTAATTGGTATTATCAGTGCAGATAATTCATATAAGTATAATACCTTAGAAATTGGATATAGTATCTCTTCAAAATATTGGAATAATGGTTATACTACTGAAGCAGTTACTTCAATAATCAATTATTTATTTGATGAATGTAATTATAGTATAATAGAAGCCATTATACCTAGTGATAATATTGGTAGTATTAAAGTGGCAGAAAAATGTGGAATGAAAATTGAAGCCGCTTTGAAAAATAGATATAAAAACAAAATCAGTGGTAGAATAAATGATTTGCTTATATATTCTATTTTTAATAATACTAATAATTAATAAATCAGCATTTGTAATGTAAAAAGTATATAGTGATTAAAAAGTTTTATACTTTTTATTAATATACTGTAAATAATTTATAAATTTTTCTTGAAGATATTAAAAATCGTACTTCCCTAGAATTAATTCGTGAGTTAGATTTTTCCTTTTTTTCATTCATTCTTAATTCAATCTTTCTCATATGTCACCACAAGTGAAATAGTATATATCATGCTTGAGACATTTTCAAGCGATAACACTTAAGACATTATCATAAATTAATCATAAAAAAGAAGAATAAAGGAGAGTAAAGTCATGAATAAAATACTGTTATTAAGTGGTCCAAATAAAAAAACTGGTTATGATCAAAAAATAAAGGAAATAATAAAAGAAAATTTATCAGGGAAAAAAAGTATAGTATTTATTTCTGCTAATCCTGATAATTATGAAAAAAATGATATACAAGTATATGGAAACGAAGATTCTTTAGGAATCATAAAAATGCTTGAAGAATGCAACGTTAAAGTTAGTAATACCTGTATTATTGATAATAGAAATATTAAAGACATTAATAATGGAATATTATTAAATGCAGACATAATATATTTAATGGGCGGAGACCCTATATTACAAAATGAGTTTGTAATAAACAATAATTTATTAAATTTTATTAAAAAATCAAATTCATTTATAATCGGCGTTAGTGCAGGAAGTATGAATTTAGCTAAAAGTACATTCATACCAAAATATGAATTAAACTCTAAGGCAAAATTTATTAAAGGTTTTGGACTATGCGATATATCTATAATTCCTCATTTTAATACCAATGATTTAGAGCAAGTTAATGAAGCTAAAGAAAATAGTAATAAACATGAATTGATAGGCTTGCCAAATGATTCCGCAATATTTATTAGTAATAATAAGATTGAATATATTAATAAGTATTATTTATATAAATAGTCATTAATATAACAGAAAATGTTTATAAGATTAATTTAAGATAATTTAAGTGCTCTAACTACTAGAGTACTTTTTTATGTATATAAAGAAATAATATATATATTTAGTAAATAATATGATAAAATATTACCAAGGAGGAAGAATATGATTACATATATTTTTAGTGGATTCAATCCAAAAGAACATTTTGGAAAAGAAGTTAGTACTTTTTTTAAAGAAGATATGAAAAACAGTAAAAGCATAGTATTCATACCAGGAAACTTTGATAGTCCAGATAAAGTAAAAAGATATGCTTTGACAGATATAGAATGGTTTAAAGAAATAGATATTACCTTGGAAGATATTAATATTTTAGATAACAATATGCAAGAAGATATTATGAAAGAAGAACTAACAAAAGCAGATATAATATTCATTATGGGAGGAGATACTCAAAAACAAAATACATTCTTAGAAAAATATAACTTAAAAGAAACAATAAAAACATCCAAAGGTATAGTTATCGGTATCAGTGCAGGAGCTATTAATCTAGGAATAGATTCCCTTTGCTCAAAAGACTTAGATGATGGTGTTCACAAAACAATACTATATAAAGGAATAGGTAGAATACCATATACAATAGAACCACATTTTGATATAAATAATCTAGAATTATTAAATAATGAATTATATCCAGTATCTAATACCATAAAAATATATGCTCTTCCTAATGATACTGGTATTAGAATAACTAATAATAATTATAAAATTATAAAAGGTAACTTTTATCTAATAGATAAAGAAGAAGTAAGCATGAATATAAAAAATAAATAAAAACTCTAGCATAATCATAAGAAAATTAAGGAAATTAATCTATTTATATTTACATCATAACTTTTGATATGTTATAATTAATTTATAATATAGTAGGTGAGCGTCATGGAAGAAAAAAATAAAATAATAATATCATATATAGAAAATAGATTACAAGAGCTAGATCGAATGGGTATGGATGTCCCAGAAAATAATGTTAATAAATTATATAGTGTTTTTCTAAATAGAGTAGAAGATATAAATATTATCAAAACAAAAATAGATACCGTGTTTAATAATAGTATAGAATCATATAATGCTTACCTAGATAAAATAGGATTTACTTATACTCAGTTATTAGATACATATAATAAAGTAGAAAAATTAAACAAAACGACCGCTAAAACATATTTATGCGGAGGATTAGTACCATATATATTACTAAATGAAGATTCAGGAAGAAAACACCTAAGCCTAGATTTACTATGCAATAAAAAAGATATAGCAATGATGCGAGAGGTATTCAGAAAAAAAGACTTATATGACCCAAAAAGAGATAGCTTAACTTATACCGTTAATAATATCGACTATGGCTTTCAAGTGGTAATTGATGGTGTAAAAGTGAATATATTTGCTTTTGAAGAAAAAGATAATGGCATTATAGAATATAATTTCGACTGTAAAAGAAGAATAGGAAGAATAAAAAATATCAATGTTAAACTAAGTGATTACATTGTACCATATGTATCTTCAGATAATAAAAAATATATGACTGAATCATTAGAATGCATTATAGGAGATAAATTATTATTAAATAGAGAAAGAGACAGAAAAGATATCGAGAAAATAAAAGAATGTAATGGTATAAGTGAAGATAAAATAAAAAGATTACCACTTCCAGTAGTAAAAGAAAATAGATTAATAGGGGATAATTTAGAATTTACCTCCACTATGCCTAGCATTAAATTAGATATTCCTAAAAAAAATGGTAGCAAAGGTTTTATCAACATAGCTACAATCATGTTATTAATAGGAATGATAGTTTGTTTTATACTTGGAACTAGATAGACTTGAAAAAGTCTATTTTTTGTTATAAAATATATCTTGTGATTTATATGAAAGAAGAATTAAATAGTTGTACATTATGTCCGAGAGAATGTAAAGTAAATAGAAATAATAAAGAATTAGGTTTTTGTAGGGCTTCTAATAAAATAAAAATAGGTGGTTACCACTTGCATATGTGGGAAGAACCAATACTATCATCAGATAAAGGTTCAGGTACCATTTTCTTTTCTTACTGTAACTTAGGTTGTATATATTGTCAAAATTATCAAATAAGCCATATATGTAAAGGAGAAGAAATAAGTATTGAACGTTTTAGTAATATTTGCTTAGAACTTCAAAACATGGGCGCAAATAACATTAATCTAGTTACTCCTACACATTACATTCCACTTATCAAAGAAGGCTTAATTATAGCAAAAAAGCAAGGATTAACTATACCAATAGTATATAATACATCAGGTTATGAAAAAGTATCATCCCTAAAATCATTAGAGGGACTTATAGATATATATTTACCAGATTTCAAATACTATGATAACAATCTAGGAAAATATTCCAATGTCTCAAACTATTACGATATAGCTACTAAAGCTATTGAAGAAATGTATAGACAAGTAGGAAAACCAAAATATAATAATGAATTATTAATAAAAGGATTAATAGTTAGACACCTAGTTTTACCAGGTCATATTGAAGATTCTAAAAAAATAATCAAATATTTATATACAAAGTACCATGATAATATAATACTAAGTATAATGAATCAATATACTCCAATTAAAGAATTAAAATATAAAGAATTAAACAGAAGAGTAACCGTGCAAGAATATAATGAACTAATAGATTATGCTTATGATTTAGGAGTGAGAAACTGTTTTACTCAAGAAGAAGAAAGCCAAAGTGACAGTTTTATACCAAATTTCAAAGGAGATACCATCATATAAAAACGATTTTTCTTGACTTTTCAATCAAATTATGATATTATTTTAATACATTTTGCTTTGAATCTGGGGGGATTTGGAATGAAAAATAGTTTTGTTATAGAATATCTAAATGAAAATGAATTTAGAAAAAAAGAACGTGCTATAAAGAAATATAATATGTTAGCATATAAAAAATTAGTTTTTGATTTTTATCCATCATTTAGAGATGGTGAATTTAAAGGTGTAGTAGTATCAAAAAATACTAAAGATGGTATTACAAAATATGAGTTAAAGCTACCAACAGATAGAATGTTTGCTAAAGTACATGGAGACGTAAAACTATATTATACAGTATATGAAAATCAAAAATTAGTAATGTTAGATACATTAACTCCAGAAGAAATACTAAGCGAAGGACATCAAAAGGAATTATCAACTTATAAAGGCGTAATGGTATCAAAATCTCATGCCGAAAGAGATATGTTCAAAATAAATTTACTAAATATGTTAGATAAATAGAAACAATCAGTTTCTATTTTTTTCTTTTAAAAAAATAGTAAAAAATGTCTAAATATGGTATACTATACATAGGTGGTAAAAATGACAAAAAAAAGAAGAAAAAGGAAAATAAAAGTAGGGAGACTAATACTTCTTTTAAGTATCATCGTCATATCGGTATTAGCAGTATTATTTCTATTAAAAGGCGTAAAAAAAGTAGTTATAGATAAGAAAACTATGTATTTAGCTTCAGATAAAAGTGAGGTAACTTTATATAACTATGACGAAAATAATAATTTTAAAGAAGATAAAAAACAAACACGTGGAACAAAAGTTACTAGTTTCGATAAAACAATTGAAGAAAATAATACTAAGTATACTCAAATAGAGTATAACAACACCAATTATTATGTTAATAGTAGAAATCTAGTAAGTGACATCAAAGATAGTGTATTAGAAAAAACAAAATATGTAAGAACATCAGTAACAGTATATGAAAATGAAAAAGATTCAAAAATAAGTTCATTTATAAAAAAAGGAAATGAAATAAGTATAACAGGTTATGACATACTTAATGAAGATGGAACTGTTAATATGTATAAGATAAGTAAAGATGATATAACAGGATATGTATATAGTAAATATTTGGTGGATACCATGGAAGAAGCCACCGCTAATTATAATGAAAATTCAGTTTATGATACCCATAAAGATCGAAAATATCCAGGTAGAGAATTACATGGTGGAAAAGCTTCTACCTTAGATTATTACCCATATGAAAAGCCACAGTTTAAAGACAATCCACTTATGAAAAATGCTAAAGCTATGTATTTAAATGCTGCCACTATATCAAGTATTGATAGTTACCTAAAGATAGCAAAAGAAAATGGAGTCAATGCAATAGTAGTGGATATCAAGGATGGTGCCTTAGCATACTCTTCCGAAGTTGCCAAAGAAATGTCTCCAACAGCATATGCTACTGCTATGAATGATAATAGTGCTTATAAAAGTGCTATTGATAAAATAAAAGAAGCAGGTATATATGCCATTGGTAGAATAGTTGTCTTTAATGATGTTCATTACGGCAAAGACCATCCAGAAGATTGCATTTCATCAAAAGCTTCCAATAGATTATGGCCATCTGCTTATAGTAGGGGAGCATGGCAATATAATGTTGAATTAGCTAAAGAAGCTGTTCATGAAATGGGATTCAATGAAATTCAATTTGACTATGTAAGATTTCCAGAAGATGCTTATAACATGTCTGTTAGTGGTAACTCAGACTTCAAAAATAAGTATGATGAAGAAAAAGCAGAAGCCGTACAAAACTTTCTATTTTATGCCACTGATCAGTTGCATAAAGAAGGAGTATACTTATCAGTAGACGTCTTTGGCGAATGTTCAGGAGAATACGTTACAGCATATGGTCAATATTGGCCTGCTATATCTAATATAGTAGATGCCATAAGTTCCATGCCATATACAGACCACTTTGGAAGAAGTGTAGATACTTGGAGTAATCCATATCAAACAATGAATAACTGGGCTAAAGGTGCAGCAGCAAGACAAAAAGAAATACCAACTCCAGCGGTAGCAAGAACATGGATAACAGCTTATGATACTCCATATTGGAAACCAACAGTAATATATAATGCCTCAAAAATAGAAGATCAAGTAAGAGCATTGTATGATAATGGCTTAGATGGAGGATTCATAACATGGAATTCATCTTCGAGTCTTGCAAAGTATGAACAAATAAAATCAGCATTTGCCAAAAATTACGAATAGGGTGATAAAATGAAAACAATAGAAGTAGAAAAAAATAAATATGAAATACTAAAAGATTATAAAAATGGTTTTGATCTAGATGATTTCATTAGTCATTATACGGACTTTTATGAAGATTATGACTATATAGTTGGAGATATAGCTTATAATAAGCTAAGATTAAAAGGTTTTTATGAGTCAAATAATAAAAAAGTAAAAGATATAAACAACTACAAAAACTTAGATAACTATCTAAAAGAATATTGTGCTGTAGATTGTAGATATTATATCTTAAAAAAAATTAAATAAATATCAAATTAGCCAGTTTATCTATCTGGCTTTTTTATTTATTTATAGTTAACTACTAATTAATTATATTTATATACAAAGTATAAAAGTACCTTTTAAATTAATACTATAATAAAAAAATAAAATTTTATGTTATCGTAGATAATGCTATAAGAAAGGGGGAGTATAATGTTAAATATAATTGATTTAGAAGATAAAAAAACAGATAATGAATATCAATTAAAAAAGAAAAAAATACTAAGAATAGTATTAAATTCAGAATACATTCAAAATAAGAACCTAATTTTTACCTTTTTATTAGGGGATACTTTAGATAATTATATAAATAGTTTAGATGATAATAAAGTAAATATAAAGATAAATACAGTCATAAAAAAAGGATATTTTACAAGTGAGGAACAATTTCTTAGTATATTAGATAGTTTTATAACATATTTATCAAACATACTTAATAATATAACGCTATTAGAAAAAATATTTAGTATGTGTATTAATAACGAACATGGTAAAGTACTATTATCTAAAAAATATATATTTGATAATGACAATATTAATTACTTTTATAACAAATTCAATTTAATGATTATAAACAACTTCTATAATAATTTATTAATATTAAAAAATGAATTAACATATGAGTTAGATATAATTGATATTGATTTAAATAAATTCAATATCAACAATTCAAAAGATGTAAAAAAAATAACCAGGATATTAGGGGATATTTGTTTCGTCAATACTGATAGAGAATATATGTTATTGTCATTATTTAATAGTATTAATAAAATAAATAATAAAATATTATTAGATCATTTTGAAATACTAATATCAAACTACATTAAAAATATAAAGTTTTTAGTAGAATATCATAAACTAAAAGAAAGTATAATATAAAAAAACTAGTTATAAAATATAACTAGTAGTTTTTAAATATGGTGCCTCGTTGGAGATTCGAACTCCAGACCCTTTGATTAAAAGTCAAATGCTCTACCAACTGAGCTAACGAAGCAAAATAGAATGGTTGCCTCGGCAAGATTCGAACTTACGAATGCCACAGTCAAAGTGTGGTGCCTTACCGCTTGGCTACGAGGCAATAACCAAAAAGTGGTGGAGGGACATGGATTTGAACCATGGAACCCGAAGGAACAGATTTACAGTCTGCCGCGTTTGACCACTTCGCTATCCCTCCAAAAAAATGGTGCCGAAAACAGGAATTGAACCCGTAACCTACTGATTACAAGTCAGTTGCTCTACCAATTGAGCTATTTCGGCA
>UQSR01000011.1 GCA_900543825.1 uncultured Mycoplasmatota bacterium
AAGTAGTTTTATATCTCCTTTATGTGTTAATGCTTTAACAAGTGGTGATGTTTATAATTATATAACTAATACTAAAACTACATATAATAATTTAAAAACAAAATTAGAAGTAAGTAAAAATGAAACAAAATATATAGATGATGAAACATTTAAATTTGCTATTGACTTAATAGAAAAAAATGTTGAAAATGATAATAATACTTTAAATGAGAATGAATTATTATTAGATAATAAAGTATCTTTAAAAAGTCTTATTGAAACTTATTTTAATGAAAAATTAGAAGAATATAATCTTAATTTTTCAAGTGATATTTTACTTGATGTTAATATTTTAGAAGATATTAAATATACTAAAGATGAAGTAGAATATACATTATTAACTAAAGATGAAATATCTAATGTTTTAATTAATAATTATTTTAAAACATTAAATGATAATATCGTAGCATATAATAGTTTTTATAATGATAAAATAACAGAATATGAAACAGTGTATAATAATTTAAAAACAAAAAAAGATAATACAATATTATATATTAATAATTTAATAAATGATAGTAAAACATATAAAGATAATGAATTACTATTAGGTAATAATCCTAATATGGAAGTAGATAATGAAGATGTAATAACATTATTTGAAGAAAAAATAAGTTATTTAGAAAATATTGTATTTACTATTGATAATTATAAACAATTAGATAGTAAAATAGATGATATTAAAAATGATGCTAATCGCATTTATAACACATTTAAATCAAATAATAAAGATTATATAGAATTAGGATTAGATGTATTATTAAATGATTTAAATAATAAGTATAATTTAGTTGATACAACTATAGATAAAACTAATTATTATAATTTAAATAATATTTCAATTTTAAAAGATGTTGTAGATAATGAAAATAATTTAGTTTTAATTAATGCTAAAATAGAAGAATATTTAGAAAGAAGACCTAGTGATACAGTTACTATTAATACATTACTTTCTAATATAAATGAAAAAAGAAATGAATTAAATAAAGAATTAGCTATTAAATATCTTGAAGAAATGATAGATAATAATGATTTAACTGAAGAAGATAATATTGATAAATTATATGAATTATTACCTTTAACTTATATTAATAAAGATATAAAAGAAAGAATATATACAATTAAATTAAGTTTTTATGATATAAATATTGAAAGTGAAGATATAACATTTGAAATAAAAGATAAATATTTTATTATAGATACTTTAATTAATGTAACAAAAGAAGTTTTAGAACAAAATATAATATATAGAAATTTATATGAAATAGATGATGATGGTAAATTTGAAATATCAATATATGATAAAAATGATGTGTTAATTCGTACTTATAAAATTATTATAAGAGGGGATTTAAACAATGATTTAAGTCTTGATAATATTGATATAAATTTATTTAGAGATAAATTATTAAAAAATGATGAATTAAATGAAGAAGAATTATTTAAATTAGATTTTAATGGTGATTTAAAAGTTGATTTTGAAGATTTAATGATAGCAAATAATAAAGTTAATGGTTCTGAAGTTGATGTTACTACTACTGCAAATTATGTTATTACAACAACAAAAGAAGATAATAAAATATATTATACAATTACTTTAAAAACAGATAATGTAGTAACTGGTATATTATTTGATATAAATATATCTAATAATTTAGATTTTGATAGTATTACATATTTAAATGATAAATTAAAAGTTAATGATATTACTAATCCTACTAGAATAATAGGAATAGAAGATTTTATAAATGATGAAAAATTAATTACTCTTTGTTATGAAGATACTAAAGATATGGAAGAAGATAGTATATTTAGTATGGTTGATGTTATTTCTTATTTAAGTAATAAAGAAAAGATTAATATAAAAGAAATATCAAATGTAATACCTAAAAAAGTAGTTAATGTTGAATTACCAAAAGAAGAAGCAAAAGTTATTTATATAGATAATAGTATAAATGATGATAGTAATAATTCAAGTAATAATCCTTCTAAAACTCCATCAGATGATAATAAACAAGATGATAATAAGAATATAGAAGATAATAAGGAAAATGAAGAAAATTTATTACCAAGCATTCTTAAAATAGCATTAATTGTACTTTTAGGAACATTAATAGTTTATTTTATGAATAGAAATGAAAAAGAAGAAGAATTAAATTTTGATGAAGAAAAAGATAAAACAAATCAAAAAGAAAATAAATAAAGATATAAAAACTAGATAGGTTTATTCCTTATCTAGTTCTTTTTTTGCTTTATCGATTTCTTTTTTTAAATCTTTTTCTACTTCTTTAATACTTTTTGTTTTATCTTCTTTTTCTAATACTAGTTTTTTATTTACTTTTTTAACTTCTTTAGTCCATTCAAGATTATTATCTTTTTTCTTTTTATTAGATTTTATATCATCATTTAAAATAGTTTTTTCTTTATCTTTTTTCTTATGTTTTTTATTTTTGGAAGCTGCAACAACTATTATTAATATTCCAAATAAAACAGATAATCCTGACATAATGTAAACTAAATATTTAGTTTCTTCTAATTTTTCTTCATATAATTTAATTAAATCTTTATTAAATATTTGAATTGTCCCTTCATTTTCTTCATACATATAAAGATTAGTAGCAGACGACTCAATATTTGTAGCATAGAATAAATAATAATTATTAGTCAATTTATAAACTGTTATTTCGTTATTATTTATTTCTTTTATTTCACTTTTTAAATTATCTACTTTTTTATCAATAATATTTACTTTTACTTTATTAAATATTATTTCTTGATATAAAGTATAAGTATTATCTTCTTCGTTATAAATATATAAATTAGTATTTCCATCATTATCTTTTAAACCAATTAAAGTATAATTAGTAGTTTCATTATATAATGCAGGTATTTTAGTATCATTAATAGTTATTTCTTTATTAGTAAATAATCCTGATTCTGGGATTTTTAAACTTGATTTTCTTTTTATGATAGTATAAGTATTATCATTTATTTTAACTTCGATAGGGTTTTCATCTAAAACAGTTACTTTAATTGTATAAGTTTTTTTAGTTCCTTTTTGACTTGTAACAATTATATCAAATTTATTTTCTCCCTCGCTAACTTTAAATTTGCCAGTTCCAACAATATTAGCAGTTGAGTCTTCTTTTGTAGCATTAATAGTTATTTCTTCAACCGAAGAGGGGACTTTAACAGTGTAAGTTAAAGTATCTTTATTAAATGTTTGCTCTAAATTATAACCTGTAATAGTTAGACTTTTTAAATTATTGTTTGTTGAATAAGTAACAGGTTTTGTAGGTTCAGGATTTTTAATTGTAACAGAAGTAGGATCAACAGTAGTTGTAATAGGCTTTTCTGTATCTATTGATAATATTGAATAAGATTTTACAGATATTCTTGAGTATCCTGTTGCGATAGCTTTAAATGTAAATGTTTTAGCACTTAGTGTACTAAAAGCATTATAAGCACAATATCCATCATGGCAAGATGCAGTATCGTGTTCACTTATTAATTTTATCTTTGATGAATCATAATCAAGTGTATACTCACATAAACCTATTTTTTCACTTGTTTTACTTACACATTTAACTGTTACTGTAAATGTACTACCTGGACTAGGTTTTTTATTTGATGTATATATGTCATAATAGCCACTTGCTGCTTTGACATTTAAAATAGGCATTATAAATAACCCTAAAAATAAATATATAATTTTTTTCTTCATAATTTTCCTCCTTTATTTTAATGTAATATATTTTAATATATGTTTTTTAATTCTAAGCATATCAACAGGACTAACACTGTTATCATAGTTTGTATCACATGCTTCATAATATTCGTCTTTTAATGTAGTATATTTTAATATATGTTTTTGAATTCTAAGTAAGTCAACTGCAGTTATTTTACCATCACCATTTGTATCTCCTTTAATAACAATAGTATAAGTTTTTTCATATGAATTATTTTTAATAATTAACTTATCTCCTGTTTTTAAAATACTATTATTTGGAGTGTTATCTTTATTTGTAATAGTTATATTAACATCAGTATTAGCTTGTTTTATAAGATTAATAAGATATGAAACATTTTTATTTTCACCAATACCACTTATATATAAATCATTAGTTTTTACATCAACATTTTTTAAGATATCTTCAATAGGCAAGTCATCACTTGTTTCATTATCTTTTCTTATTAGTTTTACTTTACCGTCGAATACTCCTATTATTCTCCATAGTTCACAATTAGTAGATGGATAACTATCACAATTAAAGTATATATAGTTATTTGGAGAGGCTCCATAGTATCTTATATTACCAGCGGTATCTTTCATTAGGTTATTTGTAGTATCATACTGATATGTAATACTGTTATTTGTTACTGGTGTCTTGGTACTATTATCATACAACTCTGTTATGTATCCTGCAAAGGAGTTTGTATAAGTCTTTGTTACTAAAGTAGAGTCTGATGGTACTATTAAGTCTCCTCCATTTTCATAACCCATGACTGCGGTTATTTCTACAGTAGTATTAGAGGATGTTTTGTTTTTTAGATGTAGTTTTATATATTTGTTATCATTAGCTCCTATGGTTCCTGTTACTTTGTCTTTACTATCACTATATACTTTTACTTCTATATTGGAATTATTATAGGCTACACCATATGATACTGTACCATTATTGGTATTATTTATCTGATATATTACTGTTTTTTCTTCATTGGCTGCTAAAGATACTATATTACTATCTGTTAGATTTATTGTATAGTAGTCACCGTTATTAGTGGTTTTAGTAGTTAATGCATAAGTATTGTAAAGTAGATATATACCTGTTAATACTATTAATGATATTATTGTTATAATTATGATTTTTTTATTTTTATTCATATCTATCACCTATTTTTACTCAATATTAAGATATCATATTTTATATTTTTTTTCAATAGTTTATAGAAAAAAAATAAGACCTATTTATAGGTCATTATCTAGATATGTATATATCTCTTATTGTATTTATGGGAATATATTCATTATCCATAGTAATTAAATTTGTTTTTGTTTTCCCTACTATACGTTTATTTGTTTTACCTTTATCTGTGACTATTGTCACATCTATCTTATATATATAGTTTGGAGAGTTAAAGATATTGTATATTTTTTGTTCTACTGTATAGTTATTTTTATTATTGATAAAAATATTGTTATTAGATATTTTTCTATCGTTATTATATATAGTAGAATACATTTTTTCATTATTATTAATATCTTTATCTATTGTATTATGATACATCTTTGGTAGTTCTTTCAACTATTATCACCTCTAATAAATTATATGAAAATGGTTATATATATATTTATTATTTTTTTATTTTGTGGTATTATAATAACTAGAGTGTGATATGGATGAAAAAAGAATCTAAATTTAAAGTTGAAGGTAAAATATTAATTCCTATAATATTGTTTGCTATTATTAGTGTAATTACTATATATGCTACGAGAAGTTTACTTCCTAGCGACTATCAAAGTTTTTATTTAAAACAGATATTATGGTATGTACTTGGTTTTGGGCTTGCTTATATTATGATGATATTTGGTAATAAGTTTTTATATAATAATGCTTATATTTTATATTTTATTGGAGTTATTTTATTAATATTGGTACTACTATTTGGTAAACCTATTAATAATGCTAGATGTTGGTTTATTATTCCTTATATTGGTAGTTTTCAACCTTCGGAATTTATGAAAATATTTTTAATTATTATATTATCAAGATTAATTAATGATTTTAATGAAAGTAGAAATAATAATGATACAATGGAAGAATTTAAGTTTCTTTTAAAGGTATTGGTTATAGTTGGTATTCCTTCGGTTCTTACTTTTATTGAACCTGATACTGGGGCGGTACTTATATATTTTATTATTACTGTTGTTATGTTATTTGTTGGTGGTTTTAAAGCTAGATGGTTTGTTATTACTACTTGTATTATACTTATTTGTGGTGGTGTATTTTTAGGAATATATTTTATGAATCAGGATTTATTTATTGATATCTTTGGAACTAGTTTCTTTTATCGTATGGATAGAATTCTTAATTGGTCTAATAGTAATGGACTTCAACTTACTAATGGGCTTACTGCGATTGGATCTGGGGGAATGTTAGGACATGGATTTAATCATACACCAATATATTTTCCGGAAATGCAAACTGATTTTATCTTTGCGGTATTTGCTTCTAATTTTGGTTTTTTGGGTACTTTATTGTTACTTGGACTTATTGTATTCTTTGATTTAAATATTATTTCTTTGGCTAATAAATCACATAATGATAATGATAAATTATTAGTTGGTGGTATTATCGCGGTTCTTCTTTTTCAACAAATGCAAAATATTGGTATGACTTTAGGTTTATTACCTATTATGGGTATTACTTTACCTTTTATATCTTATGGTGGTTCTTCTTTATTATCTTATATGATACTTATTGGTATGTTATTTAATATTTCAAATGAAAATTTAAGATTTAAAAACTAAATCTTATTTTTTTATTTTAATACATCTAGGAATGTTTGAATCATGCTTATATTATTTAACATTTTATTAAATTTATCACTTGGATTCAATTTATATTTATTTTTCATATCCGCTATAAAGTCTTTATAGGAGTTTGGATTTCTATTTAATCTTTTATACCAGTATGGGTTTTCTCTAATAAATGATGTTTGCATGGGATCGCTTCCTATTTTTATTTGTAGTTCAGTAGTCATTAGTCATCAAACTTCTTATATATTGGTCTTGGGGTGTATGTACTAGTAGAAGATGTATTGTTTTTGGTAATCATATCACCGAATAAACTTATGGCTTTTTGGATAGATGTTATACCATCTTGTAGTTTGTCTGGATCTATATTCTTGGCCATTTCCATTATATTAGAGAGACTTGATAGTTTGGTATTATTTACTTTGGGTTGGGGTTCTTCTTTCTTTAGATATTCATTCCATATATTATTATCTTCACCATATAAATCATATAGTTCATAGAACTTTTGCCAGGTCATTTTGTTTTCTTTTACATATGTAACTAATACTTGATTTTTTTTTACGAACTCTTTAAAGCTGTCTACTTTTGTCATAGTATCACCTACCATAAGTATATGCTTTTTATGATATAAAGTTACAGATATAAAAAAAATAATCAATTTGATTTTGATTATTTTTTAGTTATTAAATAATGACATCTGACCATCAACTGTATAGTCCTTAGTAAGTTTTCTTACTCTATAGCTGCCTAATGTTTCTTTTTGATTTTCTTTTATTAAATTTTCTTTTAGTAATGATAGTTTTTCTTGTCTTTCTTTATCAAGCATATCTTTGGTTATACCTAATGATCTATATGCTTTTGCAGCATTATAATTATATACAAACATAGCTAGATCATGTAATGATTTATAATTTAATTTACATTCATCAGTGGATGGATTATATTTATATATTTCTCTTTGAAAAAAGTCACTTAGTATTTTACTATTTTCAAAATCATAATGGTGTTTTGCTATCAATGATAAGTTAGCTATATTTATGCTGTTGTTATAGCTATTACGATAATACGATGATAGTTTTTCTAAGAATGTGTAATCTCTTTGCTTGCTTATTAAGATACTTCTTAAATATAGTTGATCTAAATATTTACTTTCTTTTTGATATATTAATCCGTATTTTACTTTTATTAAATTATTATTTTGTTTACGTCTAATACTTAATTCTTTTGTTATTTCATCGATTGATATTATACCTGCTTGATATAGTTTCTTCTTGAATTCATATTCATCTTGATACTTTGAAGTTAAATCGTCTAATTCATCTAGACTAAGCGCTTCTCCTTTAAACTTGGATGTTTTGATAAATCCTTCTAGTAATAATAGATTTAATTTCTTATATTCGCCTTTGTTTGCTATTGTTAAATAATATGCCATGTTATCGCCCCTCTCAACTTAATTATATATAATTTATATATATATGTCAAAGAAAAAGACCTGAAAATAGGTCTTTGTGTTATTTTTCTGCTATGATGTCACATATTAAGTCACTAAATTCAGTAGGATTATCTATTGGTAAGCCTTCAATTAGTCTTGCTTCGTAGTAGATAACTTTGGTATATTTATTGAATTCTTCTTTATTGTTTTTATATAAATCTTTTAGTTTTTTACTAATGTTATGATTTATATTTATTTCTAATACTTCACTAGCGGTTATTTTTTCATCTGTTGGCATAGCATTTATTACTTTTTCCATTGAAGTAGATATTTCACCATTAGTGGTTAAACATACGGGATGTTTCTTTAACTTATTAGTGAATTTTACTTCTTCTACTTTACCATCCAATACTTCTTTCATGTCTTTTAATAAGTCTGTATTATCTTCGTTTTCTTTTTTTATTTGTTCTTTTTCTTCTTCTGTAGATAAATCTGTATTTTCTTTTGATACGTTAACGAATTTTCTTCCTTCGTATTCTCCTAAAGCCATTATAGCAAATTCATCTACGTATTCTGTTAGATATAATACATTATATTTTTTTTCTTTAAATACTTCTACTTGTGGTAACATATCTATTTTATCTATTGATTCACCACAAGCATAATAAATATTTTTATCTTCTTCTTTCATATTAGATATATATTCATCTAATGTTATTAGTTTCTTTTCTTTTGAAGAATAAAACATTAATAAATCTTTAAGTTTATCTTTATTTATACCATAATCATTATAAACACCAAATTTTAGTTGCATACCAAAACTTTTATAGAATTTTTCATAGTTTTCACGATCTTCTTTTAGCATTGATAATAATTCTTTTTTTATTTTACTTTCGATACTCTTAGCAATTAGTTTTATGTTTTTATCTTCTTGAAGAGTTTCTCTTGAAATGTTTAGTGGAATATCTTCTGTATCTACTACGCCTCTTACAAAGCTATAATAATCTGGTAATAAATCACTACATTTATCCATAATTAGAACACCATTAGTATATAGCTGTAGTCCTTTTGTATATTCTTTGCTATAATAGTCATATGATGCATGACTTGGTATGAATAATAATGCTGTGTATGTTACATTTCCTTCTACTTTAAAATGAATTGTTTTTAATGGTTCATTATAGTCATAGAATTTATCACTATAGAAGTTATTATATTCTTCGTTTTTTATTTCTTCTTTGTTTTTCTTCCATAGTGGTATCATACTATTTAAAGTTGTTAGTTCTTTATATGTTTCATACTCATCACTATCTTCTTTTTTTCTTGTATTGGATACTTCCATTTTTATTGGATAGTTTATATAGTCAGAATATTTCTTTATTATTTCTCTAATTTTATATTCTGTAAGAAAATCACTATATTTATAATCTTCTGTATCTTCTTTAATATGAAGAGTTATCTTGGTTCCATTATCTTTTTTATCTGACTGAGATAATGTGTAACCATCTATACCATTACTTTCCCATATGTATGATTTATCTTCTTTATATGATTTTGATTCTACTGTTACTTTGTCACTTACCATGAAGGCTGAGTAAAAGCCTACTCCAAATTGACCTATTATGTTAGCATCATTTTGACAAGAGTTTTCTTCTTTGAAGTGTAATGATCCTGATTCAGCAATTGTACCTAGATTGTTTTCTAATTCTTCTTCGGTCATACCTATTCCATTATCGGTAATTGTTAATGTTCTTGCTTTATCATCTACATCTATTCTTATGCATAAGTCATCATTATTTATCTTTATGTTTTTATCTGTTAATGATAGATAGTGTAACTTATCTAAAGCATCACTTGCATTGGAAATTAGTTCTCTTAAAAATATTTCTTTATTTGTATAAATTGAGTTTATCATTATGTCTAAGACTTTTTTACTTTCTGTTTTGAATTGTCTTTTTTTCATTTTATCATCTCCTACAAGTATAATTATAGCACTTTGTTAGCAATTGTCAATATTAATTGCTAATATTCGATATTTTTAAAGAGGCTATTTAGCCTCTACTATTAACTTAATCGCTGTTCTTTCATCGCCATCAATATTAACATCGATAAAAGCGGGCGTACATACTAAATTTTTTCCTGATGGAGCTACGAATCCTCTAGCTATTGCTACTCCTTTTATAGCTTGATTTAGGGCTCCTGCTCCGATTGCTTGAACTTCTACGATGCCTTTTTCTCTGAATACATTAGCAAGTGCTCCTGCTACTGAATTTGGGTTAGACTTCGATGAAACTTTTATTGTTTCCATATTTGTTTTATCATTCCTTTCTTCTACAATAATATATATGAATGAAATATAATTATAGTACAAAAAAAGAAACTTAACGTTTCTCAATATGAATTAATCCATCGTATACTTCTTCTAAAGCTCTACCTATATTCTTTTCACTTTTATATTCTTTGATTGGTTTTTGATAATAACCTGTTTTAGCCATTTGTTTAGCTCTTTCGGAAACAACATAAACTAAAGCGTATTTGGAATCTACAATATTTAATATTTTATCTATTGATGGATAAATCACTATTATCACACTCCCTTATGATATAAGAATATAACATATTATAAATAATTGCAATAGTCTTTACAGTAATTTTACAAAACATTTTTCTTATTGTATCCAATACATTTATTTTTAATTTTAGGTCTTTCTATTGCTCCATTTTGATACATTAGTTTTTCTAATTTATATACTAAGGATTTTATTTCTCTAGATATATATGATTGTGATTTTTTTAGTATTTTGGCTATTTCTACTTGGGAATAGGCTTTTTCAAAATATAAATTATATAAGTATTTATCTTTTTCATTTAATAAATTAACTATACTTCTGATATTGTTTATATTTTCATTATTTATATAGTCTTCTTCTATGTTGACTGATGGATCGATAATTAAACCCATTAGTGTTAATTCGTCTTCTCCATTATCTTCTTCTAAATGGATATCTTTGGTTATTCCTTTTCTTATATACATTAATATCTCATTGTCTATACATTTGCTTGCATAGGTGGTGAAAGAGTAATTCTTATCTAAGTTAAAAGTATCTACTGCTTTTATTAGTCCAATAATACCGCTAGAAATAATATCATCCATATCAATTTGAATACTAGAGAATCTTTTATAATATCTATGAAATACTAGTTTTAGATTATGTAATATTATTGTTTCTCTTGCTTCTGGAATGTTATTTTTCATTTGAATGAATTTTTTTTCTAATTCTTGTTTACTTAATGCTTTATAATTATATTTATTTTCCATATTACCTCCTAGAGAAAAAACAGTATTGTTTAAATACTGCTTTTTAATATTTTACTAATTATTTAGAATATTATGACATCTATCACAAATATCGCCGTCTAAGTGATCAACATAATTCCAACATCTATTACATTTTTCGCCAGTACTCTTTGCTACTTCTACTTCTTCACCATCAGTAGTATATTCTACTTTTGATACGATTAATAGCTGATGTAAATATGAACCTAATTTTTCTTTTACTTCGTTATATTTTGGATCTAAGTTTATCTTTACTACAGCTTCAAGAGCGGAACCGATTAATTTTTCGTTTCTTGCTTCTTCTAATTTTTTATTTACTTTTTCTTTAAGTTCGAAGAATAGTTTAAATAATTCTAATACTTCGGTACTATCTGAATAATTAACAACTTCAGGCATATCTGTTAAATGAACAGAAGCTTCAGTATGTGGTAACAAGTTATATACTTCTTCACTTGTATACGGAAGTATTGGAGCAAGTAATCTTACTTCATTACTTAAAATATTATAAAGTACTGTTTGAACACTTCTTCTTGCTTTAGAGTTTGCTTTTTCTATGTATAAGATATCTTTAGTGAAATCTAGATAGAAATTAGATAAAGTGAATGATACAAAGTTGTTAACTAATTTATATACATTTTGGAAATTATAGCCTTCGTATTCTTCTAGTACATTTTTAGTGAATATATTAAGTTCGTTCATCATATATTTGTCATAATATGGCATATCTTCATATTTAATACTATCTTTAGTTGGATTGAAATCTTTTAGATTACCAAGCATAAATTTATATGTGTTTCTTATCTTACGATAACTTTCTTTTACTTGTTTAATTAGTTCATCACTAATTCTTACATCTTCAGTATAGTCAGTTGATGCTACCCATAATCTTAAGATGTCTGCTCCATGTAATCTTATCATATCAGCAGGCACTATTACATTACCTAAACTTTTACTCATTTTATTGCCTTTACCATCTAGTGTAAAGCCATGAGATACTAATTCTTTATAAGGGGCTTTACCAGTAACTGCTACGCCACAAATTAGTGAGCTATTGAACCAACCACGATATTGGTCTGAACCTTCTAAATATACATCAGCAGGATATGGTAATCCTTGTTCTATTAATACTCCATTCCAAGTTGAACCAGAATCAAACCATACATCCATGATATCTTCTTCTTTGGTAAAATTACCATTTGGACTAGCAGGATTTTTATAACCTTCAGGTAATAAATCTTTTGCTTCTCTTTCAAACCATACATTAGAACCATATTTTCTAAATAAATCTGCTACATGCATCATAACATCGTAATCTATGATTTCACTACCATCTTCGTTGTAGAAGATAGGAATTGGTACTCCCCATACTCTTTGTCTTGAAATACACCAGTCTCCTCTATCATGAATCATATTATATAATCTCTTTTTACCCCATTCAGTATGGAACTTAACATTATTTTCAAGTTCACTTAGAAGATCATCTCTAATTTTATCAATGCTACAGAACCATTGTTTAGTGGCTCTAAAGATAACTGGTTTCTTAGTTCTCCAATCATGTGGATATGAGTGTGTTATGAACTTAAGTTTAAGAAGTACTCCTAGTTCATCTAATTTTGTAGTTATTGCTTTGTTGGCATCTTCAAAGAATAAACCACTAAATTCACCTGATAAATCATTTAATACACCTTGATCATCGATACCGTTTATCATTTCTAGGCCATTTTCTTTTCCTATGATAAAGTCATCTGCTCCATACATAGGTGCCATATGAACTAGTCCAGTACCAGCTTCTAATGTTACATGGAAACCATCTACTACTGGAGCTATTCTATCCATAAATACATGTTTATATTTGATACCAGTAATTTTATCACCAGAGAAAACGCTTTCTACTTCATAATTTTCCCAACCAAACTCTTTAGCTAGATTATCAAGTAATTCATTAGCAACAATATAATATTTATCATTTACTAATACTCTAGCATAATCAAATTTTTTACTAACAGCAATACCAGTATTACAAGGAAGTGTCCAAGGAGTAGTAGTCCATATTACTAAATTATCTCCTACTTGTGCAGTATTATTACCTTCTACTACTGGAAATGCTACATATATTGAAGGATCTTTTCGATCGTGATATTCTATCTCTGCCTCAGCAAGTGCTGATTCTGATGATGGACTCCAATATACTGGTTTTAGTCCTTTGAATATTAAGCCTTTTTTAGCCATTGTAGCGAATACTTCAATTTGTCTTGCTTCCATTTCTTTTTGTAGTGTAATGTATGGATGTTCCCAATCTGCTAAAACATTTAACTCTTTAAAGCCTTTCATTTGTTTTGCAATTTGTTCATATGCATATTTTTCGCATAAGGCTCTAAAGTCGGCTTTACTCATACTTTTTCTATCAATACCACTATTGGTTACAGCTTGTTCTATTGGAAGACCATGAGTATCCCATCCTGGAATATATATCATATCGTAGCCACTCATCATTTTATATCTATTAATAAAGTCTTTTAGAATTTTATTCATAGCATGACCGATATGAATATCTCCATTAGCATATGGTGGTCCATCATGTAGAATGAATGGTGTCTTGCCTTTATTTTTTTCTCTTACTTTGTCATATAAATTTATTTCATTCCATTTTTCTCTTTGTAATTTTTCATTTTCTGGTAAATTACCTCTCATCTGAAAACTAGTTTCAGGCATCAATAGTGTTTCTTTATAATTCATTTTTTCTCCTCCTTTAAATTAAAAAGCACTTATATTTGTAAGGACGATATACATCGCGGTACCACCTTACTTCACATAAGTGCTCTCATTATTGATAACGGGACTATTCCCGGCTTTTCCTAAATATTCAGAAAAACACATCCAGAGTGATCTATATAGTAACCATCATACTAATTTCCACCAAACATTAGCTCTCTATAACTATTTTACTATATCGTCTCTTTCTTTTGTTTTAACACATAGATATTATATGCTATTTTTTTTTAGTTGTCAACCTCTATTTTTCTTTTTCTTATTTTTGCCTTTGGTACTTTTAAATATTCGTAAAGGTTATTTTCTAATTCTGAAGTAAAAATTGCAATAACTAATTCTTCTTTCCAGCTGGATAAATTCATTTTTTTCAGTTTGTTTCTTTGAATTTTTTGATATCTTTCTATTACAACTTCTATTAAATTTTCAATATCTACTTCTTTGATGATTCTATCTTTATATTCTGCTACTCTAGTATTATATAATATTTTTAAGAATTTTTCTTCTCTTAGGTGTCTTGTATCATACTTGGCTTTTATATTTGTATATATTTTTATAATATTATCTGTAAGACCATAAGCATATTCATCCGCTATTATAGTTAGAAGTGAATCGTCTATAAAGGCTATGGCATCATTTATTATATTGCTTTGTCTCATTTCTTCAATATCTAACTTACTTCTACTTTCAAGAAAATCATATGGTTCAATAGTTAATGCTTTGTATAATTCGTCTTTGGCGGTTTCATTTGATACTGATAAAGGAATGGCAAAATAATTATATCTATTTATATATTCTTTATCTTCTTTATTCTTACGTCTATCCCAGGTTGGGTCAAAGACATATACACCATCGATATTATACTTTTCATCTTGAACATAGATAATACTTCTTTGATGTTTTGCTTCTTTACTTATTAGTGGTGCTGCTTTTATATTTAAGCACTTTAAAATTGCATTAAATACATTAGAATAACCTGCACATACAATAGAATCACCAGTTAGAACTGAAGATACATCGGAAGATTTATAATAATTTTCTTCATCTAGTTTATATAATCTTTTCTTTAATATATCATAAGCATACATTATGCTTTCTATATTAGATAGATTTGCTTCTTTTATTTTATTTGCAATTTCACTTACTAAAGCTGATGTTTTATATAATTCACTTGCAGTAATTGAATTATTATTTTCTTGATAGTAAAAGGTTATATTAGCTTTATCTAGTTCTTCTCTTGAATATTCTTCTAATACTTTTTTATATTTATCTAGTGATATATTTGTGTTATCTAATATTACTTTCTTATTTAGATATTTGGCTAAGGCTATAGCGCTTTTTATATTTTCTTCTTTATATGATATTATTACTTCATCTGCCTTAGTAAGATTATTTAAATATTTGTATCTTCTTTTATGTATATCTATTATACCATATACAAAAGAGAAATATGGTACGTTATTTTCTACTAGAACATGATCTATTTCTTTTGAACTTTTATTTGCTATGACTATATCTGTTATAGCATTTAAAACATTATCATTTAATCTTAATTGTGATACTACTAAATTATCTTTTAGTAATTTTAACATAATATTATTAATGTTATTATCTATCAAGATATTAAAATCTTTGATTGGTATTACTGTTATATTATCAGATAGAAACCAAAAGTCGTTATCTTGGTTATCTGTTATTTTAAATGTCATAAAAATATCCCCCTGGTATTTATTTTTTCTTACATAAGCTATATAGTATTTTAACTTCTTTAACAGTTAGTGGACGATACTCTCCGGGTAATAGTCCTTTTAAATCAAGATTAGCATATTTTTCTCTTCTTAATTTTGTTACTTTATAGCCTAAAGATTCAAACATTTTCTTTATTTGATGATTTTTTCCTTCATGGATAGTTATTTCCAATATTGAAGTTGATTTCTTTTTGTCTACTGACTTAAGTTTTACTCTAGCTTTTTTTGTTTTAATACCATCTATAATAACACCATTTCTTAGTTGTTGAACATCTTTGATTGTTACTTCGCCATTTACTTTAACTATATATGTTTTATCTATTAAAGAGTCTGGACGCATAAGTAAATTAGCAAGTTCGCCATCATTTGTTAAAATTAGTATACCTGATGTATCATAATCTAATCTTCCTACTGGATATATTCTTGAAGTAGTATTTATGAAGTCCACTACTGTTTTTCTTCCTTTTTCATCATTAGTAGTGGTTACAACTCCTTTTGGTTTATTTAATAAATAATATTCAAATGATCTACTATTATCTAAGATATTTCCTTCTACGGATATGATATCACCTGGTTTTACTGTTGTTCCAAGTTTAGTTACTACTTCGCCATTTACTTCTACTAATCCTTTGCTTATAAGTTCTTCGGCATGTCTTCTTGAACAGTAGCCGAGTGAAGATATTTTCTTTTGTAATCTTTCCATAATAATTCACCCCTTTTTTTAGGACAATCATATTATACTATAACTTTATAAATATTTCATCATTTTTTAACATTTTTTGTGTTTTTACATAAAATATATTGAAATAATAGTTTATTTTTGATATAATTTAGTTACTGACGGACTCATAGCCAAGAGGTAAGGCACGGGACTGCAACTCCCTGAGCGTTGGTTCAAATCCGACTGGGTCCTCCAATATTAAATTAAATCGAACTAATATTAGTTCGATTTTTATTTATCTATAATGTGGTAAATGACCATAAACTTTTTATTTGATATTCAAGTGTTTCATAATCCCACAATTTGTTACTACGTTCTTTACTATTTGGATCGTTTACTGTTATTTTTCCATCTTTAATACCAGTTAGTAAAATGAAATGGCCAATGGTAGTGAAATCTCCTGGTCGCATGCTACATACTATTGGATGTCCTTTTTCTAATTCTGAAAAAACATTTTCTTTGCTAAGTTCTATATTGGCGCCTACTACTCCAAAGTTTTTTATACCTTCAGTCATGAGATTCCAGCTTGTCCCCCATTCGCTTTGATAATAACCATGGTCACTAGAATATTCGGCTATAGTATATGGTGTGATATCATTTTTTCCAGTTAATCCTGCTACTACCATAGATAATACTGTCGGACCGCATCCATTTATTGCTAGAACGTTATCACCATATATACCATAACCCCAATTTTTATCATATTGTAATAACAAAGGGAATTTGCCTTTTTGAACTTTACCAATATTATCTTTATATACATTTCCTTTTTTTTCAGGATAATCAAGCATATAACTAGTCATATCACTATTTCTTGTTAACATTTCTAATAATATTTCTGGATATTTATCATAATTATCTATTATTTTATTAATTCTTTTATCTTTAGTACTTAGATATTCTAATTTACCTAAGGTATCTAGACTATTATAATCTACTTCTTTTGTCTCTTCGTTTGATTTATCTTCTTTTATTTCTTTATTTTCTTTAATATCGTTATTTGAAGTGATATTATCAGTATCTTTGGTAGTATTATTTAAATATATTAGTCCTATAACAATTATACATAAAAATAGTAATAATTTTACTGATTTTTTTAATTTTCTTTTCTTTTTCTTTGCCATCACTTCACCACACTTTATTTAATATTACTTTATTATTATACTACATATTTGATGTTAATAAAAGAGAGATTATATATTTCCCTCTATTATTTTTTTATTTTCTTGTAATCTATTATCATTTGGATTCATTTCAATAGCTTTATTTATGTAATATAAACTTTCTTGATACTTTCCTGTATTATATAGACTTATTGATAATAAATCATAGATGGTATTATCCCAACTAAAGACCTCATTTATATAAGTTTTTTCATGAGTGGTTATTTGTAATGCTTTTAATAAATAGGTTTCTACTTCGGGATAATTTTTTAGTTCATATTCTAATATTGCTCTTTCAACATAAGCATCTCTTAAATATGGTGCTTCTTTTATTGCTTTATCTAACCACATACGTGATTCTTCTATTCTATTTAAATTTTTATATGCTCTTGCTATATATCTCATAGAGGCTGCTCGTTCATCTTTCCAAATGGCACTTGGTAGTGATAGATGTTTTATTAGGGTATCTATGCATTCGTTCCATTTTTGATAGTACATATATTCTCTACCTAAGTAATGCATGTTTCGATCATCGCTAGGATCTTCTTTAACTGATAGTTCTAATAACGGTAAATAACTGCTTCTAGACTTTTTGGCATCGGGATAATGATTTAATGTTATGTTATCTATTGTAATTATATTTTCGGTGCCTTCATACGATAGTACTTCATGAACTGGATGAGTCCATTTATAGCCATGTCTTTTGTGTATTTTATCGGTATAAAAATTTACTAATGGTTTATTATTTTTGTCTAAACTCCAATTATAATTATATCTACATCTAGTGGTAGTACTTTGCCATGATTCTTCTAATGACTTGCGCCATCCTTCTTCTAAAACTTCATCTAAGTCTGTACATACGCAAATATCATAATCTTCTGGTACTAGATCTAATGATTTGTTTCTGGCTATATCGAAACGCCATGGTTTAATATTAGCTTCTTTGACAATGATATTTTTCTTTTTTAGAAGGCTTACTGTATTATCTGTTGAGCCGGTATCTAAAACATATATTGCATCTGCTTCTTTCATTGAATTATACCATCGTTCTACAAATTTTGCTTCGTTTTTACATATAGCATATACACATACTTTGTACTTACTCATAATGATATTCTCCTGAGTAATTTATGAAATTGTAAGTATGAATATTTTTTTGATAGTTAAACATTTTATCTCTCCTTCATAATAGAATATGAAAAAGAAATTTTATTTGTCATTTAATTTGATTGTTTTTTATATTTTTATATAATTATGGGAACAAGCTCTTATTAATCTATTCATTATTGCTAGTCCTAGTCCTTCTTCTTTGACGCCCTCTATTATTACTAATGATGCTTCTTTTTTATCTATTTCTCTTAATATTTTGAATATGTTATGGGATATTTCTTCTTCTGTATAGCCATAAGGAATGGCTTTTTTGTAATTAGATACATTACTACTATTACATATTACTATAGTATTTGTGTCTTCTAATGATTTTATCTTATTATACATTTTTTCTTTATTATCACTATATACTAATATACATTTTGTATTTGGGGCATAGTGTTTATACTTCATACCTGGAGATAATACTTTTTCGTTATTTTTTATATCTCCTAATACATGGGAGTCTATTTCTACTTTGGCATATTTTTCTAAGTCTTTTTTGATTATCTTACCTGGTCTTAATATGTGAATAACATTATTTATTACTCTTATTACAGTTGATTCAAGTCCGATATCGGTATCACCACCATCGATAATATAGTCAACTTTATTATTTAATTCTTCAAATATATCATTTATATTAGTACCACTAGGACGTCCTGATATATTAGCACTAGGTGCGGCAATTGGAACGGATGCTAATTCTATTAAATCATGAGCTATTTTGTTTGATGGCATTCTTATACCTACTGTATCTAAAGATGCTGTTACTATATCTGGTACATTATCTTTTCTTTTTAGAATTATTGTTAGTGGGCCTGGAAAAAATGCTTCCATTAATTGTCTTTCTAATGGAGTTATGTCTTTAGCTATACTATCTACCATTTTTATACTTGAGACATGTAATATTAATGGGTTATCACTAGCTCTACCTTTGGCTATAAATATCTTTTTTACGGCATCTGAATTTAAACCATTTGCTCCTATACCATATACTGTTTCTGTAGGGAATAATACGAGATTTCCTTCTTTTATATTTTCTGCAGCAAGTGTTAAATCTTCTTTCTGATAGTCTTTTTTTAAATCTAAATATTTCGTCATATATATCACCAGTTATTAATTATACACCAAATCTGAAAAAAAAGATATAGCTAAATGCTATACCTTATTATTCAGATTCTTTGATGCTAATTGTTTTCTTTGTTTCAACTTGTTCTTTCTTAGGGCAAGTAAGTGATAAGATACCATTTTTAAAGTTAGCATCTATTTCATCTTCATTAACATCTCCTAAGAAGAAAGATCTTGTTACTTTACTGTAGCTCTTTCTTTCACGATGAAGATATTTTTTGTTTTCTTCTTCCTCATCATTTTTTTCGAATGTTACAGTTAACTCTCCTTTATCTACTGAAATGGTTATATCGTCTTTTTTGTAGCCTGGTGCTTCCATCTCAACGCATACTTTTCCATCTTTTTCATATACATCACATTTGATATTTTCTTCTCCTTTAAAGAAACTATCATCAAAAAACAATCTACTTGGCAACATATAAACCACTATCCTTTCTTTATTTGTTTACCATAATTTATTGTTTATTTGTAAGTAAGATATCTTTTTTTACTTACAATATGAGTATATCACTTTAATTAGCAATTGTCAATATTAATTGCTAATTTTTTTAAATTATTGATAGTTGCTATCAATACCAAAGTATTCTTCTAAGGTTAGATAATCACCATTATTATATATTTCTTTAGCTAGGTTTTTTCCTACATATCTTATATGCCATGGTTCATATGTATAACCTGTAATATTTTCTTTTCCTTTTGGATATCTAATGATAAAGCCATATTTATAGGAATTTTCTCTTAGCCAGTTACTTTCGTTAGTGTTATCAAATGATATATCTACTGTATTTAAATCTAGTACTAGACCAGTTTGATGTTCAGAAAAGCCCGCTCGTGCTGAATATGTGTCAGCAGCTTCTTGCCCATCCATTCTTACATAGTTATTATATATGTATTCTTGATCTTGATATGATCTATAACCACTTGAGGCGTAGATATTTAAACCGGCAGCTTTAGCGTCGCTTTTTAATTCATCAAAAGCTTTTTTGGCAAAATCTACTATTTTGATATAGCCGTTTATACTTTCTAAGTTATTAGGGGCAAAACTACTAGGAAGACTATATGTTTTGTTTACTATTATGGTATCTCCTATATAGGTTACTCCTCTATCGTTTTTAATAGTATATCCCTTAGATGATTTACTAGTAGTTATATCTTTATTTTCTTTGACTATTAGCTTAAATTCTTTTGTTTTTTCATTTCCGGAAGAATCTTTTGCTTTGTATGTAAGAGTATATTCTCCAGGTGATTCGATATCATATTTTCCTTCTAGGGATGGAGTTATTTCTTCTTTACTGTTATCTGATACTTCTATTTGAGTTAATAAATCGGGAACTTTGGTAAAGGCTAATACTTCAATATCTTTTACATTGTTTATACTTGGTGGTGTAGTGTCTTTTACTATTAATGTAACATATCTTTCTTCGTTGTCATAGTTAAATTTTCCTTTATATGTTCCAGGTTTATATATTTTTCCTTCTTCTATTTCAATATTATCCCATACTATTTCTTTTTCTTCAGTAGTATTATGATATAAATAATCATTCATTGTAGGTATTTTACTACCTGCTTCAATAGTTAGTTTATCTTTATATTTAAATATATGGTTTATTGTTTCTTTATTTATTAATGTTATATATATTATAATACCTATTATTAATACTATGCTTGCTAATATTATTATTAATTTCTTTTTATTTATCTTCTTTTTTGCCATATTCTTTCCTCAACTTTTTGTAGCAGCGACGACATACGGAATCGTATTCTGAATCAATACCGTCAATAGCGATTTGTTCTCCTTCAAAAACTGGAATATATTCTTCATTAATTTTATTAAGTCTAAGATTGAATGTTGCTTTATTGCCACACTTGCATATGGCTTTCATTTCTTCTATTTTGTCCGCTATTTCAAATAGTCTTAAACTACCTGGGAATACATGTCCGAAAGCATCTGCTCTTAACCCATAACAAAGCACTGGTATATCGAAATTATCTACTACATCTGATAATTCATCTACTTGTTTTGGAGTTAAGAACTGAGCTTCATCTACTATTATAACATCGACGTTATTATTTAGTAGATGATAAGCTATTAGTCCATAGACGTCGACATTAGAAGGTACAACATAGTCGGTATTTAATTCTGCTCCTGATCTACTTTGAATTTTTGCTCCAGCTTTTTTGTCATCTCCTGGTTTCATAATTAATACTTTTTTATTTCCTTTAAATGGATCTATATAATTGTAATATGTTTTTATTATTTCTGTTGTTTTTCCGCTTTTCATTGCTCCGTATTTGAAATATAATTTTGCCATAATTTACTCCCCTACTTCTTAGCTCTTGGATGTGCTAAGTTATATGTTTTTTTTATTTGTTCATTAGTAATATGTGTATAGATACTAGTAGTATTAAGTGATTCATGTCCTAATAATTCTTTTACTGTCATTAAATCTGCACCATTCTCTAGTATATCGGTAGCAAAGGTGTGTCTTAATGTATGAGGACTTATTTTTATATCTAAAGAGGCTTGAGATACTTTCTTATTTATTATTTCTCTAATATATCTTTCGGATAATTTATTACCGTTCTTATTTAGAATAAGATATTCACTACTTTTTTTATTAAAATAATTATAGCCGTCTTTTAAATAGGTATCTAAAGCTTTTTTTGTATGATTATTATATATTACCATTCTTTCTTTGTTACCTTTACCTAATACTTTTATTAGTTTTTCTTCCCTATTAATATCTTTAATTTTAATATTAACTAGTTCACTTACCCTTACTCCAGTAGCATAAAGAAGTTCGATAATTAGAGTATCTCTTTCTTCAGTTGGATTATTAGAATTACATACACTAAATATTTTATCTAACTCTTCGTCTTTTAAAAATTTAGGAAGATATAATTCTCGTTTAGGATTTTGTATTTTATTAAAGTGATTTTCTTTAATTATGTCTTCTCTTACTAGATAGTTATATAATCCTCTTATACTACTTAGTTTTCTTGAAATTGAAGATTTGGTAATTTTTCTATCATATAAGTATTTCATATAATTGTTTACGATATTCATATCGATATTTAATATATTAGTAAAATTATTTCCTAAGAATTCGTTATACTCTATTAAATCATCTTTATATGATAATATTGTTTTATTACTATATTTTCTTTCTACTTTTAAATATTCTAAGTACTTATCTATGTATTTCATCTATATCACATTATTATTATAACACTAAATACTAGGTTAAGTAAATTTTATTAACTATATGTTAATAAAAGAAAAAATGTATCTATTTTCTAGATACATATTTACCATCTTTAGTAGATACTATTATTTCTTCACCTTGTTCAATGAATAATGGTACTTTAACTAACATACCTGTTTCAATGATTGCATCTTTAGTAGCATTAGTAGCTGTATTACCTTTGATACCTGGTTCAGTTTTAGTAATTACAAAGTCTATTTTTTCTGGTAATTCAATACCAAGCATTTCTCCTTCAAAGAAGATAAGTATTACTTCTAAACCTTCTTTTAGATATTTTACTTCATTTTCTATTTGCTTTTTATTTAATTCAACTTGTTCATATGTTTCCATATTCATGAAACTATATGTATCACCATCGGCATAAAGGAATTGCATCTTTTGTTTTTCAACATGAGCAGTAGGCACTTTAATACCAGCATTAAATGTATATTCAGCAATGGAACCAGTTCTTAAGTTTTTAAGCTTTGCTTTTACAATAGCGGCACCTTTTCCTGGTTTAACATGGTTAAAATCTAATACTTGATATAGGTTTCCATCATAATTGATTGTTTGACCATTTTTGAAGTCATTAACATTTATCATTAGTTACCTCCTATTTTTTTGTTTCTTTGTGTTTTGTAGTCTTACGACAATGTTTACAATATTTATTTAATTCTAATTTCTCTGGAGTGTTCTTTTTATTTTTTTCTTCAGTATAATTTATATTTTTACAATCTTGACACATCAAAGAAACTAATGCTCTATTTTCGTTTTTCTTTGCCATTGTTACTCCTCCTCCCAAAGACATCTACCTAATTATATCATATTTTTGTTATTTTATACAACTATTTTTTTATTTTTTCTTTATTTACTGTAGTTTTATGGAATTTAATAATAGCTAGAAGAATTAAATCTCCTAGCTATTTTTTATTTTTTCAATATATTTATTAACTTTAGAGGACCATTCTGTATCTTCTGCATATTTAGGATTCATTGTTTCAGCGGTAGTTAAACCGTAATCAACATAGTTTACTTTTATGTTTGATATAAAACCATAAATACCTTCTTCAAGAGTATCATAAGCTTTGTAGGCTCCACAGCCATCACCTTTTTGACCTCCTACGTTATTACATGACTTTGTTATGTGTGAACAATTCCATGTACATCCTGTTTCATGCATAGCTATCGCTACGGCTAAATATGGATCCACTCCTAAATCTATAGAGTATTTAGCAAAAGATTCACCTTTTCCTGATAGATCTGAAGATAATACTCTATTTAATTTATCAGATAACTCTTCAATTGTTAGGTTATCATATACTTCTATTCTTTCAGGTTCAGTTGGTTCTTCTACGGTTATTTCTTCTTGTTTTTGTTCCTCTTCATTTGATATTAAATCAACACTTACTAATTCTTCTGTATATACAGCAGGATTATATAGTTCATCTGTATATACAATATTCTTTTTATCAAGTACTTTATTATAATAAATTATACTAGTACTTATTCCTAAAGTTAATAAAGAAGCCATCATAACTCTTATGAGCCCGCTTGGTTTCATTTCTTTCACTTCTTTCCGCCTTTCAAAAAAGACGAGTGTTATTATAGCAAATTTAGATTATTTTGTCAAATTTTGTTCCTAAAACGGATACTATTTAGTACCTTAGGCATTGTACTTCCTAGTTCTTTGATAGTATTTCTTATCTTGTTTCCTACTTCATAATGGGTTTTATTTGCTTCACTTTCAGTACTTATATTTTCTCTTTTTAATTTTTGTTTTATTAATTACACCTTCAAATTTTCTCCATAAGTCATATATTAATTCTATAAAAAAGTAAAGATTTAATTATTAGTTTATAGACTTTGGCTATAAACTTTTTTCTAATGACCTTAGGCATTAGAAAACGGCGAACAATGAAATGTGAGACGAAAAAAAGAGTATTATACTACTCTTCTTACATCTATTATTGGCATTATATATAAACTTGTTACTACTATACCAACATTTGAATTAAGGGCATGAACTAGTTGTCCATTACCAATATATAATGCAGCATGACATACTACACCATCATAACCTGATACTACTATATCTCCTGGCATAATATTATCAAGGCCTACACTTCTACCAGCATAAGCTTGATCTGGAGCACTTCTTGGAAGGCTAACACCAAAGTTAGCATATACAAGCATTGTAAATCCAGAGCAATCAGTTCCATTAGTTAATGAATTACCCCCATATACATATGGATTGCCAACAAAGTTTAAAGCATAATTAACTACTTGATTAGAAATTACTTCATTGTAAGGAATATTCTCTTGAGTGGCTGTTAATGTTGTACTATATGCTTCCATCTCTTCATTTAATGCTAAAGTAGTAGTTTCTTCTTCACTTTCTTTTTTAGCTTCCTCAGTAGTCTTTTTACTTTCTTCTTTGGCTTTTTCTTCTTCTCTAAGTTTAAGTAAGTCTTCAGTAGGGATTGCTAACATTTCTGTAGTTATATCTTCTTTGTTTTTTATCTCTCTCATTGAAAGAAGTTCGTTACTTAAAACTATTTCTTGTTCGTTATCTTTTATATTGCTATCGTAAAATGCATAACATAGAACTCCAAGTAATAGAGTTAATGCTGCTATTTCCATTTTATGTTTTTTCACTTCTACACCTCATTTTTTTGCGGACGTTTAATATCTTAGCATAAATAAGATGTATTTGTCAAACATAAATTTATAAACCCTTATATTATAAGGGCTTAATGGTTTTATAAATTACCATTTATTATTATAAATTATTAGATTATGTTGTGCTCTTGTACAAGCTACATAATATAGATATTTGTCTTTTTCAGTATATTTATTACTTATATCTGTATAGATTATTACGGAGTCAAACTCTAATCCTTTAGCTATATATGATGGTAATACTACTAAATCTCTTTTTATATGACTATATGGATCTATTAACATTATATCAGTATCATCTTTTAGTAGATTATATATTTTTTCTGCTTCCATATCGTCTTTAGTTATTATAGCTATTGATTTTGAAGTACTTTTTAGATTATTTATGTCTCTTAAAAAGTCTTCTTTTACGACATTGTCTCTAAATATTATATCATTAGCTTTATTATTTCTTATAGCTACTGTATGAGTAAGAGATAATATTTTATTAGTATATTCAATAATTTTCTCAGTAGAACGATATGTTTTTGTTAAGGTTATATACTTAGAAGATGGGAATATTTCTTTTAATTCTTCTAATGAATTATATTTATAGTATGGATTAATTGTTTGATTTGTGTCTCCTAAAATTGTATAATTAGCGGTTTTAAATGTCTTCTTTATTATTAAATATTGCAATTTATTATAGTCTTGAGCTTCATCTATTACTACCTCTTTAATAATATGATTAGTGTTAAAGCCCATAAGTATACTTTTGATATATAGAAATATACAGGCATCTTCGTAATATAAGTTATTTTCTTTTACTTCGGATTTATATTTTGAATATCTACTATTATAGAAATCGTTTATAATATATTTTAAGTCTAGTTTGGTATTTAGATTTTCTTTTAGTATTTTTTCGATAGAAGAGGTATTTTTGTTACTACCACTATAATTGTTTTCACTAATTTTAGTAGCTATTTCGTGTATTCTATCAAATAATGGGAATCTATCGTACTTATAAGTTAGCATATTATTTAATTCTTCGGTACTTATTTCGATGAAATCATCATATTCTAAATCTTTAGTAAATCTTACTTTCTTTAATAATTCTTCTATATAGTTATCAATATCTTTTATTATTTCGTCGGATTGTTTATACTTTACGATATCTATATCTTCTACTTGTCTCTTATAATATCTAGATATGAAATCGGTTAGATTTTCGATATTTTTGTATTCATTTATGTTTTGGCATAATAAGTCATAGAAGGTCATACTATATGTATTATCTTCTCCTAATTCTGGTAAGACATTAGATATATATTCTCTGAATACTTTATTAGGAGTGAATACGACTATATTATTAGAATTTAGATTGGGTATTCTGTATAATAGAAAGGCTATTCTATGAAGAGCTACACTTGTTTTACCAGAACCCGCTATACCTTCTACTATTAAGTTTTTATCTTCAGTATTTCTTATTACTTTATTTTGTTCTTCTTGAATTGTATTTACGATATTTTTCATTTTATCTGATGATTCTTCTGCTAGAACTTCTTGAAGTAAGCTATCACTTATATTTAAGTCGTTATCAAAAATGTTTTGAAGTTCTCCATTTTCTATTATATATTGTCTTTTTCTAGTTATATTTCCTTTTATTATACCTTTAGGTGCTTTATAACTAGCGGGGCCTGTCTCAAAATCATAGAACATACTACATATTGGGCTACGCCAATCATGAACATAGTAATTTAATTTATCTTCGATATGGGTAATACCTATATAGATATCCTCTTCTTCTTCATTTTCTTCTTTAAATCTTATCATACCAAAGTATGGTTTATTTTGAACTCTAAATAATTTCTGCAAATAATTACCTTTACTTTGCATAATGGATACTTGAAGGTCTGATTCTGCCATCATACTTCGCATTTCACTTGGATCCATTTCGGCATGACTATCCCAAATGAATTTTTTGAATTCTAATACTTTGGAGTCATCATCATATAATTGTTGTCCTAAAGATGATATTTTCTTTCTTACAAGACTTACTGTCTTATTTAAATAGTTTTTTTCTCTTTCAAATTCTTCTCTTTCAATCTTCATATATACCTCCCTATTACACGACAAAAAACTACATTTTATGTAGTCTTATCTAGATGAAATAAATTAACTTTCGCAAATGTCTATTTAATTGTATTATATTTTGATTACTTTGTCAAGGAGTTAATGTCTTGGTTTGAATATTAGCGATAGAATAAATGCTAAAAATACCGCTAAAGAGATACCTGCACTAGTTAGATCAAAGATACCTAAAGCTAGTCCTAATGGTCCTAGACTACTTACAGAGTCCATTGCTCCATGAATTAATAAGTGACCAAATGATGTAATAGGAATAAGGGCTCCTGCTCCAGCATATAATACTATTTTATCATAAATTCCAAATACATCTAAGAAGGCTCCTATTACTACGAAGAGACTAGTTACATGACCAGGAGTAAGTTTTGTATTATCTAAAATGAGCTGAGCTATTAAGCAAACGAAACCACAAAATAAGAAAGCATATATATATGTCATTACTCTATTACCTCCAAACTTATTGCATTAGCTATACTAGGTATTGATTCTTTTTGAAAAACAAGTGTAGGAGAAAATATAGCTCCTGTTGGTATTATTAATACTTTTTTATATTTACCTTTAAGCATTTCTTTATATATATAACCGAATACTACTAAAAAGGAACAAACTGGTCCTGAACCACCCGCTAATACGGGCTGATTATCCAAGTCATAAATCATAGTACCACAGTCATTATAATTATCTTTTAACTTGATATTATATTTAGTCATCATATATTCTTTTAATATATTTTTTCCATAAATACCTAAATCTCCAGTTAATATTAAATCATAGTAGTCTATATCTCTTTTTGTATCTTTTAGATGATTATAGATAACATCTCCTGCTGCAGGAGCCATTACTGCTCCCATATGATTTACATCAGTAATTCCAAGATCTGCTACTCTACCAATGGTTGTACTTTCTATTTTTATTTTACTTTTTTTATTACTAAGTAATAAACTTCCTGCTCCAGTAGTTGTAAAGGTTGCTGTTTTTGGTTTTGGAGTACCATATTCAGTTGGATTTCTAAATTGTTTTTCACTTGCCATATTATGACTAGAGGTAGATACTATTACTCTTTTGGCCATCTTACTTTCTATAAAGGTACTTGCTAATATTATTCCTTCGCCACTAGTGGCACAAGCTTCATATATACCAATAAAAGGAATATCAAAATCTCTAGCCATATAATCAGAAGCTGCTATTTGATTTTGTAAGTCTCCTGATATTAAAAGATCAATGTCTTTATCTTTTAGTTTATTTTTTTCTAAGATGCTTTTACTTGCTTCTTTTAAAATATGAGTTTCGGCTTTTTCCCAAGATTTTTCTCCGAAATATAAATCTTTTTTATATTTCTTATCAAAGTATTTACTAAGTGGTCCATCATTTTCATAGTTACCACATATTGTATAAGTATCTTCTATGAATACATTATTATATTTTGTTGTCATTTTATCCTCCAATTATTATTAATCTTAATATTCCAAATATATATACTGATACTATTCCATAGAGTATTACTGTACCAGATAGTTTAAAAATATTAGCTCCTATTCCTAATATTGGTCCTTCATTTTTATATTCAAGAGCTGCTGAAGTCATTGAATGAGCAAAGCCTGTTATTGGTATAATAAGAGCTGCTTTTACTTTAGTTACTAGTGTATCAAATATTCCCATAGCGGTAAGAATAGAGGCAATAGCTATTAATGATAATGTTACAATGACTCCTGATTCTTTTCTAGGTAAATTAAACCAAATACTATAGCATCTTAAAAGAAGTTCTGATAATGCTCCTAAAGAACCTCCTACAAAAAAAGCTATAAGAGCATTCTTAATGTAATTTTCTTTAGGAGTATTTTTATCTACTAACTGTTTATATTTATTTTTATCCATCTTCATCACCAATAATAGTATTAATAAATAATGGTAAAATATGTAATATAAATTTAAAAAAGTTATTTTGCTCCTAACAAAATAACTTTATTTGTTATTATTATGATCAATAAAGTATTTTTAATTATTTTTTATATATATTCTTCATATATATTATTATGAAAAATAAATTTATTAAATCTACTATTATCCTTATTATTGGAGGATTTATTACTAAAATACTTGGAATGATAATTAAAATAGTTTTAACTAGAACTGTATCTACTGAAGGTATAGGGTTATATATGTTAGTTCTTCCTACTTTTAATCTTTTTATAACACTATGTAATTTAGGAGTACCTACCGCTATTACTAAATTGGTATCAGAAAAGAAAAATAATAGTAAAAGTATTATTATACCTACTACTATTATTATATTAATATATGATATCATTTTAATATTTATTATTTTATTCATCTCTCCATATTTAGCTAATAATTTACTTCATAATAGTAATACCTATTATCCTTTAATTGCAATTGGAACTACGTTACCATTTATTACTATATCTAGTATAATTAAGGGATATTTTTTTGGTAAAGAAAAAGTTTTTCCTATAACACTTTCTAATATTATTGAACAATTAACTAGATTAATTCTTACTATGACATTAGTTTCATATATGCTTCGTTATTCTTTGGTAGTAGCTATTACTACAGTTGTACTTATTAATATTTTAAGTGAAGGTTTATCTATAGTAGTTCTTCTTTTATTTTTACCAAAAGAAAAGATTCATAGAGAAGATTTTCATAAAGATAATAAGATCTTGCAACAAGTATTTGATATATCTATTCCTAATACTGGAGCTAGACTTATTGGTTCTATTACTTATTTTTTTGAACCTATAATACTAACTAATGTTCTTAAATTTATTGGTTATTCTGGTGATTTTATTACTCTTGAATATGGTGTTATTAACGGTTATGTATATCCTCTATTACTACTTCCTTCTTTCTTTACTTTGGCTATTTCTTCTTCTATACTACCAGTAGTATCAAATAGTTATAGTAATAGAAATTATGATTATACAAAAAAGAAAATAAAACAAGCCATTTTATTTTCTTTATTAATAGGAATACCCTCAACAATAATATTTATATTTATTCCTCATATACCACTTAAATTAGTTTATAATACTACTCTTGGTTTGGAATATATTAAGGTTACCGCTCCATTCTTTCTTCTTCATTATATACAAGCTCCACTTACTAGTACTTTAAATGGTATGGGATATGCTAAAGTAGCTATGCGTGGTACTTTATATGGCGGAATAATAAAAATACTAAGCCTCATAATCTTTAGTTTAATGAAAATAGGATTATGGAGCTTAGTAATATCTACTATACTTAATATAGTAGTAGTAACTATTCATCATATATATTATGTTAGGAAGTATTTAATTAACCGATAACATTAATAACTTTTAATAAAAGACAATGAAGAACTATATTACACTTTTATTTCCTCATTGTCTTTATTATTATATTTTGGCGTTATCATAATCATTTTAATTAATGGTATTTTATAACAATCTAATAATCTTGCTTTTCTAAGCACACCATTTATTTTCTTTTTTTAGTTTATTTATTGTATTATCATGTTCTGATTGTGTTTTAGTTAAATATAGTTTTCCATCACAATCATTTACAAAGTAATAGTATTTATGTTCTTCAGGATGTAATACTGCTTCAATAGACTCTATAGATGGATTGCCAATTGGTCCGACAGGAAGACCTATATTTGAAGGACATCTAGTATTATATTTATTACTACAATCATTTAATTCTTTACTTGTTAATCTACCAGTAGTCCAATCATCTACTTTGGCTCCATAATAAGATGTAGCATCACTTCCTAAGGTAGGAAAACTTTTAGAATTTAATCTGTTATAGAATACTTCCGCTACTGCTTTTCGATCATCTTTGTTGGCTACTTCTAATTCTACTATTGAAGCTAGTGTTATTATTTCATGAATACTTAATTTACTTTTGTCAATATCATCTTTATACTTTGATAATTGTTTATCTGTTTCATTAAGCATTGTATCTATTATCGTACTTATTTCAGTATCTTTAGAAATACTATAAGTATTAGGATATAAATATCCCTCTAATGGATAATATATATTAGAGTTTTTTATATCTTCTGTTAGAAACCAATATTTTGATATTAAGGTGTTTATATTATTACTATCAGTAATATAATTTAATACATCATCATAACTATTATTTGTTTTTTCACTTATTAGTGTTGCTACTTTACGTACGTTTATTCCTTCTTTAAAAGTTATTCCTTTACCTTGTGAAGTATCACCTTTTTCTAGAACATCAACAATTTTTTTAACTCCCATATCTTCGGATAAATCATAAGTACCCGCTTTTAAATTTTTTTTATTAGTTAAATAAGTATATACTTTAAATATTGTTTTATTTTTTATTAAGTGATTTTCTTTTAATGTTGTTGCAATACTATTTATACTACCCGCTTTTATAGTTACTTCTTTTGGTGTACTATCTTTAGATACTTTCCCCATGTTTATATTATAGTAGGTACATAATGTTAGTACTAAAGTAAATCCTATCACTACTAATCCAACCGCTGCATTTCTAAACTTCTTCATGTTTCCTCCATTTAGTTATTTGTCTCGTTATTCTTTTTATTTTCTTCTTCAATTGATGTTATTATGGTTTCAATTACTTTCCATTCTCTTTCTGTTTCTACTGGCAATAATTCTAATGGTTCAGCATTAGGATTAAATACTGAGGCATAAACTTTTGTATTACCTTCTTCATCAGTTGTATTATCAGTATATACCATATAGTTTTTATTTGTTTCATCTGATTCGAAAGTAAATAGTATTTCAAATTCTATTTCTTTACCATCTTTATCTATTATTTTAAATGTATTTTCTTTATTCATTTTTATTTTTCTCCTTATTTAAGTAATCTTGTAATATAATTTGAGCGGCAATACTATCTACTTTCTTTTTTCTTTTTTTTCTAGATATATCTGCTTCTATTAATATAGAGTTTGAAATTACGGAAGTTAATCTTTCGTCTAATAATTCTACTGGTACAGATATATTTTCTTCTAATAATTCTTTGTATTTTAAAGTTATTTCAGCACGTTCTCCTAGGGTATTATTCATATTTTTTGGTAGTCCTAATATTATTCTTTTGATATTATAATCAGTAACTATTTGTTTTATTTCTGGTATAGTGGATTTGTAATCTTCGTTACTGAAAAATATTGTTTTGAAGGAAGATGCTATAGTAGCGGTTGGATCAGACATAGCTAGTCCAACGGTTTTACTTCCTAGATCAATACCTAAATATCTCATTTGATATAATTCTTTAAAAGGACTTCTACTAGGAGTGATCTATCTATCTTAGCTATTCTATTTCTTGTTTCTTTGTATGATGATATATATCCTAAATCACCTGATATTATATATCCTACTAATTGATTTATGGGATTATATCCTTTTTCTTCCAAGGCTATGATTGCACTATTTAGTGTATCTTTTATTAGTTTTTCATTAACTTCTGATACGTCAAATAAAACTGTATCGCCATTCATTATATCACCTCAACTATACATTATCATTTTATCATATATTTATATTTTTAACAAGGTGTTTTATTTATGTTTACAATATTAGTACCAATTATTATTGATATTCATAAACTATTATAGGTGATTATTATGTTTAATAATTTTTTTAACTTTTTTCGTCTTTGTGCTGGTTTTAAGCTGTTTCTTTTTATTATGGTTAGTATGCTGATGATTATTACTTTTTATCAGTTATTAATTACTTTATTTGCTCCTTGTTTTGGTAATGTTTTTATACTATTGTTAGAATATATAGCACTTATTTGTCTTAGTTTTTGGCTTATATTTGGATGTTAAAAAGAGCTATTTACTCTCGATATCAAAGATGATATCTCTAAGAGACATAGCTCTTTCGAAGTCTAGATTTGCCGCTGCTAATTTCATTTCTTTAGTTAGATTATCTATTAAGTCTAGTTTTTCTTTTTTACTTAGTTTTTCTTCATGAATTACTTTTTCTTCTGCTTCATTTGATATTACTTCTGGTATTTCTTTTAGTATTGTCTTTGGTACTATGTTATGCTTAATATTATATTCTTCTTGAATTTTTCTTCTTCTATTGGTTTCGGTAATGGCTTCATTCATACTATCTGATATGGTATCTGCATACATTATTACTCTACCAGATGCATTTCTAGCTGCTCTACCTATTGTTTGAATAAGACTTCTAGTACTTCTTAAAAAGCCTTGTTTATCAGCATCCATGATGGCTATTAGTGATACTTCTGGAATATCTATTCCTTCTCTTAATAGATTTATTCCTACTACTACATCATATTTACCTAGTCTTAATTCTCTTATTATTTTAAGTCTTTCTAATGTCTTTATTTCATTATGTAAATAGGCTACTTTTATATCTAAGCTTTTTAAATAATTAGTTAATTCTTCAGCCATACGTATGGTAAGAGTTGTTATTAATGTTCTTTCATTCTTTTCATTTTGTTTTGTTATTTCTTCTATTAGATTATCTATTTGATTCTTAGTAGGTCTTACTTCTATTTTTGGATCTAATAGTCCTGTAGGTCTTATTATTTGTTCTACTACTTTATCTTTAGCATGGGACATTTCATAGTCTCCAGGGGTTGCACTTACATATATTACTTTATTTATCTTTTTTTCAAACTCTTCAAACTTTAGTGGTCTATTATCTAAAGCACTTGGCAATCTAAATCCATAATCTACTAGATTCATTTTTCTTGCTCTATCACCATTATACATGGCTTTTATTTGTGGTATTGTTACATGTGATTCATCTATTAATAATAAGAAATCTTTAGGAAAGAAGTCAATTAATGTACATGGAGCTTCGCCTTCTTCTTTTAAGGCTATATGTCTAGAATAATTTTCTATTCCTCTACAGAAACCTGTTTCTCTTAACATTTCCATGTCATAATTTACTCTTTCTTCGATACGCTGAGCTTCAATTAATTTATTATTTTCTTTAAAGTATTTTATTCTTTCTTCTTTTTCTTTTTCTATTCTTTCAATACTTACTTTTAGCTTTTCTTCATCTGTTACAAAGTGTGAAGCTGCGAAAATTGATATTGTTTTTTTATTTTTTATAACATGGCCTGTTATAGTATCTACTTCACTTATTCTATCTATTTCGTCACCAAACCACTCTATTAATATGGCATTATTTCTTTCACTAGATGGTACTATTTCTAGAGAATCTCCTCTTACTCTAAATGTACCTCTTTTTAAGTCCATATCATTTCGTTCATACAGCATGTCTACTAATTTTTTTAGTATTATATCTCTGTCTATGGTATCTCCTACTGTAAGAGTTAGCATTTTCTTTTTATATTCTTCTATTTCACCTATACCATATATGCATGATACTGAAGCTACTACTATTACATCATCTCTAGATATTAAACTGCTGGTAGCACTATGTCTTAGTTCATCTATTTCATCATTTATCATTGAATCTTTTTCTATATATGTATCTGTTGATGGTACATATGCTTCTGGTTGATAGTAATCATAATAAGATACAAAGTATTCTACTCTATTCTCTGGAAATAATTCTTTGAATTCATTATATAATTGTCCTGCTAGAGTTTTATTATGTGCTATTACTAATGTAGGTTTATTAACTTTGTTAATTATATTAGCCATGGTAAAGGTTTTTCCTGTACCTGTTGCTCCTAATAATATTTGCTCTTTATATCCTTTATTTAATCCATCGACTAATTTTTCAATGGCCTGTGGTTGATCTCCATTTGGTTTATATTTTGAGACTAATTTAAACATTTTTATCCTCCTTACTATTGGTATTTAGGATTGTAATTCCATAGAATATAATTTATAGTCTTCTTCTTCAAAACAAACGAAAATTACTTTTATATTGGGATTATTTATTTCTTTTACGGTATTTATAGCTATAAGTGAGGCTTCTTTTTTGGGAAAATGATATATTCCAGTACTTATACAAGGAAATGCTATAGTAATGTTATTTAAATTGTTTTCTTTACGATAGGTTTCCGCTAGGAAAAGAGAGTTTTTGTAACAATTCTTTAATAGTTCTCTTTCGTTATGGTTACCTCCATAGTATACTGGTCCTACTGTATGTATTATTTTCCTTGCTTTTAGGTTATATCCATTAGTTATTTTGGCTTCTCCTGTATTACAGCCATGTAGTTTTTTGCATTCTTCTAATAACTCTTTACCAGCTTTACGATGAATAGCTCCATCTACTCCACCTCCACCTAATAAGCTTTTATTAGCGGCATTTACTATTATATCTACATCTAGATTAGTTATATCTCCTTTTATTACTTCTATATTATTCATTTTATTACCTACTTTCTTTGATTAGTATTAATTCTTTTAATGCTTCATAGTATAATTTTTTAGTATCTTCATCGATGCCGTTTACTTCATTAATTAGATTTACTATTTGATTCCATTTTAATTTTTTTAATTCTTTAAAACTTTTGATATTATTATTTTCTAATATTTTAAAGAATGTTGTAATCATTTCTTCTAATTCTTCATCGCTATATTTTTTATTCCATTCTTTTATTTTATTATTAATTTTAATACTTAATTTAGATTGTTTTCCTTCTTCTAAAAATGTTCCAAAACATAACCATGTATTACAGTCATGCTGCATGATACCATTTGTATTTGATTTTACTACATTATAATTTTTTGTACTATATAGTAACATTCCTACAACACTATCTTCAGGAACATACATCTCTAGTTTTGGTAGTATTCTTTTTAATTCTTTGGAATGAGATTGATTTTCTTTAAAACCAGGACCATCTAAGTTATAGATATATTTTATTCTTGTAAAAATATCTTCTTTGGTGTACATGGCGGCTGTCATAGCTAGATTTCCTCCTTTGGAATGGCCTCCAACATATATTTCTTTATCTTTATTTGTAATTACTTCATTTAAATAATTTATAGCATATTTTTGAGAAATAACAGGGAAATGGTAGCCTAATGTAAAGTCCTCTTTCCAACCTATTACTGTTCCATTTGTTCCCTCAAAGGATATAAATACTTTTTCTTTAACAAAATGAATACATAAGGCTCCAAATTGTTTTTCTGTATCAACGTATTCTCTAAAATTACTTAAATATATATTTTGGTATCTCTTACCAGTAAGCATATCTTTTAAATTAGAAATATTACTTTTCATAAAGTTACTTAAATATTTATTGTTTACTTCTAAATACTTCATACCAGCTTCTTTTAATGTTACTTTTTGAGGACCTTTTGAAACGATATTGTTCCAATCTATATAAGATAGTTCTGTAAAAAGTATTGCATCGTTAATATTTATTGGGCATTCTTCAAAAGTTAAATTTTTATAATATTTTAAGTATTCTTTAATTGTATACATATATACACCTTCCTCTATTTATATTATACAATAAATTATAATTATTGTATATAAAAAGTAAAAGTTAATAACTTTTACTTGATAATATAATTAACTATAAAATCTATACAGAATAATACTCCTAAAAAAATGGTTATGTATTCTGTTTTTTTATTTTGTAATTTAGTTATATATGGTACTACTACACTCATTAGAAATACTCCTGACAAACCAAAAAATAATACTGATCTTAGACATATATAGCCTCCTATATTACCATAATTTAATATTTCTGTATTATAATCCCATAGTCTTATATGACTTATATGTAGTAATAAATATCCCACTATTAATTCTAATAGACCACACATTACGGCACTATTTATAAATATTTTTAATATATTATTTTTGTTTTTTATATTGCTTAAGTATATTAGTAGGCCCCCTGTAGCATATATTGGTAACCATGGTCCTATGGTATAACCTCTTTTAACAAAATACCCTAAATCTATACGATAAAATATTGTTTCATATATGAAACCAAAAATGGCACTTATTAATATTATTTGGATAATTAAGACTATATTTTCTTCCTTTTTATTCATTTCTTTATACATAAATACTCCTATAATATATTGTTAAACATTTGAATAATTGTTTTAACTACTTTCTTTTTATTTGCTTTTCTTGTTAATTTATCTGCTATTATTATTTTACCTAAATATGTATCATTATCTTTATTATATATACTTATATATATTTTATTATCTTCATTAGTTTTATTATTAGGATCTTTTCTTTTTAGTTGTCCTGTTACACCAATGCTATAATTAGCATTTGTATATTTACTTATTGTTTTGCTCATTTCATTAGCGGTTTCTATACTATATACGCTATATTTATTTATTACTTCTTTATTTACTCCCATTTTTATTTTATATTCATTAGAATATGTTACAGCGGAAAATTCAAAGACATTACTAGCCCCTTCAATATTGGTAATAGTACTTGCTATTTCACCACCTGTACATGATTCCATAGTACTTATTTTTTTATTGTTTTCGATTAAATATTTTACTAATGATTTCATTGTTTTTATCTTTTTCATATTACTCTTCCCTAAAATATATATTGTTTTCAATTTCATGTTCAAGTGTTGTACTAATACCATGACCAGGATATACTTTTATATCGTGAGGATATTTTTTTATTTTATCTATGCTTCTTTGCATATCTTCTATTGAACCTCCTGGTAAATCACATCTTCCTACTGTTTCATAAAAAAGAAAATCACCAGAAAAGAGCATTTTTTCTTTTTCAAAATAGAAGGATATAGCATCTTCCTTATGACCAGGAGTTTTTATTACGCTGAAATTAAATGGCCCTATACTATATTCTTGTTCCTTTAAATTTTCATTTGAATATTCTTTATATTCTTTAAAAAATGGTAAAGCTCCAACATGATCAAAGTGTTTATGAGTTATTAGTACTCCTAATATATTTCTATTTCCAATTGCTTCTTTTATTTTAGTTGGCTCATCGCCTGGATCAATAATTAGTACATCATTTTGATTACTTAGGATATAGCAATTTTCTTTAAAACTTCCAACTATTATTTTTTCTACTTTCATTTTTCTACTTTTGCCTCTTTACTTAATGCATCTTTTGCGGCTTCTTGTTCTGAAGCTTTTTTGCTGCCCGCTGTTCCCTTTCCCATAATGATACCATCAATTTTGACAATAGATGTAAATGTTTTATTATGAGCAGGTCCTTTTTCATCTATTACTTCATATATTATGGATTTTTTTACTGTTTGGACTAATTCTTGTAATTTTGACTTATAATCATGTAAGAATTCTATTTCATTTTCAATATATTTTACTATGATATCTAAAACAAATTTCTTAGTAAACTCAAAACCTTGATCTAAATATACTGCTGCCACAAAGGCTTCAAAGACATCAGCCATAATAGTTGTATTTATTTCTTCTCCTGTACCAACTCTTATATCTTCATCTAATCCTAATTCTTTAGCATAAGTAGCACACGCTTCTTCACATACATAAGAAGCACGCATCTTGGTCATTATTCCTTCTTCTAATTTTCTTTCTTTGTATAAATAATCACTAATTATTATTTCTAATACAGCATCTCCTAAAAACTCTAATCTTTCATAATCTGGATAGCTAGGATTCTCATTAGTATATGATGAATGAGTTACAGCAGTACTATATAAGTTCATATTAGTGGGATTTATATTAATATGTTTAAATACTTTCATGATTATCTCCTTTCTTACTAGCTTCTAAGTAATTTATTTTTACTCCTTGACTAGTAAATTTATCTTCATATTCAGTAGTTATTATATTTTCTTTTGAACTATGTAAATCATTTGTTAAATAATTTATTGTATAGCCATATTCTTTTAATGATTCTACTGAATAATCAAAAAGTGGCTTATTATCTGTCTTCATTATTATATTTTTATCTTTTTTAAATATTTTATCATATCTTGCTAAAAATCTTGGGCTTGTTAATCTTCTTTTAGCATGTCTATCTTTAGGCCATGGATCGGAAAAATTTAAATATATTAGATCTATCTCTTTATCAAATATATCTTCAATTAATCTTGCATCCATTCTTACTAGATATAGATTATTTAATTCTAATTCGTTTGTTTTTTGTATTGCTCTTAGTATAACTGAATCATACATTTCTATACCTATGTAATTGATATTGGGATTATTAATGGCATTTTGTATTATGAAATTTCCTTTTCCCATTCCTATTTCAATATATATGGGGTTATTATTATTAAATAGTTTATTCCATTTTCCTTTATATTCATTTGGATTAATAATAAAATATTTTCCTTCTTTTATTTTGTCGCTTGCTCCTTTTATGTTTTTTAATCTCATCTTCTCACATCCATATAGTATTATAACATTATTTTTTATTTTTGCATATAATAAAGTAAAAGGAATGTGATAATATGAGCGAAAGAGATATGATGTATGGCGGTTATTATCAAAACATACCAGGTAATATCTCCTACGGTAACTTTGGTTATCAGGGAATGCCTGGTTCTCTTATGCCTATGCAAGGGATGATGCCAAATAATCAGTATATTATGAATAATGATAGTAATAATATTATTGCTAGGATAAATAGTCTTGAAAGTCGAGTTAAAGCTCTAGAGCAAAGGATTAATGGTAATATTTCTTCTGATGATAATTCTCTTTATATGTTATAGAATAAGACCACTACTTAATAATAGTGGTCTTATTTTAAATATTAATCTAATAAGAATTATTAATTATTAATAAATTAATATATTTATTTATTTTCTAAATCATCTAAATTATCTATTATAGAGTTTAATACTTTTTCTCTATCATACGAAGTATCAAAAGTTTTAATTTTATATTTCTTAAACATTTTATTAAAATATTTATTTCTATCAATAAAATATCTAACATTTCCTTTTAATTCTTCATCATTACACCAGTATGTCCAATCATCTTCTGTATCATACTTTTTGATATAATCATATAATTGTTGTTCTGTTATATCATTAAATGTTAATCCGATAATTTCATATTTTTCTTTATAATTATTGCTTTGTAAAAATGGCATTAATTGTTCAAAATCAATATGAGTTCCTTCGATTACTGACTTAATGCCATCATAAAAAGTTGAACCTTCTGATAATTCTGTCAAATATTTGATTAAAAATGGAGCTAATCGTTTTGCTGTGTCAACTGCATCTCCATCATGATGTATTTGTAACTCTGGGTATACTTCTAATCCACTAACAATATCGTCAATGCTAATTAAACTATAACCTTTTTCTTTTGATATTTTTTTTGCAAGTGTTGTTTTACCACTTCTAGCAGCTCCAATTATTAGAATATTTTTATACATTTTGCTCACCAATACCATTATAAAGTAAAACTCGGATTTTGTCCATATTTGCTATAATTATTATAACTATTCAGAAGTTGCACTTGACTTTTAATTAATAAGTATTTATCCGATTTTTACTTTTTTGATTAGTTTAATAAAGCATAAACAAACTCGAACTAAAATAAATAGTTCGAGTATCAAACAATTTGGTGCGGGTGAAGGGACTTGAACCCCCACGGATGAACCACTAGATCCTAAGTCTAGCGCGTCTGCCAATTTCGCCACACCCGCATAAATAATT
>UQSR01000012.1 GCA_900543825.1 uncultured Mycoplasmatota bacterium
TCATCTTTTAATTCATTAGCAATACTAGTTATTTCTAATTTTACTTTATATAATAGTGTATCAGTACTATTAACATTTCTTACAGTAAAAGTAGTACTTACTCCATCAGTATAATTATATACAGGAGCTAAATTAGATATATTAATATCTGGACCACTAGTAAAAGTTACATCAGCTAAATTACCTATCGATAAAGTAACATTAGTATTACTAGAACTTTTCCAAGTAAACCAAGCATAAGTACCCATTAAACCTACTAAAGATATTAATACAATCAATATACCTATTTGAATATATCTTTTACTCATTATTTCCTTAATATTTTTCTTAGTACTCATAATGTCACCTACTTTATATTACATTATAATTTTATCATTAATAACTATCTGTGTCAATAAAAAGAAGCAGACTTAACTACTTCTTACACTAGCATTATATTTCTTTTCAATCTCAGTAATAATCTTTTCAAATATAGGCATAACCTCATCTAAAGTCAAAGTCTTATTAGGATCTTCAAAATATAACTTAAATGCTAAAGATTTCATATTTTCAGGAGTACCTATACCTTTGTATAAATCAAATACCTCTATCTTAGTAAGTAATCTACCTCCAGCTTTCTTAATAGCTTTAATTACTTCTTCTGAAGTAATATCATCTCTAAGTAAGAAAGCAACATCTTTAGATATAGAAGGATATTTACTAATCTCTTTATATTTCATTTTAGAAGTTCTAATACTCTTAAGTAATGATAAATTAATCTCACTAACAAAAATATTATCTTTTGTCACATTAGGATGTATCTTACCAATAATTCCTATTTTTTTATTATCAATATATATAGAAGCACTAACACCAGGATGTAATTCACTAGGAAGATCCATTACTTTAAAATAATATCTACCATTATAGCCTAAATAATTAAGTAATCTTTCTACTATTCCCTTAATAACATAAAAATCTACTTTCCTAATATTACCCAAAGTATGATAATAATTACCACTCATAAGAATAGATAATCTCTCTTCTTCCCCATATATATTATTCTTATTATAAAAGCCCTTACCTATTTCAAATAAATTAATATCAGTAATACCCCTTTTAATATTATAATCATATACAGATAAAAGTGAAGGAATAAGACTATATCTTAAAGTACATCTATCTAAAGTCATAGGATCCAATATCTTAACCATATCAAAACTATCAGTAGTATATTTATATACATCATCTTCTTTAATAAGAGTATAAGTAAGAGTCTCATTAAGTCCTAAATCACAAAGCAAATGTCTAATACTTCTATTAGTTTTATCTACATGACCACTTCTTACCGAAAGATTCATGTTTCTACCTTGAATATTATCAATACCATATATCCTTCCAACTTCTTCAATAATATCCTCTTCGATATTAACGTCAATTCTTCTAGAAGGAACTCTAATAGTTACTTCTTCTTTATTAGTTATATAAGTAAATTCTAATCTATCTAAAGTATCAAGTATTGTATCTTTATCCAAATCAGTACCAAGTACTTTATTAATCTTATCATAAGTAATAGTTATTTCCTTATCATTAATATCTATATCCTTATATTCTAATAATCCCCCAATAATAGTAGCACCAGCATATTTCTCAAGTAAATGCATACTTCTTTCAATAGCCATATAAGTTCTATTAGGATCAAGACCCTTTTCAAATCTATTAGAAGCTTCACTTCTAAGTATCTTCTTTGAAGTCTTTCTAATTAATGTCGGATTAAATATAGCACTCTCTATTACTATATTCTTAGTATCACTCTCTACTTCAGTAGATAAACCACCCATAACTCCCGCTAATCCAATAGGAGTATTCATATCATTAATAATAACCAAATCATTATCATTAAGAATTCTCTTTTCACCATCTAAAGTAGTTATTTCCTCATCATTATTTGCCATTCTTACCCCAATAGAACTACCAAGCTTATCAGCATCATAAAAATGAAGCGGTTGTCCAGTTTCAAGCATTACATAATTAGAAATATCTACAACATTATTAATAGGTCTAATACCAGAAGCAATAAGCCTATTCTTAATAAAATCAGGACTCTCACCAATAGTAACATTAATAGCCTTTTTAACTAAGAATAAAGAGCATTCATTAGTTTTAACATTCAAAGATAATAAATCTTTAATATTATTATTATTCTCTTTATAAGATAAATCAATATCTTTAACCTTAGTATTATATATAGCACCAAGTTCATATGCCATACCTAATATACTAAGTAAATCACCCCTATTAGACGTAAGTTCAAAATCAATAACTTCATCATCAAGTTTCAAATACTTAATAGGATCATCCCCAATAGGAGCATCATTATCAAGTTCACAAATACCATCCAAATCACTTTGTTTTAAATACTTATGATCAAGTCCAAGTTCTCCTAAAGAACATAACATACCATTACTCTCATATCCAGCTAAAAGAGATTTCCTAATAGTTTTACCAGGAAGAGTTGCCCCATCCATTGCTACTATTACCTTAATACCACATCTAGCGTTAGGGGCTCCACATACAATCTGAAGTAACTTATCACCAACATCAACCTTACATATATGTAATTTAGTAGAATCAGGATGCATCTCACACTCAATAATCTTACCAATAACCAAACCACTACAAGGTATTAACTTACCTTCATAATCATATTCATTACCTATACTAGTCATCTTTTCAGCAATATCATGAATATTCTCATCTTTAGGCAAATCAATATAATCACTTACAAACTTTCTACTTAATAACATTATTCCTCATCCTTTCTATCAAATTGTTTAAGCATTCTAATATCATTAGTATATAAATACCTAATATCAGGAATATTATATTTAAACATAGCAAGCCTATCAAGACCAGTACCAAAAGCAAACCCAGTATATACCTTAGGATCATAACCACCCATTCTAAGTACATCAGGATGAACCATACCAGCCCCTAATACCTCAATAAAGCCAGTACCCTTACATAAATTACATCCCTTACCACCACATTTAAAGCATGATAAATCAACCTCAACACTAGGCTCAGTAAAGGGAAAGTAACTAGGTCTAAATCTTACTTTAGTATTCTCTCCTATTAATTTCTTAGCAAATATTTCAAGTGTTCCCTTAAGATCAGCAAGAGAAATATCCTTATCAACTACAAGTCCTTCAACCTGTCCAAATTGATGAGAATGCGTAGCATCATCATCTCTTCTATATACCTTACCAGGACATATCATTCTAATAGGTTCTTTAGAAATACTATCTTCCATAGTATGAGCCTGACTAGAACTAGTCTGTGTTCTAAGTAAATACTCATTAGTAATATAAAAAGTATCTTGCATATCCCTAGCGGGATGTCCCTCCGGAACATTAAGCCTCTTAAAACAATACTCATCAGTCTCAAGTTCAGGACCATCAACCACATCATATCCCATAGAAACAAACAAATCCTCTACTTCTTCAATAATTCTATTAAAAGGATGTAAAGAACCAGTACAAATACCATCACTAGGAAGAGTAACATCAATAGCCTCTTCTTCCAATCTCTTATTAATAATATCCTCTTCTATTTTACTTTTAATTTCTTCATACTTAGAATTAAATAAAGATTTAACCTCATTTAATTTCATACCAAATTCCTTTTTCTTATCATTTTCTACTTCTTTAATCAAACCCTGAAGTTCAGTAATAAATCCCTTCTTACCCAAAAACTCACTCTTAATAGCATTTAATTCTTCCATACTATTAATACCAATTAACTTCTCTTCAATTAATTTTTTAACATCATCAATCTTATTCATCATATCCTCCTATTTATTTTCATATAACATTATAATTTCATCTTTAGATAAACTCTTCTCATAATTCTTAATAACATTAATAAATTCACTATGACTAACAATAAAATCATTAATATTATTATAAACAATCTTATCTATATTAGATACCCCATATTTAATTAAATATTTAATATTAAGATTAACATCAATATAATTATCACTAAGTAATCCTAATACATAATCATTATTACTATTTATAATTTTATTATATGTATCCATAGATACATATCTAAGTAAATAATCAATATTATATCCCATATTCCTCCTAAAAATAAAAAGATAGTACCATAAAAGGACGAATAATATCCGTGGTACCACCTTTCTTTATAACAATTGTTATACACTCAAATCTATAACCAGATAAACGGTTAAAACTAAAGGGTGAATTCATATTAAATATCATGTCAAGCTTCCACCATTCTTAACTCTCTATAAAGCATCTTTAATATTACTATTTCCTTATCATCGTCTTATTTTCTATCAATACATCTAAATAATCTTTTAACCTCTATAGTTTGATTAGTTAATATATCATTATTATTAGACGTATAATCAATACCATATCTATTCACATAACGTTCCATCATATTAGATAACATATCACTATCTAAACCATAATATGGTTCAATATAACCAAGCTGCTTTTTAGTAATATCATCTAAAAATAATGTTGTATTAAATCTTCCCATAAAAATATCATCTAAAATATTACTATTCTTATACTCAAAACGATACTTAGGATTACTATAAATCTCATTATATAATATTCTTATAACTTCTTTTTGAATTAATAAATTACTATCCAAATTATTACCAAAATAAGAAATATTATCCAATCTATAAATATCATTATTCTTAGGTTCACTAATTAATTTCATAGCTAAACCAGCATCATATTTAACAATATCAGAATACATAATCTCACTAGGATACATCATACATATAGCCTTAGCAATAACTGGATCTTCACGTAAATATTTATATTCATTTCTTAGTATACTCCCCATCTTAGGATAATTATTATACTCAATACATAATCTTTCAATAGCCTTAGCATATAAATATGGTAATATATTTATATGCATATCCTGCATTTTATATAAATCATCCATTGAAGGAATAAAAACCTTCTTCATAACCAAACACCCCACATAACTATATAGTCATTAAATCTTTTTCTTTTTCCTTTAATTTCTCATCAATAATTTTATTATATTCATTAATCAACTCTTGTACCTTTTCATTACCCCTTTTTTCTTCATCTTCAGGTAACTCTAAGTTTTCAAGTGCCTTATTAGCATCCTGCCTAATATTTCTAAGAGCAATCTTACCCTCTTCAGCAATTTGTTTAACCTGTTTAACAAGTTCACGTCTTCTATCCTCAGTAAGAGGAGGAATAACAATAAATATAACCTCTCCATTATTATTAGGAGTAACGCCTAAATTAGCCTCAAAAATAGCCTTCTCAATAGCACTCAAACAAGATCTATCAAAAGGTTTAATAGATAATTGCCTAGCCTCCGGTACAGAGATATTTGCTAAACTCTTAATAGGAGTAGGAGTACCATAATACTCTACCATAACCCCATCAAGCATACTAGGATTAGCTCTACCAGCTCTAACATTTAAAAATCTATTTTCTAATGCCTCAATCGATAACATCATCTTCTCTTCAGTATTCAAAATAATATCTTCCATAAAATCTCCTTTTTTTTACAACTAATATTCTAACATAAATTCAATAAAAATACAATACTTCAGCCATTAATAGTAGTTCCAATAAAATTAATTATACCTATAAGAATATTCATAAAAATCCCAAACACTGCATATCTAAGACATAAATCAGCCCTATTAGGTTTATTATTATGCAAAGCCCAATATATAATAAACCCAAACAAAGGAAAAAAGAAAGAAAAAAATTCCAATATAAAACTAGGCTTATCCCTCATACTTTTAATATAATTATCAGTATAAACACCACATTTAGGACAATACATAGCCCACTTATCTAATTTATTACCACAATTAATACAATACATACCATCACTTTCCTTACAATAATAATTGTATCAAATTTATATAAAAAAGTCTATCATAATAACAAATTAAATAGATTTAATAAGCTTATTAAAAATATATTACAAAATAAAAAGTATTGAGACATTATAAATTCCAATCATTTTTATTCATAATTAACAAAGTAGTATCAATCATAATACCATTTTTTTCATAAACATTCTTAATAGTTTTATAATAATTAAAACCCAGTTTTTCTATAAATGACTTACTCCTAACATTACCAGTATCATAACCAATAATAATATTATCATAATAATTATCTAATAAATAATTAATAATACACTTAACCGCTTCAGTCATATACCCTTTTCTCCAATAGTTAGGATGCATATTAAAAGATAACTCTATTGAATTAATACTATTATCTTCTCTGTCCGCTACTACATTTCCAATAGGAGTACCGTCTTTTAAATAAACATACCAATCATACATCCTATTCTTAATACATTCATCATAATATTTCTCACTATCACTACCAATAAAATCTATTTTGTTTAAAGACTTTTCTAATACATTAATACCTCCTACTCCCCTACACTTTAACATATCATATTCATATACTTTAATGCAATCTTCACTAGTACCTTTTTTTAAAACCAATCTTTCACATTCTAATTCTTTAGTATCGTATTTATTTTTCATATTTAATTTAGTCTCCTTTTTATAATCTAAAATATTATTTCTCAATTTGGTATATTTATATAGCAAAAAGGACAATTAAAATTACAACAATTAGTTAATTCAAAATAAACAGACAATGGAGAATAAGTTTTATTATAAAAAAACTTAATATTTCATCTATATTTCCATATTTAAAATCAACTTTATTTTAAGTATCTATATATAATACAGCATTACGCTCATTCACCATAATATAACAAATTAAATAGATTTAATAAGCTTATTATTACCCTTAGTAGGAACAAATCTATTAATAAAAGAATTATTTTTATTATGTTTCAAATCAAAAAAAGCAAAACAACTAAATACAATAGCACCAATAAAATTAACAAATAAATCTTCAATCGTATCATTTAAACCAATATCTAAATAACCATTATCAATTACCTGAAGCACATCACCATTAGTATCATAAATAATAGTTTTACCAATATCATCAACCACAACAGCCTTATTCTCACCATCAGGATTCAAAGCAACCGAAGAAATCTTCTGTATAACCGTATCCTTTTGCATATCAACATTTAAAAACTTATCACAACTATATTCAAAAAATTCCCATAACACACCAATAGTCATAGAAAAACAAAAAGCAACCAAACACAAATAAAATGGTGACAAATTAATATTCTTACTATTTTTATTTAATAAATCAACTAAAGAAAAACCAACTGCAGTAGCTAAAAAACCATTAATAGTATGTAATATAATATCCCAATAAGGAATTATACCAAAAAAATTATCAATTTCCCCTAATATTTCAGCAGAAAAAATAAATAAATAAATAGCAATTTCTAAATCATTAGGCAAAGTAATCTCAAACTTATTTTGAATAAATAAAGGAGCAAATAATAATATAAGAGACAACAAACATAATAAAGCATTATTCAAATCCCCTCTTAATATTTGTAATATCATACATATAATAACCAAAAATCTCAAAACCAAATAAATAACCAAAGAACTTCTCTTATTTTCCTTATAAGTCATTTTAATTGCTTTTTGAACATTAATCTTCTTATTTTTCACTATATCCACCTCTAAATCCATCAAAAATAAATATTTATATTACTTATTATATATTCTAACCTTATTATTCTTAGTACCAAGAACATCATCAAATTCTCTGCAAACACAATCCCTATCATTAATAAAATCATATACACCAGATATAATATCAAAATCATTAATATCAGGTATAATATTCATATCAGAAACAAATATATATTCATTATCCTTATCAAATTCATAACCAAAAGTAATATCTTTATATACAAGCTTATCTATATTATCAATTCTCTTTAAAGGCATAATATAACTTTTAAATATCCTTAATTCCTTATTATAAATATATATTCTTCTAAAAGAAACATTCTTATCCCCATCTAATACATCATTCATATACTTAATAATAAGAGAATCATTACTCATAACATCAAAAACATATTCTTTAACATGACATTCAATCTTATTTCTTCTATTTTTACACATATCAAAGAAAGTAATAATACCCTTATCATCATTGCTAACCTCTAAAGGAATACTTTTAATAGCAATAAAGCCATCTTTAATACTATCAATACCATTTAAAGATATTTCCCTATTAGTCATCTTTTCATACAATCTATCATCTTTCTCTATAGCACATACATTAATACCATCAGAAAAGCAAAAATTAAACACTGAAAAATCTTTACCAGAAATAAATAAATTACCATTTTCATAACAATTCTTAGCAAGTTTTCTTAAATCAAGAAAACCAATATTATTCATAGGTATCAATTTAACAAAACACTCATTATTTTTCATTATTATCACCCTTATAACACTTATAAAACTCCCCTTTTAATTCTAAAAATCTATCTTCCTTAATAGCCTCTCTAATATTCTCCATTATTCTAATTAAAAATCTCAAATTATGAATAGATAAAAGTCTTTGACCTAAAGTTTCATTAGCCACTAATAAATGTCTAATATAAGCTTTAGTATAATTCTTACAACATTTACAATCACAATCACTATCTACTGGTGTAAAATCTTCTTTATATTTAGCATTTTTCAAATTAATCTTACCATATTTAGTAAAAGCATGTCCATGTCTAGCAAGTCTAGTAGGAAGAACACAATCAAACATATCAACGCCTCTTTCTACTCCCTCAAACAAATCAGTAGGTTCTCCTACACCCATTAAATATCTAGGTTTATTATCAGGTAAATACTTAATACCATATTCAATCATCTTATACATCGTAGGCTTGTCTTCACCAACTGAAGTACCACCTATAGAATAACCATCAAAACCAAGCTTAACCGTCTCCTTACAAGACCATTCTCTTAAATCTTCAAATTCTCCACCTTGAACAATACCAAATAAACTTTGATTAGGATTATCAAAAACATCTTTACCCCTCTTAGCCCATCTAAGAGTTCTTTCAACACTATTCTTCATATATTCATAAGTAGCAGGATAAGGAGGACATTCATCAAAACTCATAGCAATATCACTATCTAATTTATTCTGAATTTCAATACTTTTTTCCGGAGTCAAAAATAACTTTTCACCATTCAAATGACTCTTAAAAATAACTCCCTCTTCACTAATATCTTTCTTCTTAGCCAAACTAAATACTTGAAAGCCACCACTATCAGTTAATATAGGACCATCATAGTTCATAAATTTATGTAATCCTCCAGCCTTTTTAACAATATCAGCACCCGGTCTAAGCCATAAATGATAAGTATTAGACAAAATTACCGCAGATCCAATTTCCTTAAGTTCTGACGTATCTAAAGTTTTAACAGTAGCCTGTGTTCCAACTGGCATAAACATAGGAGTTTCAAACTTACCATAATTAGTCTCAAGAGTACCATATCTAGCTTTAGTATTCTTATCATTATGTAATAAAGTATATTTAACTTTCATACAATACCTCCTCTTTTTCATCATAATATTATAACAAAATAACTAAATAAAGTCAAAAAAAAAGATACTCATTCGAGTATCCTTAATTCAATTATTCAATAATTTCAGTAACTGATCCAGCACCAACAGTGTGTCCACCTTCTCTAATAGAGAATTTAGTACCATTTTCAACTGCGATTGGAGCAATTAATTCAACTGTCATAGTAACGTTATCACCAGGCATAACCATTTCAGTTCCTTCTGGTAATGTAACTACACCAGTAACATCTGTAGTTCTGAAATAGAATTGAGGTCTGTAGTTTGTAAAGAATGGAGTATGTCTTCCACCTTCTTCTTTAGAAAGTACATAAACTTGTGCTTTAAATTTCTTATGTGGATGAACTGATCCAGGTTTAGCAAGAACTTGTCCTCTTTCAACTTCACTTCTATCAACACCTCTTAATAATACACCAGCATTATCTCCAGCTTCAGCGAAATCAAGTTGTTTTCTAAACATTTCAATACCAGTAACAACTGTCTTTTTAGTAGGTTTTAATCCAACGATTTCAACTTCATCATTAAGTTTTAATTGTCCTCTTTCAACTCTACCAGTAACAACTGTTCCTCTACCAGTAATAGTAAATACGTCTTCAATAGACATTAAGAATGGTTTGTCATTATCTCTTTCTGGAGTTGGAATCCATTCATCAACAGCATCCATTAAGTCTTCAATAGCCTTAACATACTTAGGATCTCCTTCAAGAGCTTTAAGAGCAGAACCTCTAATAATTGGAGTATTATCTCCATCAAATCCATATTCAGTAAGTAATTCTCTTACTTCCATTTCAACTAGGTCTAATAATTCCTCATCATCAACCATATCACATTTGTTTAAGAATACAACCATTCTAGGTACACCAACTTGTCTAGCAAGTAAGATGTGCTCTCTAGTTTGAGCCATAGGACCATCAGTTGCAGCAATAACAAGGATAGCACCATCCATTTGAGCAGCACCAGTGATCATGTTTTTAACATAGTCAGCATGTCCTGGACAGTCAACGTGAGCATAGTGTCTCTTTGCAGTTTGATATTCAACGTGTGCAGTGTTGATTGTGATTCCTCTTTCTCTTTCTTCTGGAGCTTTATCGATATTAGCATAATCCATAAATTCAGCTCCACCTTTATCAGCTAATACTTTAGTAATAGCAGCTGTTAAAGTAGTTTTACCATGGTCAACATGTCCAATAGTACCAATGTTAACGTGTGGTTTTGAACGATCAAATTTTTCTTTTGCCATTATAATTTCCTCTCTTTCTTAATATTACATATTCTATTTTATCATATTATGATATTTTTTCAAGTATTTTTACTAATTTCCACCATTTTTTTTGATGATTTCATCAGCAATTGATTTAGGAACTTCTTCGTAATGATCAAGTTCCATTACATAGTTACCTCTACCTTGAGTAGAGCTTCTTAAACTAGTAGCATAACCAAACATTTCAGCAAGTGGTACCATCGCAGTAAATGCAATAGCATTACCTCTTGATTCTTGTCCTTGTGGTTTACCACGTCTAGCAGTTAAGTCACCAATTACCGCACCAGTATATTCATCAGGAGCAGTAACTACTACTTTCATTATTGGTTCAAGTAATACTGGTTTACATTTATTTTTAGCTTCTTTTAAAGCAAGTGAAGCCGCAATCTTAAATGCCATTTCAGATGAGTCTACATCATGGTAAGAACCATCAAATAATGTAGCCTTAACGTCTACCATAGGATATCCAGCTAGAATACCAGTTTGCATAGCATCTTGTAATCCTTTATCAATAACAGAGATGTATTCACGAGGAACAACACCACCAACAATATTATCAACAAATTCATAACCTTTTTCAGGATTTGGTTCAAATCTAATCCAAACATGACCATATTGACCACGTCCACCAGATTGTTTAATATGCTTACCTTCACACTCACCCATTTGAGTAATAGTTTCTCTATAAGCAACCATTGGAGCACCAACAGTAGCTTCAACATTAAATTCTCTTCTCATTCTATCTACAATGATATCAAGGTGTAATTCACCCATACCAGAGATAGTAGTTTGACCAGTTTCTGGATCAGTATGCATTCTAAATGTAGGATCCTCTTCAGCAAGTTTTTGAAGAGCAATACCCATCTTTTCTTGGTCAGCTTTAGTCTTAGGTTCAACAGCCTGAGTAATAACAGGTTCAGGAAATTCCATACCTTTCATTATTACAGGTTTCTTTTCATCACATAAAGTATCAGCAGTTGTAGTATTCTTAAGACCTACAGCAGCACCAATTTCACCAGCATAAATCTCAGGAATCTCTTCTCTGTGATTAGCATGCATAAGTAGTATTCTACCAATTCTTTCCTTAACATTCTTAGTAGAGTTAAGTACATAAGAACCACTCTTTAAAGTACCAGAATATACTCTAAAGAAAGTAAGTCTTCCTACAAAAGGATCAGTAGCAATCTTAAATGCTAAAGCAGTAAAAGGTTCAGAATCAGATGGATGTCTAAGAACAACATTACCCTTAGGATCAGTACATTCAATAGAAGCAACATCTGTAGGAGCAGGTAAATAATCAACAACAGCATCAAGTAATAACTTAACACCCATATTACCCAAAGCAGTTCCACACATAACAGGGAAGAATTCTGCTTTTAATACACCTTTTCTGATAGCTTTCTTAAGTTCATCTACGCCAATTTCCTCACCATCAAGATATTTCATCATTAATTCTTCATCAAAATCAGCAGCAGCTTCAATTAACATATTTCTATATTCCAAAGCCTTATCTTTCATATCCTCTGGAATATCAATTTCAGTATAATTTTCTTCTTGTTTACCATCAAAATGGTATGCTTTCATAGTAACAAGATCAATTACACCATTAAAATCAGATTCAGCACCAATAGGCAATTGCATAGCAGCACTATTAGCCCCTAATCTATCTTTAATAGTACCTAAACTAAAATAGAAGTCAGCTCCCATTTTATCCATCTTATTAGCAAAGATAATTCTAGGTACAGCATATTCATTTGCTTGTCTCCATACAGTTTCACTTTGAGGTTCAACACCTGCTTGAGCATCAATAAGTAAAACAGCACCATCAAGTACTCTTAAACTTCTTTGAACTTCAATAGTAAAGTCAACGTGTCCTGGAGTATCAATAATATTAAATCTATAACCCTTCCAAAATGCAGTAGTAGCGGCACTAGTAATAGTAATACCTCTCTCTTGCTCTTGAGCCATCCAGTCCATTTGCGATTCACCATCATGAGTTTCACCAATCTTATGAATCTTATGAGTATGGAACAAAATTCTCTCAGTACAAGTAGTCTTACCAGCATCAATATGAGCCATAATTCCAATATTTCTTGTATGATCTAAGCTTATTTCACGAGCCATAATTCTTTTTTCCTTTCTATTACCATCTATAATGAGCAAATGCCTTATTAGCTTCTGCCATCTTATGAGTATCATCTTTCTTCTTAACAGATGCGCCAGTTCCATTAGATGCATCAATAATTTCATTAGCAAGATTTTCAGCCATTGAATGACCTCCTCTTAATCTTGCATATTGAGCTAACCATCTAAAAGCTAAAGCTTGAGCTCTTTCAGGTTTAACCTCAACTGGTACTTGGTAGTTAGCTCCACCAACTCTTCTAGACTTAACTTCAAGACCTGGTTTAATATTATCCATAGCTTTATTAAATACTACCATAGGATCTTCACCAGTTTTTTCTTTAACTATATCAAAAGCATTATATATAATCTTTTGAGCAGTACCTTTTTTACCATCTTTCATAATATGATTAACTAACTTAGTAACCACCTTAGAATTATAAATAGGATCTGCTAAAACATCTCTTTTAGTAGCTTGTCTCTTTCTCATAGTTTATCCTCCTTCCAATATTATTAATAATTATTATTTCTTATCTTTTTTAGCACCGTACTTACTTCTACCTTGCTTTCTGTTTTGAACTCCAGCAGTATCTAAAGTACCTCTAATAATATGGTATCTAACACCGATTAAGTCTTTAACTCTTCCGCCTCTTATAAGAACAACACTATGTTCTTGTAAGTTGTGTCCGATACCTGGAATATAACAAGTAACTTCCATACCATTAGATAATCTTACTCTCGCATATTTTCTTAAAGCTGAGTTAGGTTTCTTAGGTGTAGTAGTACCAACCCTAGTACAAACTCCTCTCTTTTGAGGTGAAACTTGTACAGTTTGTTTCTTTTGGATACTATTTTTTCCTACTAATAATACTGGAGATTTACTCTTTCTTACTTTCTTAGTTCTAGGTTTTCTAGTTAACTGATTAATTGTAGGCATTATATCACTCCTTTCTTACACATATCCTGGTGTTTCATTTTCAATCTTAAATATAAGTTTTACCCATAGTAAAACCTAAATTCACGAACGAATTAATAATAACATTTTTATATAAATTAGTCAAGTACTTTTTAAACATTTCTTTACATACAACCATAATATATGCAAATATAAAGAAAAAAGACTATTTACTAGTCTCTTCTCTAACCGTTAAGTTCAAAATATTTATTTACAACTTGTGCAGATATATTTCTGGTTACACCATAAGTAGTAGAATCCGGAACACTAATATCAGGAGATACCACTACTATACTCATTTTAGGATTATCACTAGGAGAATATCCGACAAATGAAGAAGTAATAGTTTCAGTGTCTACTTTACCATCACCATCAGTATCAATAAAGCTTTGACTAGTACCAGTCTTACCAGCAGAATTAGTATAATTACCCATATAACCATAACCAAGTCCCTTAGTAACAACCGCAGAAAATCCTTCTCTTACCCTATCTATATATTTCTTCTCTACAGATAATTTACCAAGTTCCGTAACATTAGCCTTATATATTAGAGAACCAAAAGTATCACCACTATCGCTAGGTTTATATACCTCTTTTAATAAATATGGTTTAAGCCTAACACCATTATTTGCAATAGTATTAATATATTGCGATAACTGTATTGGTGTATAAGTATCATACTGTCCAATAGAGAAATCAAGTAAATGACCAGGAAGTCTACTCTTACCCATGAATCCCAAACTTTCTACCGGAAGATCAATTCCCGTTTTTTCTCCTAAACCAAACTCAGCATACATTTCTCTATATTTATCAAATGCACTCTCATCTAATGCTAATCCTTGATTATATTCATAACTACCATTACCAACCTTAATAGCAATCTTATATTGATATACATTCGAAGAATTTTGCAATGCATAAACATCATCAATAGGTCCCATAGTCTGCCAAGAACACTTAAGAGGCGTATCCTTAATCTTAATACATTCATCATTAAGTACAGTACCAATATCAATTGCCCCATACTTATATCCTACCATCATCGAAGCACCCTTAACAACACTACCAGGAGTAACAGGAAGAGTAACAATTCCAGGAGTATAATCAACAATTTGATAATAACCATTTTTCAAAACAGCTTGTTTACCTGCCATAGCTAATATCTCCCCAGTATTAGGATCAGATACAATAGCAAAAGAACGATTATAATACTGAGTACCAGGTTCACCCTTAGCATTTAATACCTCATTACTAAGAACATCTTCTAAGTACTTCTGAAGTTCAATATCAATAGTAAGAACAATATCATTACCCCTCTTACCTTCACTAACAAGCTCATAACTATTATCCGATAGTAACCTATACTTAGCCTTAGTTCCTCTCAAATAATCCTCATATTGATATTCAAGATAAGAAATACCAACCCTATCATCAAGCGTATATCCCCTCTTCAAATACTCCTCAGATAATTCCGAAGGAATACCCTGCGTATTAGAAGAAACATTTCCAAGAATAGATTTAAAAGTATCACCATACAAATAAACCCTTTCCCAATCAAGCTTAGTATTAAATCCCTTTAAATTATCAATATTCTCACTAATATAAGCATACTCAGCATCAGTAACATCACTATTCTTAATAACCTTCTCAGCATAAGAATAACCCTTATTCATCAAATAATAAATATACGCAGCCTTCTTATCACTATCAGTATATTCACTAATCTCATCATCAAGTCTCTCATATATAAGTTTATCAATATCCTTATCATTAAGTTTTCTCTTATTATATAAATCCCATTCCTCATCAGTAATCTTTTTTCTACATTCCTTATAATGAGACTTATAATAAAAATCTTTAAGTTTATTATCATCTATTTTAGAATAATCAATATCAATATTATTAGAAACCTCATAAGCAAGTTCAATCTCTTCCTTAGTAGTAATACCATTTTGTTTCTTATAATAAATAGTTTTAATACCCTCATTATCTACAAGTAACTTATGATTCCTATCATAAATTCTACCTCTTGGAGCACTAGTACTTTCAATCGTCTTTTCAGTAGCCATAGCAAGTTTATCATTATACTCACTATTCTTAAGTATCTGAAGATTAAAAAGTCTACATCCAATAACTAAATATATAGAAATAAGCAAAACAATAATCAAACCAAATCTCCTATTCATAATCTCATCAAGATGTTTATCATTACACTTATGTTTCTTATTAATAGGTCCTGTTTTTTTCTTAATTTCAAGTTTACTTTTCTTTCTTTTCTTACTAGTTTTATTAATTTTCTTACTTCTAAATGTAAATAAATCACCTAAAGAAAACACCTTTTTTCCAAACTTTCTACCCATACAAAGCCTCCATTTATTATTATATCATAAAAAGTAAAAATATACATATAGTTAATTAGGTGAAATAATGAATATTTATATGATAACAGAATACATAAACAAATTAAAAAAAGAAGATATTAATAACTATGCCCAAAAGCAAGGAATAAAATTAGATAAAGAAGAGTTAGACATAGTATATAATTATATCAAAACAAACTATAAAAATATTATCTATTACCCCATAGAGAAAACACTATCTGAAATAAAATACAAAGTAAAACCATTAACATATACCAAAATAGAAGAACTAATAACAAAATATAAAAACATAATAGATAATTTTACAAATAAGATAAGAGAAGATTAACCTTCTCTTATCTTATTTATCATTTCACTATCAAATTTCTTATTTCTTATCATTTCAATTTCATATTTATAAGGAGGATATATCTTCTCTTTAGAATTATCGTCCTTAGTAACATAAGGAGTCTCTAATATCATAGGTATATCACTAAGTCTCTTATTATAAATAACACTAAGTAAATTATCAAAACCAATAGTACCAAAACCTATATTAGCATGTCTATCCTTATGACTATTAATAACATTCATACTATCATTAATATGTACACAATATATTTTATCAATACCAACAATATTATCAAATAAATCAAGAACATTATCAAAATTGCCAATATCATATCCCGCATCATTAAGATGACAAGTATCCAAACATACCCCTATTTTATCAGGAAAGTTAATTTTATCAATAATATCCCTAATCTCCTCAAAAGATCTACCAATTTCATTACCTTTACCCGCCATAGTTTCAAGTAATATTTTTACATCATAATCATTATCAAGTATCAAATTAAGACCCTTAGATATATTTTCAATAGCCTCTATTCTAGATACATTAACCGCTGATCCAGGATGAAGAACCATATATTTAATTCCCAAAGTACTACATCTTTTTACCTCTTCTTTTAAGAAAGAAACAGAAAAATTAAAATTATTCATATTAGCCAAATTAACAATATAAGGAGCATGAACAATAACATTATTAATATCAATCCCATTATCATCCATTAACTTCTTAGCCTCATCCGTAAATTCAGACCTAATATCTCCCCTATTAGTATTTTGTGGAGCACCAGTATAAAACATAAACGTATTAGCCCCATACCCAATAGCCTCACGAGCACTTCCTACTAACTGATTATTACTCTTATAAGAAACATGACTTCCTATTATCAAACTCATTCTTATCACCCTAAATATATTATACTATATTTTACCAAAAATAAAAAGAGGATTTCTCCTCTTAATTAATTGTTAACATCCTGAACCACTAACTGTGTTACTTTTACCACCATTAACATAAAATGGACTTGTTTTTCCATCAGCAGTAGTACCAGCAGTAAGCTTAATACAAACTTTACCGTTTTTTAAATGAACCGACCCAGACAAACCAGTAGCATCAGTAACACCAGCAGCTTTTAATACTTCTGGAGTTAAATTGTCATCACTTGGTTCAGCAGTAGGTAACTTTTTATCAGTAAGATTATTTACAAAAGTTGTATAAGCATCATCTGGATCACCAGCAACAGTACCCAAAGTAGCTAATTCATATTGTTTAGTAAACCATTCTGTTGCAGTATCAGCAGCATTTTGAAGTTGACTTTCTTTTGCTTTATTCATTGAAGATATTACTGATGGTATAGTTACTACTAATACTACAGCAAGTATTACGATAACTGCTAGTAGTTCTATTAAAGTAAATCCTTTTCTATTTAATTTTTTCATATATATTAATCCTCCTCTATCCTATAAGATAATATTAACATAAAATAAAATATTAGTCAATTATATCAAGATAAATATTTATACTTTTTTTAAAGAAAATAAGAAGGTATCCCCCCTTCAAGCGGAATGGGAATGCCTTCTTAATGTAATTTAAATTACCAATAAATTATATCAATACTTTAATAATTTATTGGTTTCTTAAGATAAATATTTACATATTTATCACCATATTTCTTACTTTTAAGTAATCTAAGATTACTATAATTATCTTTTAATATATCAGTACTATATTCTAATACCAATATTCCATCATCTTCTAGTAGATTATATTTATTTACTAATTCTATAACCTCATTCATAGCTTCCATCTTATAAGGAGCATCCACTAAAATAATATTAAACTTAATATTATTATTTTTAAAATATAATAAAGCTTCTCTATAATCCCTATTAATAATAGTGGATTTCTCTTCAATATTAAGATTATTAATATTTTTCCTTAATATATTTAATATCTCCCTACCATTATCAACAAAATAACATTTCTTAGCTCCCATAGATATAGCTTCAATTCCAAGGCTTCCACTACCAGAAAATAAATCAAGTACTAAGCTATCATTTATATATTCTTGAATACTTGCAAACATAGATTCTTTTACCCTATTCATCGTAGGTCTAGTACCTATAGTATCATAACCATCAATATTTCTACCTTTTAAATAACCACTTATTACTCTCATTTAGTGCACCCTCTTACATCAGTATATTTTTTAAATCTATTATTTATATTCATAACATAGTAAAAAAGTTCATTATAATATTTCATATATTCCTTATATTCTGGATATGTATATATTTCCTTTTTAAGAGATATCTTTTCATAGTCATCAGTACTATTATTATACTTATCTATTAATTCTAACAGTTTCTTATTATTAACTACTAAAGTTTTATAATGATCTAAATTTCTTATAATATCACTATCTTCAAAAGCCTTAATAAGTAGTTTCGTTTTATCTATTACTCTATCCATTATCTATATTTCAAACTCTTTTCCATTTCTCTTTGAATATCTCTCTCTTTAATTATCTCTTTTTTATTATAATTCTTCTTACCTTTAGCTACTCCAATTAAAACCTTAGCCTTATTCTTAACAAAATATATTTTAAGTGGTACTAATGTATATCCTTCAATTTCTAATTTATCTTTTAATTTAAGTATTTCTTTTTTATGTAATAGTAGTTTCCTAGTTCTATCTTCATCATGATTAAATCTATTTCCTTCTTCATATAAAGAAATATGAGTATTAAGTAAATAAATTTCATTATTTCTAATAATAGCATAACTATCTTTAATATTTACTTTACCCATTCTTATTGATTTAATCTCTGTACCAGTAAGAACAATACCAGCTTCATAAGTATCTTCTATTTCATAATCATATCTTGCTTTTCTATTTAATATTTCCATAGTAATCACCTTTTTCTATATATAATTATATATTATTTTCTATATTTTAACAATATTATATACTCAACTACTTATATGTAATTTATACTATTATCACATTTTTAACTTAAACTATTAATATTAATACTACTATCTATACTCCTAACTATATTGGCATATTTATTATATACTCTTTCATAGTCATTAAGATAATCTTTAATATCAGGATTAGAAAAAGGAATAATTTTATATCCATCTTTATTAGTAGTATATATAAGTTCATTATTTAAATCACTTAACTTAATACTAGAATTATTATCTTTATCTATATTCTTAGTAATTTTAATACTACTTAATAATCCCACAGTAGTATTATAATCATTATTAGTATCTTGAGCAGATAAAAAGTTACCTAAAGAATATATTACTAAAGTATCATTAATATATGTTATAGGCATAATAACATGAGGATGAGTACCTATAATTATATCTACCCCTAAAGAAGATAAAAATTCTGCCATATCAATTTGATAATTAGTAGGAACATGTGTATATTCTACTCCAAAATGCATTGCCACAATAAGTAGATCTACTTTATCTCTAACTCTTAAAATATCTTTCTTAACCACTTCTTTATATTCTTGATACTTAGTATCATTATCTGGATTATTACCAGTACAAGGCCATATATTTACTAAATATTCTTTACCTTCAGGAACTTTAATACCATTAGTACCATAAGTATAATTAAGCATAGTATAAGTAATATTATTAACCTCTTTAATATTAACTTTATTTCTATCATCATTAGATAAATAACTACCAGACGTTAATACATTACTCTTATTATTCCAATAATTAAGAGAATTAATAATAGCCTTCTCACCTCTATCAAGAGTATGATTAGTAGCTAAACTTACCAAATTAAAACCAGTATCTATTGTAGCATCACCAACTTCATAAGGAGAATTAAAAGCAGGATATGAAGATACGCCTATTTCAGAACCACCTAAAATAGTTTCCTGATTATAATAAGCTAAATCATAGTTCTTAACAATATCTTTAATATAACTATACATAGACTTAAAATCATAACTACCATCATCCTTTTTAGCGGCATTATATAGTTTATCATTAATAAGATTATCTCCTGCCATAATAAGACTAATCGAAGTACTATGATTATTATCATCTACATTTACTTTACTATCACTACTTATATTATTATGATTATTCAATAATTTATTATATCCAAAATATATTCCTATAATTAATATTATTAGAACTACAAATATTCTTAATACCTTATCCTTTTTTCTTTTATTTCTCATATATTCTCCTTATATTAGTCAAAAAGAAAGTTTATCTTCTTCTAACTTTCTTTTTACTTCTTTCTTCATACATATTTTTTACTTCATTAGTTTTCTTAGAAAAAACTATTTCTCCATTAGCAGTATTAACCTTAGATAGTTTAGCGATAAACATATCCCCTATCAATATCTTTTCACCATTAGCTCCTACTATTGAATATCCATCTTTACCAAGATGAAAATATCTTTCATTATAATATAATCTACCATATATCATATTATCTGGATATAGTACTGTTAAATATTTATCTCCAATACTTGCTACAATTACTTCAAATTCCTCTTTCTCATATTGCTTCATAAATTCAGCTTTTCTAATATCATCTACTTTTCTTTCAGCTTTAATAGCTCTAAGTTCACCATCAGTAGCTATTCTAGCAATATAAGGAGTAATCTTCTCCCATTTTCTTTTAGTATAATTAATACCACAATGAATAGAATCTTTTAATATTCTTTGATTTATAGTATCAGATAATCTTCTTATAGGAGAAGTACCAGTAGAATAAGCATCTAATCCTAAAGCATAATGTCCAATATTAGTAGCGGAATACTTAGCTTTAGATTGACTCATAATGGCCATCTTATCATATATTATTTGTTCTCTAGAACCAGTATATGTTTTTTGTACTTCTCTAATATCATTAGTAGTAAAATCTTTCTTCTTACCCAAATTAATTTTATATCCTCTCTTTTTAAGTAGACCAATCCAACTATTTAACTTATCAGTATCTGGACTATCATGGAATCTAGATATAAAAGGTAACTTATTCTTTAAGAAATAATCAGTTAAACACATATTATGAAGAAGCATTAAAAATTCAATTAATTCTTCAGCCTTACCCTGTCTTCTTTCCTTAATATTAATAATTGTATTATTCTCAATTAAAAACTTAACCTCATCAGAAGAAAACTCTAAGAAACCATCTTCTAACATTCTCTTTTTTACCTTCATAGCGGACATATATAAATTATCTAATAAAGAAGTATATTCCTGATAACCAGAAACAACAATATTATCTTCTAGATACTTATTAACATCACCATAAGTCATTCTTTTTCTATTATTTATTACAGCTTCGTTTATCTTATAATTTATTACTTTACCAGTATTATCTATTTTAATACCCATAGATAGAGCATATCTATCCTCTCCTGGTACCAAAGAACATATACCATTAGATAAACTCTCATGCATCATAGGATTACAACATCCAGGAAAATATACCGAAATAGCTCTCTTTAAAGTCTCTTCCCACATAGCACTCTTATCCTCAATATATCTATTAGGATCCGCTATTTGAACATAAATAGTATTATTATAATAGGAGACAGCATCATCAAAGTCCTTAGTATCATCACCATCTATTGTAACAGATACAATATCTCTTTGATCCTTTAAACCATTTCTTTTTTCATACATTATATTATCTTCTGATAATACTTTCTCTTTCTCACTTACTTCTTCTAAATACTTATCACTAAAACTAGTAGGAAAACCATTAAGTGCTAGTACTTCTTTTTCTAACATACCAGTATCATCTTTATGACCTAATACCTCTTTAATAGTATTATCTTCACCACTTATAAGTAGTTTAGTTCCTAGTGGATATATATCATTTAAATATACATCTTCTTTATCTTCACATCTAGCTATATACTTCTTACCTTCTTTTACTACTTCAGCTATATAATCATAGTATTTCCTATCAATAATCTTAACTACCTTAGCAGCACCCCTATGACTACCATAATCTACTAAAACAGTATCATTATTCCTTAGTTTCCCTTTATCTTTATATACAACATCTAACTCTGTACCATCTTCTAATACAACAATTATACCCTTTTTAGAAGTAATTTTAATTATACCCTTTCTAAGTGAAGTATTAGATACTAACATATATCTATCATTATTCTTATATACAATACCTTCTTTACCCAATATTCTTAAAGTATCTAATACATCATCCTTATCTTTTCCTAATATTTTAGCTATTTCTAAAGCCTTTAAATTATTATTTCTTTTATTACTTAGTAATTCTATAATGCTATTTTCCATTAATATCCCCCTACTTAGTTATTTTATCATCATATATTTCAAAGTCAATTTCTGATCTATCTTTATCAGCTCTTATAACTTTTACTTTAACCTTATCTCCAAAAGAGTATTTCTTCTTACTCTTTTTGCCAATCAAAGCCATTAAATCATTATCAAAAACATAATAATCTCCCTTAATACTTTCAGCTTTAACTAATCCCTCTATAGTATTTTCAAGTTCAACAAAGAAACCAAACTCTACTACTCCTGATATAATACCATCATACACTTCACCAATATGATCCATCATATATTCAGCCTTCTTCATCTTGTCAACATCTCTTTCACAATTTTGAGCCTCTTGTTCCCTAATTGAACAATGTTCACATTCTATAGGTAACTCTTCTTTTCTTTCACTTATTATTCTATCACTATAATTATAATTATAATCCTTAAGTAACCTATGTAAAATCAAATCTGGATATCTCCTAATAGGAGAAGTAAAATGACTATAACACTTACTACCAAGACCAAAATGTCCAATATTAATATCAGAATATACAGCCTTAGCCTGACTACGAATAGCCATATCATGAAGTACTCTTACCTCTGGTACCTCTTCTAATTGACTAAGAATATGCTGTAAATCTTTAGGATTATCTATCTTATTTTTACCATTAACAACATATCCATGTAAAGATAAGAACTTCATAAATTCACCAAGTCTCTTCTCATCAGGTTTATCATGAACACGATATATACCAGGTAAATTCTTATAATAAATAGATGAAGCAACTGTTTCATTAGCGGCTATCATAAAGTTCTCAATAAGTTCCTCACCACTTCTTTGTACTCTAGATTCAATATGAGTAGGATGACAATTTTCATCAACTTTAATCTTAGCCTCAGTACTTTCAAATTCAATATACCCACGACGAATCATCTTTTTTCTTAATATCTTAGATAATTCATTCATTAAAAGTAAAGTCTTTTCAAATGGTTTATAATCCTCACTAGTAGTATTTTCCTCTAATATCTTATTAACCTCTTCATAAGTCATCTTTTTCCTACTACGAATAATAGACTTAAATATTTCATAGTGGCCAATATCTCCCTTATCATCAATAATCATCTCACAAGAAAACGCAAATCTATCTTCATTTTCATTTAAAGAACATATACCATTAGATAATTTATGTGGAAGCATAGGTAATACCCTATCAACTAAATATACACTAGTACCTCTAAAATAAGCTTCATCATCTAATTTAGTACCTTCCTTAACATAATAAGAAACATCCGCTATATGTACTCCCAACTTATATTTACCATCATCTAATTTAGATAAAGAAATAGCATCATCTATATCCTTAGTATCAGATCCATCAATAGTAAATATCTCTTCACTTCTTAAATCTCTTCTACCACTAGATAATTCCTTATTAATTTCTTCTTCTGTCAAATAAGAAGGAATATCATCTAATTCTTCTACCACCTCATCTGGAAAAGATGGACTAAAATTATATTCATAAACAAAAGATAAAATATCTACACCAACATCATTCTTATGACCAATAATCTTAGTAATTTTACCAACTCTATTACCCTCTTTTAAAGGAGTAACCACTACTTTATGACCTTCTACTGCACCATTTAAATTATCTCTAGGAATATATATATTAGCACCCTTTTTATCCGGTTTAACAAAGTATTCACCATCTACTAATATAACTTCTCCTACCAAAGGTTCATAATTTCTCTTAATAGTTTTAATAATTCTACCTTCAGGTCTCTCTTTATCTTTATTTAAATATTCAAATAAAACCAAGTCACCATCTTGTGCTCCATTAATATTCTTTTCATTAACATAAACATCTTTAGTATCCTTATTAATAATAATAAAACCAAATCCCTTTTCATTTAATGATAAAGTTCCCTTTACCAAATGACTATTTTCTAAAAGTAAATATTTCTTTTTCTTATCACTATAATAAAGAATACCATCACTTACCATTTCATCAAGTGTATTTTGTAAACTTTTATATTCATCAATAGTAGTTAAACCAAGTAAATCATTTAACTCCATAATAGTAAGAGAAGTATTATCTCTTAACTTATCTAATATAATTTCTTTCATACTAACCCTCCTCTTTTTATACACAAAAAGACTTAAACATATTAAGTCTTAATTATAATGATATTATTAAACAAAGTACAAAGAAAAGTACTCCTAAAATATAAGTAACTCTAGTAATAAATAACTCAAAACCTCTCTCTTTTCTCTCAGCAAATAAATCAGAAGATCCACCTTGAATTATTTGTGAAGCACTTTCAGCTTTGCCACTTTGTAGCAAAACTATAGCTATTAATAATATTGATATAATAATAACTGCTATTTCCATATTATCTTCCTTTCATACAATATCTATTATAACAAATAACTATTCCTTTGTAAATAAAAATTTTTTCTTATCTTGCCACTTCAGCCCAAAGTCTTCCGTGGTCTACTAGAGCCTATAAGTCTCTAGTAGAAAAACAGCTTAAAAATTAAGCTGTTTATTTTCTCTTTATAAGTTTAATATTTTTATAATCAACTGAATATAGACTATCTATCAATTTCATACCCGCCAACTTAGTCACGCCCTCGCTTATAATATTAGGTATACCATCATTATAAACGACACCACGCGCATGTTCCGGAAACAATTTCTTATTAGGAGCAATAATTCCTTTAGGCTCTTCAATATATCTCTTCATTATAGGGGGTACTAATCCGCCATGCATATGTCCAGATACTATTAAATCAATACTTTTAAAGTATCCAATGTCTTTCAAATGATTAATCATTTGAAGAGAATAAGGACTATGACACATAAGTATATTAAAATCATTTTCATTCAATTTTTCAATATTACTAAAAAACTCTAATATTTCTTTAAGAAAAATACTCTTATCTTCCCTATACTTTTCATAATAGTCAAAAGAATTATTAAATCCAATAAAATTAATACCACTTTCTCTAAAATTAGAATTATCCAAAACTACAGCATTTTTTATCATCTTAAGATAACATATATATTCCTTTGTTCCCTGAACCCATTTACCATTTTCCTTATACATAGTATCGTGATTACCCAAACTAAATATAATACTTACATATTTATTAATACTTTCAAACCATTTTATTAAATTATCAATATTAATATTAGAAGATTCGTCAAACATATCACCGCATACTAATAAATAATCAGGATTATTTTCCTCTAATAAATTATTTATCATTTCCAATTTTTTATAATTAAAATTATTATTATAATGAATATCAGACATTAACAACAATTTACTTTGAACTTTATCATTATAAATATCAATATTATTATTCTCCCTAACTAAATAACTATTACTCATAATACCCCCTTCAAATTAAGTAATATCATAGCACAAGCGTTAATTTTTGTCAATTTATTACGCCACGGAGTAATTTTTTCACTTTTTTATCAATTTATTACGCTATATAAACAATCATTATTTCGTATTATAGAAAAAAACTATAGTTTTATCTATAGTTTCTTACTCTTTTTATGTTCCATAATAATAACCATTCCATAAATTATAAAACCAGTAATACTAAATATTAAACCATATTTTAATCCTGGAGCAGTATATACAATAGATATATCATGTTTACCTTTAGTAATAGGAAAACCTACAAAAGCCTTATCAACCTTTTCATAAGAAATAACCTTATTATCTATCTTAATAGTAAATCCCTTATCATATGGAATAGAAGTAACAAAATAAGAATTATCTCTAGTAACATTAATATTACCCTCTATTGTATCATTATCAAAATTAGTAATATTAAATTTATCAAACCTATCTTTAATACCAGTAACATTATCATAATCTAATACATAAGTTTCAATATCTTTAATATTATAAGTACCCTTAGTTAACTTAATATCAATATCTTGAATTACCTTATCCGATATAAGATATCTAAAAGTATAATTCTTATTAGCATAAGTCCATCCTCTGCAAGTTAACAAATTATCCATATTGTTAATAGACATAACAATATTATCATATTTACAACTATTTTCCTTAAGACCATATAAATTAATAAATAATAATTTATTTTCTAACTTATTTTTAAGTCTAATATTTATAGTTCCCTTATCTTTTACTTTAAGAACATAACCATCATCATTCTTAGTAACATCTACCCCATCATTACTAATAACATCATATTCCAAAGAAACCTTCTCAGTATTATTATTCATAATACTATTATTACTACTACTAGTAGTAATAACATTATTAAGAAGAAGTTCTAAATAATTAGGATATTCATAACTATCAAAATCCTTTTCATTTAAAATATTATTACTAGCATATAACATAGGAAATACATCATCATTCATATACATATTATTGCCAATAGACTCATAACCAAGTCCTGGATCATAACTAGAATATAAATACTTAACACCCATATAAGTATCAAATAATATATTATCACTAGAAGGAATCATAAAATAATTATATTCAAGCCTATTATTCTTAAATACATCCCTAACAAAATATAAATAATCATAATTATAAGTAGAAGAATAAATATTAGTAGTATAATACCTATCATTATACATCTTATTTACAGTTTTAGTAGGATTCATCAAACTATTAGATCTATAATAATCATTATCATTTAAAATAACATTATTAATACTATTCTCTATATCTTCATTAAATATTTCATTATACATATCCTTACTTACATAGTCCTCAGTAAAATTAGTATATAAACATATTCCAAAAGCACCTAAACATAAAGAAATATAAATAATATTCTTATATTTAAACTTATTATATAATATAAGAATTAAACAAATAAATATTAAGTATAAATAACAATATTGTTTTTGATTAAAATAATATAATAATATACAAACAAATAAAATATAAATAATAAATTTCTTAATATCAATCTTATTATTAATAATATCATTAATAAATAAAGCAATCAAATATCCAATTAAAGGAGCAAAAGGAATAAAACACTTAGCCCTCAAATATAATCCACCATTTAATATATACATAAATATTGGTATAAAGAAAACAACACTTAATAATATTCCCAAAATAACATTATTCTTCTTCCTACTATAAAACAAATATAATAAAGATATAAACCCTAACATAGATAAACCAATAGTATAATTACCACAAAAAATCTTATGAAAATTAAAATTTGGTACCAATAAAGAAGTTAATTTTATAGCACTCTCACTACTACCTCTACCACTTAAAAGAGTATACATAGTAGGAATAAGTAATACACCCGCCATTAATACAGGTATTAAAATATACAATATAAATTTACCCAAATCCTTAGCAAATAATTTAATACCCTGTTTACTATCATCACTAAAATACCTATATAAATAATAAATACCAATAACAACAATACCACCAACACTATAATAATAACTAGTCATTATCATTAAAAATATCGATATAATAAGTAAAGACTTCTTATTATTATTAAATAACTTATCCACACCCATAAGTCCCATTATTAAAAAAGGCATATAATTAACAAACATAACATGTCTATGCATCTGAAATATAAGTGATTCAGATAAAACAAATATAATAGAAGTAACAAGAGAAATATTTCTATCATACTTATTAGATAAAATCCACTTATAAAATAATATTCCTGAGGATACTACAATAATAAAATCCACTACTGTCATATAAGTCTTCATACTAACAAAAGGCAATAAATAAGAAGGTAAAATAATCGGACTCAAAAAACCATAATAAGATAAATTAAATATATTTTGTCCACCACCATAGTTAAAAGAAAAACTAGGAATCAAATTACCTGTCTTATAAAATAATTGCCTAAAATAATCAGGAATTATAGTATGTTGATTTATCCAATCAGTATCAGACCCAAATACATTAGTAAAATGAGTTAAAATCATATAAATAACAAAGACAATACCAGTTAAAATCAAATAATTGTAATAATCTTTCTTTTTCATACCAAACCTCTATTTCTTTTTAAAAACAATAAACTTACTTAATACATAATTAAGTACTATAACAATAATCTGAACAATAAGTTTAATAACCTTATCATCAAATTTCAAAACACTAACAAATATATACATCATTAGCATATCCAAAAGAAGTGTACTTACTCTAGATAAATAGAAATTAATACCCTCTTTAAAAGATATTTTCTCTTTAGTTTTAAATACATATTTCCTATTAGTAAAATATGCAAAAGTAACCGAAGCAATCCAAGATATAATATTAGCAATCTGTAATTCTACTACTTCTTTTGGATTAAGAATAGTATATACAAGTAAATAATATGTAGCCAAACTAACTACCGTAGTTAAACCACCCACTATTAAATAGGAGATAATCTCTTCATATTTATAATATAATTCTTTTATCTTTTTCATTTCTTATCAACATTACTTTCTTTAATAATATATATAGGTCTATCTTTAACTTCCATATACATCTTTGCCAAATATTCACCAATAACACCTAAACATAAAAGCTGAATACCACTTACCATAAAAATAATACAAGCAAGACTAGGCCATCCACTAGTAGGATCACCAAAAGCAAGTGTTTTAACAATAATAACAATAATCATAATAAAAGCTATTAAACAGAATAAAACACCAATAAAAGCAGCTATAGTAAGAGGAGCCGTACTAAATCCTACAATACCATCTAAAGCATAAGAAAATAACTTCCAAAAATTCCATTTAGTAGTACCTGCTACTCTTTCCTTATTTTCAAATTCAATCCATTTAGTCTTAAATCCAACAAAACTAAATAAACCTTTCGAATAACGATTATATTCCTTCATACTTAAAACAGCCTCTACCATTTGTCTAGTCATAAGTCTATAATCTCTAGCACCAGGTACCATCTCTGTTTTAGACATTTTACCAATAATATCATAAAACCATTTAGTAAATGTCTTTCTTAAGAAAGAATAACCATTTCTACTAGTACTCTTAGTAGCAACACAGTCATATCCCTCTTCTTCAATCAATCTAACCATTTCAGGTAATAAACTAGGTGGATCCTGTAAATCAACATCCATAATAGTCACATAATCACCACTAGCCATACTAAGACCAGCATACATAGCGGCCTCTTTCCCAAAATTTCTTGAAAAAGAAATATACTTAACTTCCTTATCATCAGTCTTACTCTTAATAACCTCTAAAGTCTTATCCCTACTTCCATCATCAACAAAAATAAGTTCCAACTTAATATCCATATTCTTAGTAACCTTTTTAACTTCATCATAAAAATAAGGTATACTCTCTTCCTCATTAAAACAAGGAACAATAATACTTAATTTCTTCATAACAAACTTCCCTTCAAAATTAATACTAAATAAATAATACCAATAGTTAACAATTAAGTCAAGTTTTTAACTATTATATGACAAAATTTGACACAAAAAAATACCATAGTATAAACTATGATATTCTTAATATTGCATTCCCCAAATAACTAAATCCTTAGCCTCTTTACCACAAACAACACATTTATCTGATACTTTTTCATCACTAAAAGGAATACATCTAGATTTCGTACCTCTTATTTCCTTAATCTTTTCTTCACATTTAGGATCACCACACCACATAGCTTTAACAAAACCAGGATGAGCATTCATAATACTAGCAAACTCTTCCATATCCGTAGCAGTATAAGTCATCTCTTCTCTTCTTCTCAAAGCCCTATCATACATATCTCTTTGAATATCAAGAAGAAGTAATTTAACATCATGAATAATATCAGTATTTGTAAATACTTGTAATTTTTCTCTAGTATCCCTTCTAACCAAAGTAACCATATTATTCTCTAAATCCCTCTTACCAATTTCAATACGTACTGGAATACCTTGAACTTCAGCTTCAGCAAATTTATATCCCGGACTCTTTTCACTATTATCAATATAAGCCTCAATACCCTCTTGTTTCAACTTATCAAAATAATCATTAGCTAAAGATAATACTTCCAAATCATTACCAATAGGTATAATAACAACCTTTTTAGGAGCAATTTTAGGAGGTAAAACAAGGCCATAATCATCAGAATGTACCATAATAAGAGCTCCTATCATTCTCGTAGAACAACCCCAAGAAGTCTGATAAGGATAATCAATCTTATTATCTCTAGAAGTATATTTAATATCATAAGCACGAGCAAACTTCTGACCAAAGAAATGACTAGTAGCGGACTGCAAAGTAATACCATTATACATAAGAGCTTCAACTGTATAAGTATATTCAGCACCAGCAAACTTTTCCTTTTCCGTCTTTCTACCAACAATACTAGGAATAGCTAAATAATCATGAAAGAAATCATTATAAATATTTAACATTTGTAAAGTTTCAGCTTCAGCTTCTTCACGAGTTTCATGAATAGTATGACCCTCTTGCCATAAAAACTCACGACTTCTAAGAAAAGGTCTAGTTTCCTTCTCCCATCTTAATACACTACACCATTGATTATATAATTTAGGTAAATCACGATAAGAAGAAATATTATTAGCATAATAATCACTAAATACCGTTTCAGAAGTAGGTCTAATACATAGCCTCTCATCTAATTTCTTATTACCACCATAAGTAACCCAAGCAACTTCAGGAGCAAATCCCTCTACTAATTCCCCTTCTTTATTAAGAAGCGATTCAGGAATAAGCATTGGCATAGACACATTAACATGCCCAGTTTCCTTAAACTTCTTATCTATAATACTCTGCATATTTTCCCATATAGCATAACCATTAGGTTCAATAACAATACACCCCTTAGTATTAGAATAACATGCAAGTTTAGCAGCTCTAACAACATCAGTATACCACTTAGCAAAATCTACATCCCTACTAGTAATCTGTTTATTTTGTTTATCATTCATACATAACACCTCATCAATAACCATTTTATCATAAAAACATAAAAAATACTACTATTAATTATTAAGTAAACAATCTAAATATCTCATATCATTACCAATAATATATACATAATTACTACCAAGTTTATTCCTAAGTTCAATAATACCATTCTTAACATCATCAATATCCAAAGAAAATATCTCTATATAATTCAAAATAATATCATTAATATAATAAAAATTATACATTTTCAACAAACAATATATCTTTTCAAAATTATCCTCATCAATACTTTCCAAATAAGAAATATCATAATTATTCATAACCATATCAAAGTAAAAATCATCTAAATACCTTCTAAGAAACATCTATATCACCATCATATAACATAATATCATAACTATCATTATTTTTAATAACAATAACCTCATCATCTTTATAAATATCTACATTATATTCATCTTGTTTTAAAGTAATAGTAATCTCCTTATCCAAATCATATACATATACTTTAAAACCAATCAATTCAGAACTAAGTTCATCATCACATTTTGGTATAAAAATCTCTCTAACAACACCAATATTTTCCATATAATTTCACCTCTATTTAGCCTTCTTATTCTTAGTATAAATATTAACCATATCTTTTAAAGAAACACCATAATTCATCATCATATTCTCATTACTCATAAAAAATATAGGATTAAGTTTACCATCAATAATAATATCCATATTATTATCCAATAAATAATTAATTTTAGCAAAAAGTTCCATATAAGATATATTCTCTACCAAAGAACTATCAATACCATACTTATCACATAATATTCTCTTTGTATCAGTATCTTTTCTTATATTCCACATCATACCTATTTTTTCAAGTTTTTCTATTCTATCTTCAAAAAGAGTACCTTTTTTATAACTAAATCTTTGAGTATTAATCCATGCTCCTAAAGTATAACCTTTCTCATCGACTTCATAACCATTTACTGTTTTAAAACTACGAGGTATTTTCAAATCACCATAATTTTCATAATATTTTCTAGCCAACTCATACATTTTGCTCCATGAATCATCATTTACATTTTCAAATATCATACCTATTTCTTCAAGTTTTTTTATTCTATATTCTGAAAGACTACCTTTTTTATAATTCATTCTTTGAGAATTAATCCAATTTCCTAAATTATAACCATTCTCATCTGCTTCATAGCCATTTTTTGTTTTAAACCCATTAGGTATTTTCAAATCACCATAATGTTCATAATATTTCTTTGCTAATTCGCGCATCTTATTCCATGTGTCACCATTTATATTTTTAAATGTCATACCTATTTCTTCAAGTTTTTTCATTCTATCCTCGAAAAGAGTATCATTTTTATATTTCACTCTTTGATTAGCAATCCAAAATCCTAAATTATAGCCATTTTCATCAATTTCATAGCCATTTTTTGTTTTAAACTTCTGAGGTACTTTCAAATTGCCATAATGTTCATAATATTTCTTTGCTAGTTCATACATCATATTCCAGGCGTCTTGCCTTCCAATTCCAAATATCATATCTATTTCTTTAAGCTTTTTTATTCTATCTTCAGAAAGAGTACCATTTTTATATTTTACACTTTGATAACTAATCCATATACCTAATTTATAACCATTTTCGTCTGTTTCATAACCATTTACTGTTTTAAAACTACGTGATATTTTCAAATTGCCATAATGTTCATAATATTTCTTTGCTAATTTATACATCATATTCCATGTATTATCATTTACTCTTTCAAATATCATACCTATTTCTTCAAGTTTTTCTATTCTATCTTCAGAAAGAATACTTTTATTATAATTCGTTTTTTGAGTAGTAATCCATAATCCTAAGTTACAACCTTTCTCATCGGTTTCATAACCATTTATTGTTTTAAAAAAACGAGGTATTTTCAAATTGCCATAATGTTCATAATATTTCTTTGCTAGTTCATACATCTTATTCCATGTATCGTCATTTACATTTTCAAACATCATACCTATTTTTTCAAGTTTTTTTATTTTATCTTCAGAAAGAGTACCGTTTTTATATTTTACTCTTTGATTACTAATCCAAAATCCCAAACTATAGCCTTTTTCATCAACTTCATAACCATTTAATGTTTTAAACTTATTAGGTATTTTTAAATCACCATAATGTTCATAATATTTCTTAGCTAATTCATACATTTTGTTCCAAAAAGCTTCATATGCATTTTCAAATATCATACCTATTTCTTCAAGTTTTTTTATTTTATCTTCAGAAAGAATACTTTTATTATAATTCGTTCTTTGAGTATTAATCCATATACCTAATTTATAACCTTTTTCATCGGTTTCATAGCCATTTTTTGTTTTAAACTTCTTAGGTACTTTCAAATTGCCATAATGTTCATAATATTTCTTTGCTAGTTCATACATCATATTCCAGGCGTCTTGCCTTCCAATTCCAAATATCATATCTATTTCTTTAAGCTTTTTTATTCTATCTTCAGAAAGAGTACCATTTTTATATTTTACACTTTGATAACTAATCCATATACCTAATTTATAACCATTTTCGTCTGTTTCATAACCATTTACTGTTTTAAAACTACGTGATATTTTCAAATTGCCATAATGTTCATAATATTTCTTTGCTAATTTATACATCATATTCCATGTATTATCATTTACTCTTTCAAATATCATACCTATTTCTTCAAGTTTTTCTATTCTATCTTCAGAAAGAATACTTTTATTATAATTCGTTTTTTGAGTATTAATCCATATACCTAAATTATAGCCATTTTCATCTGATTCATAGCCATTTATTGTTTTAAAACTATGTGGTATTTTCAAATTACCATAATGTTCATAGTATTTCTTTGCTAATTCATACATCATATCCCAGTTATTAGGATTAATTCTATCTCTTACATATCTTAATATTTCATATAAATCTTTATTTTCTACCCTCACATGCGCCCCATTATCAGCTATATAAAGAAGTTCTTCATGTACCGGATCAAAAAGACGTGCCAGTGCCGGGTACTGGCGGCCGCTTGCTGCCACAAACTTTACTCCCTTATCCAAAAGTGTCCGTGCTGCTGCATAATATCCCTCGTGGATCTTCGGTGTACTGATCCTGCAAAGCGTTCCATCTACATCAGTTGCGATTAATTTGATCATACAATTACCCCTTTTATTGTAGTGTCTTTTTGTAATTTTATTATACCACAATCTGCCGCATACTCTCCTCTAATTTTTCATAAACTAATAGAAAATTCTTTTTTTCAGGAGTGACTATGTGCAGTATTTCAGGTTTTTTTAACCCTTATGCTGACTACTCTGCGAATCAGGCAGAATATCAGCAGATCCTTAAACAGATGACAACCGTTCTCTTTCACAGAGGTCCTGATGAATGTGGCTTTACCCTCTCGAAACGCTGTGGTCTTGCCCACACAAGATTGTCCATTATCGACTTAAAGACCGGCTCCCAGCCGATGGTATATGAAACAAGCGGATTTTCGTATCAGATGATCTTCAATGGTGAGATTTATAATCTGCCGGACCTAAAACAGCAGCTTGCTTCTTTGGGCTATACTTTCCGTACTACCTCGGATACGGAAGTTCTGCTGTTGTCTTTTTTAGAATACGGTCCTGACTTTGTAAAACAGGTAGACGGTATCTTTTCATTTGCCGTATATGATGAACGTCACGAAACGATTTATCTCTTTCGTGACTATTTTGGTGTCAAACCGCTGTTTTATACCTTTTTAAATGACACCTTGATCTTTTCTTCGGAAATCAAGGGATTGTTCTGCTATCCGGGTGTCGAGGCTGCCGTCGATTCTGATGGTTTAAACGAGATTTTTTCCTTGGGGCCTGCAAGAAGTCCCGGCAGTGCAGTCTTTCGCAATATTCACGAATTAAAACCGGGCTTTT
>UQSR01000013.1 GCA_900543825.1 uncultured Mycoplasmatota bacterium
AGAATGGTGATAATACAATAAAGATGTGGTATAATGAAGCAGATGCAAATGGTAATTATGATATAACTATAGGTAGTAATAATATTATATATGCTAATCCAACTCCGTATATGTTTAAATGGTTCACTAATGTAACGTTGCTAGACTTGTCAAACTTAGATACATCAGGTATAACGGATATGACTGGCATGTTTGCACATACTAAGAACTTAACAGAAATAATTTTCGGTGAACATTTTAATACTTCCAATGTAAAATCTATGTATGAAATGTTTTGTAATACTTATATGTTGAAAAGTATTGATTTATCTAAACTAGATACATCGAATGTAACAAACATGGGATATATGTTTTATGGTTCAGGTGTAGAAACATTGGATTTAAGCACCTTTGATACTAGTAATGTAACAGCAATGAACTGGATGTTTGCATCCGTTAGTAAAATTACATCTTTAGATTTGAGTAGTTTTAATACGAGTAATGTTACAAATATGAGCAATATGTTTGCAAGAGCATCAAAAGTAAGCAAACTTGATATAAGTAGTTTTGATACTTCAAATGTAACAAATTTTAATGCAATGTTTTATGGCATGAGTGGAATGACAACAATAGACTTGAGTAATATTGATACCTCAAATGCTACAAATTTAAGTAGTATGTTCGCAAGTTGTGCAAACTTAAAGAGCATAGATTTATCAAAGTTTGATACATCAAAAGTAACAAACATGTCAAGTATGTTTGAATATTGTGTAGAATTGACCAATATCGATTTAAGTTCGTTTGACACCTCAAAAGTTACTGATATGGGAAGAACATTTAAAAATACCAGCAACTTAACAGAAATAATTTTCGGAGAGCATTTTAATACATCAAATGTAACGACAATGTTAGAAATGTTTTTAGGTTCTAACATAAAAGAAATAGATTTATCAAATTTTGATACCTCAAATGTAATAAATATGGACGGAATGTTTAGACAATGCAATTTTTCTAAACTGGATTTATCAAATTTCAACACATCAAAATTAAAATCTGCAAAACTAATGTTTCAACGAAATGGAAATATTGATGTAATAGATTTAAGTAATGCAGATTTTACTAATCTAACAACCAGCACAGGTATGTTTGAAGGAGTTCCAACAAGTGTTAATCTTAAATTAAAAGATACTGAAACTAATAGAAACTTTATGAATACTAATTTCAGTAGTTATCATCCTACATATATATAAATTAGCAGGACCATAGTCCTGCTAATTTTTTCTTCTATTAATACCAATAATTGAGGATACTATTGCTATTATAATAAGAATTAAATAATAAATTAAAGAAAGATAAGTAAAATTTTTAGAAATAAGATTAATAATTAAAAATAATATTATCCATGCCATACCATATTTTAATCCTTCAATATAGCCTTTATTATTAGAACTCTTACCTAAAATATAACTACCTATAAAAATAGAAATAATAGGTATCAATAACTCAGTTATTTTAAGAACATTCCCCATAAGAATATTAAAATAATTAAGAATAGTAATAATAATAGTACTACCTATTAATATACATAAAGTATATATAGAACTTTTTAAATATTTAAACATAATATCACCACTAAATAATATGAATATGTATAAAAAAATATACTATCTCTCATAATTATAATGGTGATAAAAATGATAATAGTAATAATTAGAACAATATTCTTTTACTTATTTATATTTTTAATATACAGAATAATGGGTAAAAGAGAAGTAGGACAACTAAGCATAACTGATTTAGTAGTATCTCTTTTAATAGCGGAACTAACAGTAATAAGTATAGAAGACTATGAAAAAAGTATGTTATATTCTTTAATACCTATAATAGTACTAGTATTACTTCAATGTATCTTATCATATTTAAGTTTAAAAAAACCTAAATTTAGAATATTTTTAGAAGGTAATCCATCAGTAATAATAAAGGGTGGTAAAATAAATTATAATGAAATGTTAAAGCAAAGATATAACCTAGATGATTTATTAGTTCAATTAAGAGACAAAGGCTATAGAAGTATTGAAGAAGTAGAATATGCTATTTTAGAGAGTAGTGGTACCTTATCTGTATTTCCATATGAAACAGGTAAAAGCCCTTTACCATTACCATTAATATTAGATGGAGATATACAGGAAGATACCATAAAACATCTAAAGAAAGATAAAAAGTGGGTATATAATTTTTTAGATAAAAAAGATATAAAATTAGAAGATGTATTCTTTGCCTTTTACAAAGATCGAAATATATTTATCATTAAGAATGATGATTTACTATAGTCATCATTTTTTTGATGTGTTATAATATTATTAGAGGTAATAATATGGAAGAAAAAATAAAAGAGTTAAAAGAACTCATCGATAAAAGTAATAAAATAGTAGTTTTTACTGGAGCAGGAGTATCAACAGAAAGTGGTATACCAGATTTTAGAAGTAAAGATGGATTATATAATCAAAAATATGACTACCCACCAGAATTAATACTATCTCATGATTTTTTTATAAATGATCCAGAAGAATTCTATAAATTTTATAAAGATAAATTAAATTCATTAAATGCCATACCCAATATTACACACAAAAAACTAAAAGAATTAGAAGATAAAGGTAAAGATGTAACAATAATAACCCAAAATATAGATGGTCTTCATAGTAAAGCCGGTAGTAGTAAAGTATTAGAATTACATGGAACAATTATGAATAACTATTGCACTAAATGTCATAAATATTATGATGCTAATTATGTTTTTAATAGTAGTGGCATACCAAGATGTACCTGCGAAGGTATAATAAAGCCAGATGTCGTATTATATAACGAACCACTTCCAGAAGATGTATGGGAAGAGGCCATTACAGTGGTAGCTAAATCAGATCTAATGATAGTTTTAGGAACATCTCTTAGAGTTTATCCAGCGGCATATTTAGTAGACTATTTTCATGGAAATTTAGTTTTAATAAATCGTAGTTCAATTGGCCATGAAGATAAAGCCAAACTAATAATAAACGATAAATTAAGCAATGTATTTAGTAAAATATAAGTACCAAACAAAAAAATGGTACTTTTTTATTAATACTTTCATAAATTATTGTGAGGGGTGATATCTTTGTCAGCATATAAGGAAATAGTAACCAAAGCAGTAGTAGGTAAAGGCAAAAAGTATTATCGTAATACTTATACAATAAATACTGAGTTTGCACCTAATACTGTATTAGGATGTTGGGTAATAAATCACAAATTTGAAGGACACGAAGTACATGGAAAAATTGAAATAGATGGTTCCTTTGATGTCAATTTATGGTATTCCTACGATAATGATACTAAGACTTCAGTAATGACCAAAAATATACCATATAGAGAAGTTGTAACAGTATCACAAAAAGCTGAAGCTGATTCAAGTAATAAGGATATAATTGTAAGAAGCTTAAAACAACCTAGTTGTATCTCTGCTAAAGAAAAAGATAATAGTATAATAATAGATATCGAAAAAGAACTAGGAGTCGAAATAGTAGGGGATACCAAAGTAAAAATAGCAATCGAAGAAGATGAAGAACCATGGGATGAAATACCAGAAGAAGTAACAGAAGAAGATCTTAAAGACATAGAAGATAATGTAGATCCTGATTATCTTAAAGAGGAGAAATAATTCTTCTTTTTTTTTATCGAAATATATACGCAAGATATTATTTTTGATGTATAATAATATTGGTGATACTATGAAAGATAATAAAATAGATGATATATTAATATTAAAAGACTATAATGAAATATCAAAGTTAACTACTAAAGAAATATTAACAAAATATCATACTAAAGAAGAAGGATTAACTAATAAAGAAGCCCAAAAAAGATTAAATAATAATGGAAAAAACATCGTTATAAAAGAAGTAAATAGAAGTATATTTTACTTTATATTTAATTCATTAAAAGAAGAATTTATCATAATACTATTAGTTTTAGCAGTAATAAACTTCTCTTTAGGAGATAAACTAGGTTCTTTAGTAATCGTATTAATAGCTATTATTAGTATGCTTATCAAAGTACTAGAAGATTATTCAGTATATAAATTTAATAAAAAACTAAGAAGTAAAATAGTATCAACCACTAAAGTAATAAGAGATAATAAAGAATTAGAAATAAAAGTAGAAAATGTAGTAGTAGGAGATGTTATATCTTTAAATGCTGGAAGCATAATCCCAGCGGATTGTATTGTTGTAAATAGTAAAGATTTATTTGTTAATGAGTCTGTTTTTACAGGAGAATCAATTCCCGTAGAAAAGAAAGAAACTAATAAGAAAGAATATGATAACCTATTTGATATAAAAAATGTCCTATATATGTCTTCAAGCGTCATAAGTGGTACTGCGAAGGCCATAGTGGTAAAAACAGGCTTTGATACATATTTAGGTAAAATTGGTAAAGAAATAAATACCAAAAAAAATATAACTGCATTTGATAAAGGAATGAAAGATATTACTAATATGTTAATAAAGTTCATGGTAGTAATATGTCTTATTATTCTTTTAGTGGATGGAATAATAAGAAGTAATTTTACTGAGGCTATTCTTTTTGCCTTTTCCGTAGCGGTAGGAATAACTCCAAGTATGTTACCAATGATAGTTAATGTAAATTTAACCAAAGGTACTAAAGCCTTAGCTAAAAAGAAAGTTTTAGTAAAACATATTGAATCCATTCAAAATCTAGGGGCTATTGATACATTATGTACTGATAAAACGGGTACACTTACAGAGAATAAAATAGTACTTCAAAAATATATTGATGTATTAGGAAATGAAGATAACAGTATTTTAGAGTATGCTTATATAAATAGTTATTATTCTTCAGGTATGAAGAATATCGTTGATAGAGCAATAATGATTTATGGTAGTAAACATAATTTAGATAATATATTACCAAAATATGAAAAGATAGATGAAATACCATTCGATTATAATAGGAAGGTAATGAGTATAATCGTTAGAAATAAAAATACCTATCGCATGATAACTAAAGGTGCCATGGAAGAAGTATTAAAAAGATGTACCAAAGTAAAAGTAAAAGGTAAAGAAGAAGATTTAACTAAAGAATTAATAGACATTGTTACCAATAAAGCTAAAGAAATGGCCACTTCTGGTATGCAAGTTCTAGCTTTAGCGGCTAAAAAGACAGAGAAGGGTGTTCTATCTTTTGATGAAAACAGTGAAAAAGAAATGACATTTATTGGTTTTGTGGCCTTTTTAGATTCACCTAAAAAAGATGTCAAGAAAGTTATAAATAAATTAAGAAAGTATGGTGTAAAAACAAAAATATTAACCGGAGATAATCCATATTCAACTACGATGGTAGCATCATTAGCGGGTATTAATAGTGATGAGATATTAACTGGTGCCGAAATAGATAAATTAAGTGATAAAGCCCTATCAATAAAAGTAGAAGAAATAGATGTATTTGCCAGATTAAATCCCATCCAAAAAGAAAGAGTAGTAAGAATACTAAAAAGTAATGGCCATGTAGTAGGTTATATGGGAGATGGAATTAATGATGCGCCATCATTACGTCAAAGTGATGTTGGTCTCTCAGTAAATACCGCTACAGATATTGCTAAAGAAACAAGTGATATGATATTACTAGAAAAAAACTTAGAAGTAATAGCAGATGGAATAATTGAAGGAAGAAAAGTATATGGTAATATCATAAAATATATGAAAATGGCTTTAAGTGCAGATTTTGGAGATGTATTTAGTATAATGATAGCCAGTATTTTCTTACCATTCTTGCCACTATTACCAATACAAATGTTATTTCAAGATTTCATATATGATTTTTCTCAAATAGGTATACCATATGATAATGTAGATGAAGAATTTATAACATTCCCTAAAAAATGGAATACAAAAGGAATAGCTAAATTTATGATAGTAATGGGAATAACAAGCTCTATAATAGATGTACTAGCATTTCTTACATTCTGGCACCTATTAGGCTATAACAGTATAGATAAAGAAAGTTATTTTCAAACTGCTTGGTTCATAACATCATTAATAACAGAACTTATGATCATCTATAATGTTCGTACATCGAAAGATATTTTTAATAGTAGGCCATCAAAAGTATTATTATCATTAACATTACTATCTAGTATATTAACAATAGTAACTCCAATATTATTTCATAATATTTTATCATTCCATTTTGAAATATTGAGTATTAAGTTCTATCTATATTTATTGTCTTTAGTAATTTTATATGTATTAATAGTTAGTATTGTAAAAAGAATATACATCAAAAAGAATCATGAATGGTTATAATATATTATCCTCTTAAGCCTAAGGTCTTAAGAGGTAAATTAGAGCCTAAGGTCTCTAATTTAATAATTTTCTTAATAAATTACCATAAAATAAGGAAAAAAGGTATTTTTTAGTTGACTTTTCCATATTATTATAATATAATTAACAAGGAAACGGAAAGAAGATTAATTTATCTCACCTGATTACTTAAGTAATAGGTAAAAAGCCAACTTAGAAAATACAGATGTTTTTAAATAGCTTTTTTATAGATAAATGGATACTTCTTTAAGTATTCATTTTTTTGGAGGTGTTAGCTATAGCTACTTTAAAGGATAATCCTATCAATGAACAAATTAGATGTAAGGAAATGATGGTAATTGGACCAAACGGTGAACAATTAGGAGTAAAGTCTAAACAAGATGCACTTACTTTAGCAGGTTATGCTGGTTTTGATTTAGTTCTAATGAGTGATAGTGGCAATATGCCAGTATGTAAAATTATGGACTATAACAAATTCAAGTATGAAAAGAAGAAAAAAACAAAAGAAGCTCAAAAAAAGCAAAGAGAAACAATGATTGAAACAAAAGAATTTAGACTATCTGTTAAGATTGATGTTCACGATTTTGAAACAAGAGTAACTAATGCAAGAAAAGCTTTAGAAAAAGGTAATAAAGTAAAAGCTAGTATTAGATTTAAGGGTAGAGAAATTACTCATCCAGAACTTGCAAGAGATGTTTTAGATAGATTTTGTGAAAAAGTTAGTGATGTTGCCGATATTGAATACAAGCCTAAAATAGAAGGTAGAGTAATGCATGTCGGATTAATACCTAAAAAATAGAAGGAGGATATTATGACTAAACTTAAGAAGAATAAGATGAAAACACATAAAGGAACTAAAAAAGTATTAAACATTAGACAAAGCGGTTCAATCAGCAAATCAAGACAAGGTGTTTTACATAATACAGGAAAGAATAGTGCTGCTAGAGCTAGTAGTAAGAGACAAGGAACTAGTTTAAGTAAGGCTGATTACAAGAGAATTAAAGATATAATATAGGAGGCAAAGTATGACAAGAGTTAAAGGTGGCACAGTTGCACGTGCTAGAAGAAAAAAAGTATTAAAAGAAGCAAAAGGTTATTTTGGTAGTAAACATAGATTATATAAAACTGCTCATGAGCAAGTAATGCATTCAGGAAACTATGCATTTAGAGATAGAAAACAAAATAAGAGAAACTTTAGAAAATTATGGATTACAAGAATAAATGCTGGATGTAGAGAAAACGAAATTTCTTATTCAAGATTTATCGATGGATTAAATAAAGCTGGCGTTACAGTAAATAGAAAAATGTTAAGTGAACTTGCAATTGATAATAAAGAAGCATTTGCTGATTTAGTAACAATCGCTAAAGATGCATTAGCAGGAAAAACTTATACTCCAAAAGCTGTAAAGACTGAAGAAGTAAAAGAAGTAAAAACTGAAACTAAGAAACCTGCTGCTAAAAAGGCTACTACTGCTAAAACAGCAACTAAAACAGAAACAAAAAAGACAACTACTACTAAAAAAACAACAACAACTGCAAAGAAACCAGCAGCAAAAAAAGAGACTGCAAAGAAAACTGAAGAAAAGTAATATTTCTTCTTTTTTTGTATATAATAAATTATACATTTGACTTAAATCATGATTTTTGTTATAATGTATTTGTTAATCAACTTGTCAAGGATTAAAGCTGGGTTCCTGAATAGGAGTAGAAGCTTTTTGCTTTTAGAATTCCTTTGCTCCTAAAGTTGATTTTTTTATACTTTTTTTAATATTATCTATAATATTATTTGGATCTTTTTTTATTTCATTAAATATAAACTCTATTGTTTGATAAGAATAGCTATATCTAGGTTGGGTTGATATATTGTATATAAAGCACAATTTAGGATTATTTTTAAAATTATAATATGTGGAGAAAAGATTAAAGTGATAGCTATTAAAATCTTTCTCTATTCCATTAGAAATTAATGAAATTTTATTTTTCCTTAGAAGTTTATTGATTTCCTCGATACATTTTTTTGTTGTGTATTTATGAGTGGTATTTGGGTTGGTCTGTTACCTAATAATTTTAGCCACATTTTGACTAGAATTGTCTATCTTTATTTTTGATGTAGCCTTTGCCTCGTTTTTAGTAAGATAGTGAAAATGTTCAATAACTATTGCAAAATTATTATTATTTTGACTAATCAATGAATTAATTGATTTTGATGTAGAAACTATTTTATTTGCTATTTCATCTGGATATTTTGCTATAATTTCTGTTTGATTTAATGCTCTCATAGTGGGTGTTATTGTTAAGAAATTCTCATTAACAATTTCAGAAATATCAACATTATGAAAAAGCATCATCTTTTCATTATAGTTGAAAATACAAGATTGAAATAATGGAATATATATCATTTCATATTCTTCGGTAATAAAATGAGTACTAGTATCTCTTAATTCAATAATTTTTTCTAAATTAAGTCTTAACGGATCTTTGTTGTTTGTAAATACTAGACTTATACATTTCCTTAATGACAAAGTTTTTTTAAAGTCATTATTTAAATATATACTAGAATATCCTCTTTTTTTTATTAAATATGCTTTAAGCATTAATTCCCATGCATTGCAAATCAAAAAAGCAAAACTTTCAGTTCTGTATTTTATAGTGGGCTTATTGAATATTTCAATTGCCAACAAAAACGCTTCCTCACTCTTTTTAATTAGTTTATCTTCAATGTTCATTTTTCCTCCATTATCTCTTCTGTTTATAAATCATAATTACATCTGAATAAAGCCATGTTTGATTTTATTGCTCTCTATTATACTTCATTCATTTATGAAATGTCAAGAAAGTTAACATACTTAAAATAAAATTTTACACTTTATTTTGGATTATAATATTCCTATGAAGAAAACTGAAGAAAAGTAATATTTCTTCTTTTTTTTTGTTTAGTTTTTTGGTATAATTTTAAAGAGGGCAGTGATAAAATGGACACATCAAAAATAAGAAACTTTAGTATTATTGCACATATTGATCATGGTAAGAGTACTCTTGCCGATCGTATTTTAGAATATACTGGTGAAGTAGATAAAAGACAAATGAAAGACCAATTATTAGATAATATGGATATTGAAAGAGAAAGAGGTATAACCATAAAACTAAACGCTGTAAGATTATCATATAATGGTTATATGCTTAATTTGATAGATACACCAGGTCATGTTGACTTTAGTTATGAAGTATCAAGATCTTTAGCAGCATGCGAGGGAGCTATTTTAGTAGTAGATGCTACTCAAGGTATTGAAGCCCAAACACTTGCTAATGTATATTTAGCATTAGATAATAATTTAGAAATAATACCTGTAATTAACAAAATAGATCTTCCTAGTGCTGATATACCAAAAGTAGAAAAAGAATTATTTGATACTTTTGGTTTTAAAAGTGAAGAGATAATAAAGGTATCTGCCAAAACAGGAGAAGGAATCCCATTATTAGTAGATGCAATTATAAATAGAGTACCATCTCCTAAACCTATAGAAGATAAATTAAAATGTTTAATATTTGATAGTTATTTTGATTCCTATCGTGGAGTGGTAATTTTAGTTAGAGTAGTATCAGGAAAAATAACTAAAAATACAAAAATAAAAATGATGACTACTGGTGCCATATACGATGTCGTATCTTTAGGTTACCATACACCATTCGAACACGAAACAGAATCTTTAAATACCGGAGAGGTAGGCTTTATTACCGCATCTATAAAAAGTTTAGAATCAGTTAAAGTAGGCGATACCATAACAGATGCTACTGATGAAGCTAAAGAAGCATTGCCAGGTTATAAGCCAATGAAACCAATGGTTTATTGCGGTATTTATCCAATAGAATCAAATAAATATCCTAACTTAAAAGAAGCAATTGAAAAATTAAAACTAAACGATGCCTCATTAACATTTGAGCCAGAAACATCAAGTACTTTAGGCTTTGGCTTTCGTATGGGATTTTTAGGCCTATTGCATCTAGAAATAATTTCTGAGAGAATAGAAAGAGAATTTGGTATTGATATAATAGTCACTACTCCTTCAGTAAACTATGAAATAGAACTTACTGATAGTAGTATTATATATATTGATAATCCTAGTATGATGCCAGATAAAGTAAAAATAAAAAGTATTAAAGAGCCATATATTTTTACAAATATCTTAGTACCAACAGAATATATAGGGCCAATAATGGAATTATGTCAAGATAAAAGAGGTATCTATAAAAGTATTGATTATTTAGATAATACAAGAGTAAATATTCATTATGAATTACCACTATCAGAAATAGTATATGATTTCTTCGATAGATTAAAATCATCTACCAAAGGCTTTGCTTCATTTGATTATGAAGTAATAGGTTATAAAGAAAGTGAATTAGTAAAAATGGATGTTATGTTAAATGGTGAAGTGGTAGATGCCTTATCATTGATTGTCCATAAAGATTTTGCCTATGCAAGAGGTAGAAAAATGGTTGATAACCTTAAAAATATCATTCCAAGGCAATTATTTGAAGTACCAGTTCAAGCAGTAATAGGTAGTAAAGTAATTGCTAGAAGTGATATTAAAGCTATGCGCAAAGACGTTTTAGCTAAATGTTATGGAGGAGATATCACAAGAAAGAGAAAACTCCTAGATAAACAAAAAGAAGGTAAGAAAAAAATGAAAACCATCGGTAAAGTAGAAATACCAAGCGAAGCATTTTTAAGCATTTTAACCGATTACAAGAAAAACTAATATAATATACTAGAGGTGGTTTTATGAGCAGTAACAAAAACTTAACTAAACAAATAAAAAGAAATATACTAAATAACAATTGCGATTATGATGTAATATGTGAGTTATTAGTAGTAAATCCAGAAGAAGTAATATCAGGTATTCTAAGTTCATATTTATATTTATTTAGAAATATTGATAATATAAGCAATAAAGATTTATTAGAAGATTTAGATACTATTTTAAATAACTATATAAAAAAATATAAAAACAAAAAAACATTAGAATTAGTATATAACAAAATAGAAATATTTTTAGGTAATCTATCCAAAAGTTTTAATTTAGAAGAATTAATGAAATTAGAAAAATATATTTCATTTTTAGTGGATATTCAAAATAAATGCCTAATAAATAACCAGAAAAAAGCTAAAGGTGATAAATATAACTTCATACTATTTCTAATGTTTGAAAAAAGAGATATAGAATTACTAGAAAGATATATAGATATAAATATGAAAGAATTATTAATAAACAATAATATATTACCTTCCATATTTATTAGTATATTAGAAAAATATATAAAACTAGATGAAGATAATGTTATAGATATAAAATATTATAATCGATTAATAAATATATTTTTAAGAGGCAAAATATATGATAAATTATCTAATTCCAAAGAAGAATATCTAAAAATATTAAAAACATCTAATAAAGATTTCGTATGGAATTTAATAGACAAAATAGAAAACGATGCATATCAAACAAAAGAAGAATTAGAAAAAGATTATAACGTATCATTTATAATACCAACATATGAAGAATATAAGTATTTAAAAGATGGAAATATTGATTTAACTAGTGAAAATGTTTTTACAATTGATAATAAAGATGATTTATGCTTAGATGATGCAATGTCTATAAAAAGAAATAGCGATGGTACCTATACATTATTTATTCATTTAGCAAATCCAGCGGCAATTATACCATATATGTCAAACACTATGAAAGAAGCATTAAAAAGAAATCATACAATCTATTTAGCTAATGAAAATATTCCAATATTTAACAGATACTTATCTGACAATATACTTTCACTATTACCAGGTAAATCAACAAATGCATTAACCATCAAAGTAAAAGTAGCTCCAGATTATTCCCTAGATATAAATTCATTAGAAATAGTACCAACTATTGTAGAAAGCAAGCACAAACTAACATATCTAGAAGCAGAACAAACAATAACTACAGGAGGAGAACTATATAATGAATTAATACTATTATCAAAAATATTTGATCGTCAAGCAATAGATAATCCAAAAGTAAGAGCATATCATAGAATGAAAGAAAAAATAAGAAATAAAAATAATATTGAATCAGAAGCTCCAATAGCACACATGATGGTTGAACAATGTAATGTTTTTGCTAATAGTACTATAAATATTATTGATAAAAGAGATAAATTAGACCTAATAATGCCGTGGCGTGTACAACGAGAAGCAGATAGTGAAATAATAAGTGAATACTTAGAAGAAGGAAATTTTGACACAAATAATAAAAGTTTTAGAAATCTACTTAAAGATTATATGATGAAAAGCAAATATTCATATGAAAATATAGGCCATGAGGGATTAGGTATAGAAGGATACGTAAAAATATCTAGTGCTGCTAGACGTGCTATGGATGACTTAGCCATATATGCTCTATATGATTTATATATAAATAGAGCAATGGATGATTTAGATGCTAAATATTATTATTGGGAAAGAGAAATAAAATATTGGTGTGATTATGCCAATAACAAAACAAGTGATAATATAACTTTTTCTCAGCAATACAATTACCTATATAGTAAAGGAAAAATACTAGAAAGAAGGAAGTAATATGAAATTACCAGATATAAAAGAAGCAAGAGTAAGAACTAAAAGCAAAACAGAGGTACTATATGACAAATATAAAGTACCATCATCAGTATGTCATATAGGGCAGGGTAAGACTTATAGTATATTAACCTATGGTTGTCAAATGAATGTTCATGATAGTGAAAATATCAAAGGAATCATGGAAGATTTAGGCTATAATGAAGAAGAAAATTATGAAAAAGCTGATGTTATTATTCTAAATACTTGTGCCATAAGAGAAAACGCACATAACAAAGTAGTAGGTATTCTAGGAAGAATAAAAAAATTAAAAGAAGATAATCCAAATATTATAACAATAATAGGGGGTTGTATGCCTCAAGAAGAAGGTATATCAAACATGCTAAAAGATAAATACAAATGGGTAGATATCGTTCTAGGAACTCACAATATCTATGATATACCAACACTCTTAGACAATGTTACAAAAGAAAAGAAACAAAATATAGAAGTATATTCCATTGAAGGGGATATCATAGAAAATCTACCAGTAAAAAGAGATTCAAACTACAAAGCATGGGTAAACATCCAATACGGCTGTGATAAATTCTGCTCTTACTGTATAGTACCATATACAAGAGGAAAACAAAGAAGTAGATTACCAAAAGATATTCTAAAAGAAATAAACAGTCTAAAAGAAAAAGGATATAAAGAAGTAACATTACTAGGTCAGAACGTAAATGCCTATGGAAAAGATCTAGATATAAATTATACTATGTCTAATCTATTAGAAGATACCGCTAAAACAGGAATAGATAGAATAAGATTCGTAACATCACACCCATGGGATTTCTCTAGTGATATGATAGATACAATAGCAAAATATGACAATATAATGCCATATATTCACTTACCAATTCAATCAGGATCAGATAATATTCTAAAGAAAATGAATAGAAGATATACCATTGAGGAATACAAAAAACTATTCTATGAACTAAAAAGTAAAATAAAAAACGTTAGTATAACTACTGACATCATCGTAGGATTTCCTAATGAAACAGAAGAAGACTTTCAAAAAACATTAGATATATATAATGAATTAAAATATGATTTAGCTTATACATTTATCTATTCACCTAGAGAAGGAACTCCCGCTAGTAAAATGGAAGATAGTGTACCACTAGAAGAAAAAGAAGAAAGATTACAAAGACTAAATAAAATAGTAAATAAATATGCAAAAGAAGCCAACGAAAAATACTTAGGAAAAACAGTACCAGTATTACTAGAAGGCTACTCAGATAAAGGTGGTAAATTAATGGGCTATACTGATACTATGAAATTAGTAAATGTAGTAGCAGACCCATCACTAATAGGACAAATAAAAAACGTACTAATAACAGATGTAAAAACATGGTCTATGGAAGGAGAAATAGTAAGTGATAGAAAGTAGTATTGAAAATCTTTTCACTGAAATAAATAATTCTAATGAATATAAAGAATATATAAATATATTAAATATATTAAAAGAAAATAAAGAAGTAAATAATCTCATTGAAGAAATAAAATCTTTAGAAAAAAAAGCTACTAAGCTAGAATATGAAAAGAATAAAGAATATATAGAAATAGACAAACAAATAGAAGAAAAAACAAAAGTACTAAATAGTAACAAAGAGTACCAAGAATATTTATCAAAATTAAAAGCATTCAATAATACACTTCTAGCATCATCATCTTTATTAGATGAATACATAGAAGAAAAAGTATCAATCTAAAATAAAAATATGACATGATATAACAAAAGAGTTATCATTTGATAACTCTTTTACTTAACACCAAAATCTTCATCTTCTACTTCAATAAGTTTTAATATTTCATCAGTAGTAGTAAAACCAGCTAATACCTTAAATAACCCATCTTGAAGCATAGTAATAACATCTTTATTATATACAAGTTTTCTTAGTTCTTCTTTTCTCATACCAGCAGATATAGCATCCCTAATATCTTGATTAATCAAAAGAACTTCTTGAATAGCAATTCTACCATGATAACCATGATTACAATTAGGACATCCTGAAGGATTAGCTTCAAATACTTCAGTTACATCAATACCCAAAACAGTTTTAAATAAATTCTTCTCAGTAACAGTAACAGCCCTTTTAATCTTACATTTATCACATAACTTTCTAGCAAGTTTCTGAGATACAATACCAGTTAAAGCAGAAGCAAGTAAATATCTCTCAACATCCATATCAAGAAGTCTTTCTATAGTATTAAGAGAATTATTAGTATGTATAGTAGATAATACCAAGTGACCAGTAATAGAAGCTCTAACAGCAATTTTAGCAGTTTCAGAATCCCTTATCTCACCAATCATAATAATATTAGGATCTTGTCTTAAAATACTTCTTAATACAGTAGCAAAATCAAGACCAATATCACTATTAACCTGTACCTGATTAACTCCTTTAATATCCATTTCTATTGGATCTTCAACAGTAATCAAATTAGATCCTTCAGTATTTAGCTTCTGTAAAAAAGAATATAAGGTAGTAGATTTACCAGTACCAGTAGCACCAGTAACTAATATAATACCATTAGGAAAATTAAGCATCTTAAGAACCTTATTATAATTAGTTTCACTAAAACACAAATATTCAATACCTTTAAGACTCATAGAATAATCCATAATTCTTATAACAATCTTTTCTCCTCTTTTAGTAGGTAAAGAAGAAACACGCATATCCAAATCTTTACCATTCATTTTGTCTTTAATAGCACCATCTTGAGGAAGTCTAGTCTCAGTAATATTCATACCAGCCATTATCTTAATTCTAGTAGTAATATTCTGCTTAATCTCCATAGGTAAAAAGTAAAAATTATTTAAAACACCATCAATTCTATATCTAACAACAATACCATCATCAGTAGGATCAAAGTGAATATCACTAGCACCCAAAGAAACACCATTAAGCAAAATAGTATTAACAGCATTAACAACAGGCATCTTAGTAAAATCAATATTCCTACTTTGATTATTAGTAGCCATATTATTACGTTGCATCATATTATTATTGTTAATATTATTAGCATTAGGATTAATCATTTGTGTTTGATTATTCTGTTGCATAATATCCCTCTTTTCATTCTTTTTATTCCAAAAGACTAGATTTTATTCTATAAATATTATATAATATAATTAATTAAATAGCAATAGTAAAAAGGTGATAAAATTGACGAAATTAGGAAGAAAAGGATTTATGTTAGCAGAAGTAGTAGTGGTATCCGCAGTAATATCTACAGTACTAGTAACAATGTATATAGCTATAAATAGAGTATCTTCTGCTTATGAAACAAGAAATAGCTATTATGATATAGATGCTTTATTCTTCGCAGAAGAAATAAATGATCTTATTAAAGATAAAGAACTTCAAACAGATTCCAATTCCAAACTATCATTAGGGGACTTATCCACTGCATATCAAAATCAAGACTATTTAAACTATAAAGAAGCAAACGGCTATTACATTACACCATCAACACTAAATAATACTATTGAAGGCAAACAAACCCTAAAAGATTTTATGTCTTACTTAAAAACCAAATTAAGTAATGATAATAACTATACATATATAATAGTATCAGAACTATGTACTCATGATGACGATTGTCGTTACTATGCCTTAAAAGTAAAAGTAGGTGATAACAATGGTTAAGTTAAATAAAAAAGGATATTTAGCCGTAGAAGTAATATTAGCTTCCGTAGTAGCAGTTTCTATAGCGGTATTCCTAATAGATCTAACAGTAAAAATGGTTAATAAAACTAATGATAACTATACAAATACCTTATTTCTTACAGACAAAGCACTAATTACCAATCACCTTCGTAAAGAAATTAAACAAGATATACAAAGTAATGAAGGACTTAAATCCGCTGGTATTAAAAATGGTAGTTGTTATTTAGAATACAATAACGGTTCCGGCAAATGGATAAATATATCTAAAGATGAAGAAAATAGAGATGCAATTACTTATTCCCCAGGATACAGTAAAACAATAAATAAAGATATAAAATATAGCGATATTAATATAAAATGTACATTAGAAAATAACTATTTAATTATAAAAATAAATTTCGAAGATATATTTACTACTAATAATAATAGAGATATTGAAATAGTATTATATAATTCGACAAAATAATTAAAAATATAGGTATATACTATTTTTGGTGATAAAATGAAAAAGAAAATCAAACAAATAGTAGTACCTATTTTTTTATCAGTATTATGTGGTTTTATATGTGGAAGACTAATGTTTAGCATTTATGAAGAAAAAGGTAAAAACATTCTAGAATTAAATACCATATATTTACTTAAAGATAATTCATATAACGATTACGATAGTATGAAAGCAAGTAGTCTAAGTAATAACTATATATACTATGAAGACGAAGGAAAATATAATACTATTATTGCCATAACCAAAAATAAAGATAATATAGATAAAATAAAAAAAACATATAATAAAGAATTAACCATTATGGAATATCTATTAAAAGATGAAGAAATGAACAATAAATTAGAAGCATATGATTTAGAACTAACTAAAGCCCAAAAAGATGAAGATATAAAAGAAGTAATAAATAAAATGATAAACGTATATAAAGATAAAGAAGACGTAAAAATGATTAAAATTAGTTGACAATTTATAATTTTTAATATAGAATTATATATGTAGCAACGGAGTAGTACTCAAGAGGCTGAAGAGGCGCCCCTGCTAAGGGTGTAGACCGGGAAACTGGTGCGAGAGTTCAAATCTCTCCTGCTCCGCCATAATGAAAATCAAACCCGAAAGGGTTTTTTCTTATATATGAAGGTGATATTATGTTTAAAGAAGAATTATCGTTAGTACCACATTTACCAGGATGTTATCTTATGAAAAATAAAGATAACATCGTAATATATGTAGGCAAAAGTAAAAACTTAAAAAACAGATTAAGTTCTTATTTTAATAGAGAACATACAGGAAAAACAATGATGCTAGTAAGAGAAATAGATCATTTTGAATACATAGTTACCAATACAGAAATGGAAAGCCTATTATTAGAAATAAATCTAATAAAAAAATACACTCCCAAATATAATATTTTATATAGAGATGATAAAAGCTATCCATATATAGAACTTACTGATGAAAAAGTACCAAGATTAAGAATAATAAGAAGAATAAACGTCAAAAAAATAAAAAACAATCTCTTTGGACCATATCCCAATGTTGGAGCAGCTCGCCGTGTAGTAGAAATACTAAATAGAGTTTATCCTCTAAGAAAATGTAATACCTATGAAAAAAGAGAATGTCTCTATTATCATATAGGGGAGTGTTTAGGTTATTGTACCAAAAACATAGATGAAGAAATAATAAAAGAAATGAAAACAGAAATAATATCATTTCTTAATGGAAATACCAAAGTACTTACTAACAAATTAAAAGAAAAAATGAATAAATATTCCAATAATATGGAATACGAAAAAGCCTTAGAATATAAAGAACTATTAAATTACATAAATATAACTACCGAAAAACAAAAAGTAGATTTAGATGATAGAGTAAATATAGATGTAGTAGGTTATTATAGTAAAGATAATTATATAAGTATCCAAATTCTCTTCATAAGAGGAGGAAAGCTATTAGATAGAAATAGAAATATCTTTCCTATGGTCGGCGATGAAGAAGAAGAACTATCTAATTACTTATTAAATTTCTATAGTAAAAATGTATCAAATCCCAAAGAAATATTAGTACCAGATAACATTGATAATTCTACATTTAGTGAGTTATTTAATATAAAATTTATAACCCCAATAAAAGGAGAAAAGAAAAGAATATTATCTTTAGCGGAAGATAATGCTAGAATTTACTATGAAGAACAAATGACATATATCAAAAGAGACGAAGACAAAATAACTAATGCCCTAAACGAACTTAAAGAAAAATTAAATATCCCAAGTGCTGATCGAATAGAACTATTCGATAACTCAAATCTATTTGGTAGTTTTAATGTTTCAGGAATGGTTGTCTTCAAGATGGGAAAACCATCAAAAAATGATTATCGTAAGTATAAAATAACTAATGATGTAAATGACGATTATGGAACAATGAAAGAAGTAATTTACAGAAGATATTTCAAAGTATTAAAAGAAAACTTAGAAATGCCAGATTTAATCATCGTAGATGGAGGTATCGGTCAAATAAATGTAGCTAGAGAAGTAATATCATCATTAGGATTAAAAATAGAAGTATGTGGCTTAAAAAAAGATGATACCCATAGTACCAATATGTTACTAGGCAAAGACCCATTAGAAGAAATAAAAATAGACAAACAAAGTGATTTATTTCTATTACTTACTAAGATGCAAGATGAAGTTCATAATTTTACAATTAGTTATCATAAAAACATTCGTAGTAAAGGAGCTCTATCTTCAGTATTAGATAATATCGAAGGAATAGGGGAAGTAAGAAAAAACAAATTATTAAAGAAATATAAAACAATATCAAAAATGAAAGAAGCCCCTTTAGAAGAATTAGAAGAAATACTACCTAAAGATATAGCTGTTTCATTTAAAGATTTCCTAGAAGAATATGATAAATAAATAGAATAGTCAATAGATACCATTTTTTAATAAAATAGTAATATGTATTAAAATTTTATTAAAAAAATAAGGAAAAAACTCCTAAAATATTGACAAAATCATAAAATGATAGTACAATCATAATCGGTACATTTTGTTGGAGAATATTAGGTATTGGGACCACTTAATATTCAAAAACTAACTTATAAATAAAAGAAGGAGAATAAAAAATGAAAAACACATTTATGCAATCAAAAGAAACAGTTGTAAGAGACTGGTATGTAATTGATGCAACAGATATGCCTCTAGGTAGAGTAGCTAGTAAAGCTGCTACAATGTTAAGAGGAAAACACAAAGTTACATATACACCACATGTTGACTGTGGCGATAACATTATTATTATCAATGCAGACAAAGTAGCATTAACAGGAAACAAATTAGAAAATAAGATGTATTATGACCATTCAAGATATGTTGGAGGTCTAAGAGAAAGAACTGCTAAAGAAATGAAAGAAAATTATCCAGTAGAAATGGTAGAAAGAGCAGTAAAAGGAATGCTTCCTCATAACAGATTAGGAAGACAAATGTATAAGAAATTATTCGTATACGCTGGAAATGAACATCCACATACAGCACAAAAACCAAAAGTAGTAGATATGGGAGGTAATAAATAATGGCTAAAGAAAAAAGAAGTTTCTATGGAACTGGTAGAAGAAAAGGTTCAGTAGCAAAAGTTACATTAACTCCAGGTACTGGTAAAATAACTGTAAATGGAAAAGACGTTCATGAATATATGCCTTATGAAGTATTAGTAATGGACTTAAAACAACCATTAGTAGTAACTAAAAATGAAACTACATTCGATGTAAATGCTAGTGTATCAGGAGGAGGTTTCTCAGGACAAACAGGAGCAATCAGACTTGGTATTACAAGAGCATTACTAGAATACGATGCAGGTAATGAAGCAAATGAAGACTCATACAGAAAAACACTTAAAGCAAATGGATTTATAACTAGAGATCCAAGAGTTAAAGAAAGAAAGAAATATGGTCTTAAAGGTGCCAGAAGAGCTCCACAATTCTCTAAGAGATAATATAATAGAAGTTACAGTCACTGTAACTTTTTTTATATAAGATATAATTTACTATTTTATAATTAAAATAATATTAAAATCTAGCTTTATATGATATAATGAACATAGGAAGTGATAAAATGGATAATGAAAGAATGATTAAACTACAACACTTTTTTTCAGTAGATGTTAAGATAAAAAAAGAACTATTTGACATTGCTCCACAGTCTCTAGATGGGTATATGGATGAAGTATCAGTTAGTAAATATACAGATAAATTAAATGATTCACTTATATATATATTTAATGAATTAAAATGTGTTACCTTAGATATATTTGGAAAAGACTCACATGTCTTCAAAAGAATATGCTTGTTAGAAAAAAATACAATGGAAAGTTTTTATAACTGTGGTTTTGATATAAATAAATTAAAATCATTTTATCAAAAATATATAAGTAATATGGATCCAGCATTTATAGATAATGTAAAAAATAAATGTGTTGGGTATGCCTTTAGCGGTACTAGTCCTATAGAAACAGCATTATCAATAAATGAAATATTACATTTCATTCATTCATATATCGTTAATAATGAAAAAATATTACAATCATTACCATTATTAAATGAGAAAAATAACAATTATAATTACCCTATAAGTTTAAGAGGTATTAAAAATCCTATGTTTGAACAAATATTTAAAATGTTTCCAAATGATTTAGATTGTGGATGGACTGATATGGTGGCCATAAATGATAAAAAACTAATAATAATGGTTAGAGATAGGGGACATGCTTTGACAATAGAAGTTACATTAAATAATAATATAGCTAGAATTGAATATTTTATTCCTAAACTTTGTAATATTGAAATGATTAATAATTTACCTGGTGTTAATAAAGTAAATAAAAATAGTATTGGAGCTACTGGCGTTATAGAAACACCTATAAACACTTTACCAGGAGTATTATTTGATTTTATTTCTAAAGTTCCTACTGATTACGATATGGTTATTAATTTTGAAGAAACAAAAAGTAATAGAAGAGGTATTTAATTACAAAAGTTATGTAAGTTACATTTATTGTAACTTCTTTTTTAATATAAAAGTGTCAAAAAATAAGTAAAAAAATAAGTACTTTCTTTACATTTAATTATGTTTCTGCTATGATTAAAAAGTAAGGAGAGTTGATAATATGACAAAGTATGTATATGCCTTCACCGAAGGAAATAAAGATATGCGTAATCTATTAGGAGGTAAGGGTGCTAACCTAGCAGAAATGACTAATTTAGGACTTCCAATACCTAAAGGATTTACCATTACTACAGAAGCTTGTATAAATTATTATAAAGAAAGTAAAAAAATATCAAAAGATATTGAAGAAGAAATATTTTCTAATATAAAATTATTAGAAGAACAAATAGGTAAAGAATTTGGCTCTAATGATAATCCTCTATTAGTATCTGTAAGAAGTGGAGCAAGAGCTAGTATGCCTGGTATGATGGATACAATTCTAAATCTAGGATTAAATGATATAAGCGTTGAAGGTCTAGCTAAGAAGACAGGAAACGAAAGATTTGCCTATGACTCATATCGAAGATTTATTCAAATGTATTCAGATGTTGTTATGGAAGTAAATAAATCTTTTTTTGAAAAAATAATAGATGAAGTAAAAAAAGAAAAAAATATAACATATGATACTGAACTTACAGTAGAAGACTTAAAAGAATTAGTAAAAAGATTTAAAAAAGTATATAGTGACCATATGCATGGAGAAGAATTTCCTCAAGATCCAAAAGAGCAATTGATTGGAGCTGTCGAAGCTGTATTTAGATCATGGAATAATAAAAGAGCCATTGTATATAGAAGAATGAATGACATTCCAGGAGATTGGGGAACAGCAGTCAATGTACAATCAATGGTTTTTGGTAACATGGGAGAAAACTCAGGAACAGGAGTAGCCTTTACTAGAGATCCCGCAACAGGTAAAAAAGGTATTTACGGAGAATATCTAATAAACGCTCAAGGAGAGGATGTAGTAGCAGGAGTAAGAACTCCAGAGCCAATTACTAAATTACAAGAAGATATGCCAGAATGTTATAATGAATTTATCCATATAGCAGATAGTTTAGAAAAACATTATCGTGATATGCAAGATATGGAATTTACTATTGAAGAAGGAAAATTATATATATTACAAACAAGAAATGGAAAAAGAACTGCTAAAGCAGCCATAAAGATAGCATGTGATTTAATAGACGAAAATATGATAACAGAAAAAGAAGCACTATTAAGAATAGATGCCAAAAGCCTAGATCAATTATTACATCCAACCTTTAATGATGAAGCACTAAAAGAAGGAATAGAAATAGGAGAAGCCCTTCCTGCATCTCCAGGAGCTGCTGCTGGTAAAGTAGTATTTACAGCATTAGATGCTAAAAAACAAGGAAAAGGTGGCAAAGGTGAAAGAGTTGTATTAGTAAGATTAGAAACAACTCCAGAAGATATTGAAGGAATGACAGCTTCTCAAGGAATTTTAACAGGTAGAGGTGGTAGGACATCACATGCTGCTGTTGTAGCACGTGGTATGGGAACATGTTGCGTAGCAGGTTGTACTCAAATGAGTATCAATGAAGAAGAAAAATATTTCACTTTAGGTGGATATACATTCCATGAAGGAGACTATATTTCAATAGATGGAAATACCGGAAAAATATATAAGGGAGATATAAAAACAGAAGAAGCCACTGTAAGTGGAGACTTCGGAAGAATAATGTCTTTAGCAGATAAATATAGAACACTAGGAATAAGAACAAATGCCGATAATCCAAAAGATACCAAAAAAGCTATTGAATTAGGAGCAGAAGGAATAGGATTATGTAGAACAGAACACATGTTCTTTGAAGAAGATAGAATACCAAAAATAAGAAAAATGATTCTTTCAGAAACATCAGAAGAAAGAACCAAAGCATTAAATGAATTAATACCATTTCAAAAAAGTGACTTCAAAGCTATGTATAAAGAACTAAAAGGCATGCCTATGACAGTAAGATATCTAGATCCACCACTTCATGAATTCTTACCATCGGAAGATGAAGAAATAATATCACTAGCAAAAGAAATGAATGTAACAGTAGAACATCTAAAAAATAAAATAGCAGAATTACATGAATTCAATCCAATGATGGGACATCGTGGATGTAGATTAGATGTAACATATCCGGAAATAGCAAAAATGCAAACCAGAGCTTTAATAGAAGCCGCTATCGAAGTAAATGAAGAAGAAGGATATAATATTACACCAGAAATCATGATACCATTAGTAGGTGAAGAGAAGGAACTTAAGTTTGTTAAGGATATTGTTGTAGAAATAGCCGAAGAAGTAAAAAAAGAAAAAAAATCTAATATAAAGTATCATATTGGTACTATGATAGAAGTACCAAGAGCAGCCCTTCTAGCAGATGAAATAGCTAAAGAAGCAGAATTCTTCTCATTTGGTACTAATGATTTAACACAATTAACTTTTGGCTTTTCAAGAGATGATGCCGGTAAATTCTTAGATTCCTACTATCAAAACCAAATATATGAAATAGATCCATTTGCTAAATTAGATCAAAAAGGAGTAGGAAAATTAGTAGAAATGGCAGTAGAAAAAGGAAAAAGTACTAGAAGTGATATCAAACTAGGTATTTGTGGAGAACATGGAGGAGAACCATCATCAATAGAATTCTTCCACAAAGTAGGATTAGACTATGTATCATGTTCTCCATATAGAGTTCCTATTGCCAGATTAGCAGCTGCTCAAGCAAAACTAAAAGAAAATATATAATCATTAAAAATTATTTTTTCACTGCAAGCCTGTAGTCTTGCTAGCGTTATTTGGAGCCTGGGTCTCCAAATAAACATTAATTAAGATAATTTTTAGAAAAATATAGTATATTTATATTACATTTATTAGTGCAAAAATATAGTAGTACGACTAATAAATGATACCAGTTAAAAATTTAGAATAACTTCATCAAAAGATGGAGTTTTCTTTTACTTTATGATACAATCATATTAGGAGTTGATAAAATGAAAACAGAAAAAATAAAATCAAGTAGTGATAATCTAGAATTAGAAATAGCCCATATAGAACCAAATAGCGAAATAAAAGGAGTAGTACAAATATCCCATGGAATGGCTGAACATAAAGAAAGATATTATGATTTCATGGAATATTTAAAAGATAATGGCTATGCTGTGGTAATTCATGACCATCGAGGCCATGGTGCAAGTGTTAAAAGCAAAGAAGATTTAGGTTATTTTTATACTGATAATATAGATTATATAATAAATGACTTATATGATGTAACAAAATATATAAAGAAAAAATATAAAAACAAGAAAATATATCTATTTAGTCATAGTATGGGAACATTAGTAGCTAGAGGTTATATTCAAAAATATGATAATGAAATAGAAAAATTAATATTATGCGGTCCTCCTACTAAAAACGAATTAACAAAATTTGCCATAAAATTATCAAAACTAAGTAATCAT
>UQSR01000014.1 GCA_900543825.1 uncultured Mycoplasmatota bacterium
TCATCTTTTAATTCATTAGCAATACTAGTTATTTCTAATTTTACTTTATATAATAATGAATCAGTACTATTAGTATTTCTTACTGTAAAAGTAGTACTTACTCCATCAGTATAATTATATACAGGGGCTAAATTAGTTATATTAATATCAGGGCCACTAGTAAAAGTTACATCTGCTAAATTACCTATTGATAAAGTAACACTAGTATTACTAGGACTAATCCAAGTAAACCAAGCATAAGTACCAGCGCTACTTACTAAAGATATTAATAATATAAATATTCCTATATACATAAACTTCTTATATTTATCCATTATATCACCACCAAAAAGACTATGAAAAATTACTAATATTTCTATTAGTTATTTCATAGTCTTTATTATTTACATATTTTATTATATTATAAGAATTTACAGCCCCCCCCCTAATTAACAATGTGTTAACGTTTTTAAATAATACATCTTTCATAGAGGAGCCTCCCTTCTTATCTTACATATAAATAATATCATAAAAATAAAATTAACACAAGAGATAAATAATTAAATTGGAGACAAATAATTTGGCTCCAATTTACCTCTTAAGACCTTAGGCTTAAGAGGATAACTATTCTTTAAGTAGATTACTTAATGGAACTATATTATATCCTTTACTATTTATATATTTTATTATTATATTTAAGTTATTGGTATTATTTATAAGTATTATACTACCATTTGATATATTATTTTTTATCTCAGTATAATCTCCTATTATATTAGGAACAATTGTATACATATTATTTTTATTACATACTTCTAATACTTTATTATTTTTATCTTTTGATAAGCAATATTTGGATTCATTATTAGATATTCTATTTATGATACTATTATCATTTGTTAATAATTCGTTAGTATATATACCATTATTGCCATAAGTATATATTTCTTTATTTTTTAACTTAGTTATATTTTTTATATTTATATCTTTATGATTTATAAATAACGTTATATTATTATCTTTAATATTATCTATATTTTTTATATTTAGTATTAGTATTAATGACACTTTATTTTCTTTATTATTTCCTTTTATTATATATTTATCTTTATTATTTGACAAAAGACTACTTGGATAGAGATCTTTATATACTAGTAATTCTTCTCTAAAAATACCAGATGATTTCATTTCTTCATAACTTTTTAATACATCTATTTGTCTACCATTTATACCTGGTATTATTGTATCATGATCTAGCATAGCATTTACTGGTTCTACTTCATATTCTTCTTTTAGGCTTTCTATTTTTATCATCAGGGGATCTTTTTGATTTATTATATTCATTACTTTATCAGTATAAAAAAAACTAAAACATACTAATACTAGTAAGGAAATTGTTTTAATTATATTTTTCACTTTACCACCTAGTATAATATATGTCTTAGTTTGTCTTTAATACTTTTATATTATTTCTTTGCTTGATTTAATGCGTTATTTATAGCACTATATAAAGCATCTATTTTAATAGTACAACCACTTACTGCATCTGTTTTTCCGTCTTCATTTAATGTTAATTTATCTATTCCTTGGTTGTCTACTACATATTTTTCTAATGCTTCTGCTTGTTGATACCATTCTCCTATGGTACTACCATATTCTACTCCATACATGCCATAATCACTACCTAATGCTTTTTTAGTAGTTTTTACTCCATCTTTAGTAGTATAAGTTGTATCTAATTTTACATCGGTAATTTTACCTGCTGAATCTATTGTTATAATAGCAGTAGCGGTATTTTCTCCTCCATATGTATCAATAGCAGTACCTGTATATGTTCCTTCTTTATAACCTTTGGAACATCCTGTTAATAGTAATAGTCCTATTAACCCCATTAGATATATTTTTTTCTTCATATTTTGTATCCTCCTTATATATTATAAAATATTTTATATTTTTTTTCTAGTCCTAAATTATATTTTTTGTACTATTTATTAATTTCTTAGCTATTATTCCTATTAATATTCCTGTTGGTATTGAAAATAATAATAGATATGGTAAATAATAAATAATATTATGATTATTTAATATTAGTATTCCTATGAGTACTTGTCCTATACTATGTGATATGCTTCCTACTATGGAAACTCCTATTATTGATAGTTTTGTTTTCTTTACTAATGACATAGCTATGATACTTAGAAGAGCTCCTCCTAAAGAGAAAAGAAAATTGAAACCAAAGCCTGTTCTTATTAGAGCTACTATAAATACTCTAATTATTGATATCATTAGGGCTTTGTTAAAGTTATATTTATATAAAGCAAAGAGTATTATTACGTTAGCTAATCCTAACTTTAATCCTGGTATTATATCTCCTAAAAAGGTAAAATAACTTTCTATTATGCCTATTACTACGCTCATGGCGGTTAATATACTTATTATGGTTATATCTTTTGTTTTCATTAGTAGATCACTCCATCTAGTTTATCATCTGTATTATCATTTGTTATTTTTATTATTATTTTGTTAGGTAGACATACTAATGTCCTAGAACTATCACTTATATATCCTTCTTTGCTACATATATGATTAGGAGAGTTTTCTTTTTTTACTCTTATTTTGTTTTCTTTTACTTCTATGATGACATCCCCTAATAAACCTTGTACAGTATATTCTTTATCTAAATTCATATCTATTTTTAGTATTTCTTTATTTTCATAATATACTATAGCAGTTGTTCCTTCTTTCTTTGTTTTATTTATTATTATAAGTGATAGTGATATTAGTAGTAATAATATTAGTATTAGTTTTATATCGTTTTTATTCATAGTTAAAGCCTCTGCTTTTGACAATGTTGTTTTCATCTATATACCATATAGCCTCTATATCATCTGTATTATCCACTATTAGTTGGCCTTCTTCTACTGGTAATAGGAATAGATAAGTACTGTATATGTCTGCTAAAGATGAGTTGGAACTTACGACTGATACTGAATGCATGTAATTGCTAGGGTATTTGGTATTTGAATTTATTATATGATTATAATTTATATTATCCATAGTGCAATATCTCTGATAGTCTCCTGATGTTACTACTGATTTGTTATTTATATTTAATTTTATAAATATATCACTAGGATTAAGGGGATCTGCTATTCCTACTTTGTAGTATTCTTTTTTGTAGGCTTTTCCTACTTTAACATTACCACCAGCATTTATGATATATGAGTGAATGTTATTATCTTCTAAATATTTGCCTACTAGTTCTGTTGTATAGCCTTTAGCTATGGCACCTAAATCTAATTTGATATTATTTTGTTTTTTATAGATATTATTTTCTAAATTTATATCTTTAATATTTATATTTTTATTTAATTCTTCATTAGATGGTAGTTTTTCACATGTATTTATAAATTCTTTCCATACTTCGGTTAAATTTCCCGCTGCTATATTTAATAATCCGTTTGTTTTATCATAGTATTCTATTCCTAAATTTATAATGTCGGATAATCTTGGATCTATTTCTACTTCTTCATTATCTGGTAGTTTTTCATTTAGGTAATAAATATTTATGACATTGTTATAGCTATTATATCTATCTGTTAGTTCATGATAGGATTTATATAAATAGTCTATGTCTTCAAATATTTTATTCATTTCTTTTCTATTTTTGGTGGTATTTAACTTTATATCAATATAAGTATCCATGTAAAAATAGTTTTTATGATATGTTTTATAAGTACTTATGTTAACTAGGGTTAATGTAAGTGTTAGTAGTATTAGAATTAAAATTATTATTGCTATCTTTTTCTTCATATTTATCACATTTTAATTGTACTAAATATGAAGTTGTAAGTCAACTGTTAAATTAAAAGAAGAGTTATTTATACTCTTCTTCAATTCTTATTTTTTTGTTATCTTTAGTTATACCATATAATTCACTATTTTGGGTATGTTCTTTATTGTTTATTAATTCAAATCCTACTATGCTCGATGTTTTTAGTTTCCAGAAATAGAAATCTTTATTATAGTCAAAATCATAACTTGGATCTTTTTCTGATATATATACATTACCGTTGGTAGTAAGAATTAGTATTCTACTATCACCAGTAGAAGAAAATGTCCTCTTAGCTATTTTATCTACTTTTTCTTGATTAAATAATAATTTATCATCTTTGTTATTGCCTTTTACATATAGCATATTGTTTTTTACATAAAAGGTATAATATATTTCTTTATCAGATGTTGATTCTGGATGGTTATAAAAATTTAATTCATCAGTTAACTCTATTGTTGTTATATCTCTATCTTCACTGCATATTTCTATATCAGATGGATATATTAATCTTTCTTTTCTTTTATTGGTATTTAAACATTTACCTACTATATCATATTCTTTGGTTATATATTTTTCTTTAGTTCTACCTCTAGATGTACACTTTGTTATCATGTCTTTAGTTATTTTAGTATCTTTATATGTATTATCCTTTAGGCATAAATACTCTACTTTATTTGAGTATTTATAGCCAAAGAATATTATTAATAAGCCAAATACTAATATGGTACTTAAGATGTTTGTTTTTTTGTTTTCTTTCACTAAATCACCTGTCCTTATTATTAATGTATCATAAATATTTGTATAAAGCAATAGTGATTATTTTTTTAGTATTTTAGTTGACATTTGTCTTGTTTTAATTTATTATAGAAACTAAATTAAGAATGGAGGATAGATATGATTTGTGATGTAACACTAGAAAAATTAGTTGAATTAAAGAAAGAATTTTTAAAAATTTCAAAGAAAGGATATATAAAAGGGATTAATAATAATTATTCTTCTATTGGTAGAACATTTGAAAATGAGCTTAAATTATCTGAAAATGAGTTTTCTGTACCTGATTATTATGGTATTGAAATTAAAACTAGAAGAGCATATAGTAAAAGTGCAATTACGCTTTTTAATGCTACTCCTGATGGGGAAGATTTATTTGAAATAGAAAGATTAAAAAATAATTATGGCTATCCATGTAAGAGTGATAGAAATTATAAGGTAATATATATTGAGGCTTTTGGAGATAAGCTTAATTTTGCTGGGGTTAAATATCAATATCGTATTGATGTTGATAGAGAAGATAATAAAATATATTTATGTATCTATAATAAATATTCTAAACTTGTTGAGAGAAAAATATATTGGTCGTTTGACTATATAAGGGAAAGAGTTCTATTAAAGCTTAATTATTTAGCGATTGTTAATGCTTGGACAAATCAAATAAATGGCTGGAACTATTTTAAATATTATAAAATTGACTTTTTTAAACTAAAGAGTTTTGATAATTTTTTGAATTTACTAGAAAATGGAAAAATTAAAATAGTAATTAAAGTTGGTATTTATCTAGATGAAAAGAGATATGGGAAAACTAATGATCATGGCTGTGGTTTTGCTATTAAAAGTGAAGATTTATTATGTTTATATGATAAAATAAATATTAATTAAAAAATATTGACTTTAATAATTATAAAAGAATATTTAAGGGCTAGAGCATCTGCCTGCACGGCTTAGCTTGGAGTAAAAAAAATAAACATCATGAGATGTTTATTTTTAGTTTGTTCTAATGGTCGGGAAGACAGGATTTGAACCTGCGACCTCTACGTCCCAAGCGTAGCGCTCTACCAAGCTAAGCTACTTCCCGAATGGTGGAGAATGAGGGACTCGAACCCTTGACCCTCTGCGTGCAAGGCAGATGCTCTAGCCAACTGAGCTAATTCCCCAGGACAATATAAATTATATCAATAATTTATACTGTTGTCAATATTTTTTAGTTAAATTTATTTTGTTTCGTATACACTTACTTGTTTTCTATCTTTACCAAGTCTAGAGTATTTAACATATCCAGAAATTTTTGCATATAGAGTATCATCTGTTCCTCTACCTACATTTGTTCCAGGATGAATCTTAGTTCCTCTTTGACGATAAATTATAGAACCAGCACTTACATATTCGCCGTCAGAAGCTTTAGCTCCTAATCTTCTACCAGCTGAATCTCTTCCATTACTAGTAGATGATTGACCTTTTTTGTGGGCAAATAATTGTATATTAAATTGTATTAATCTCATTATTTTCCTCCTTGATTTTTATATTTTTAGGATACGCTTTTTCTAATTCATATAAATTATTTATCATGTTATTGATAATTTTTGTGGTTACAATGTCATTTTTCTTTACTTCTATTTCTAAACCATTTTTGTCATCATATATTAATGATTCATTATCTATAGATAAAGAAGCGTTAATTGATGTTATAATGGTACTAGATACAGCTGCACAAACGATATCTTTGCCATAATCAGCATACATAGCATGTCCTTTTATAATAATCTTTTTAATATGATTATTATTTTTTATTAGTTTTACTTTAATCATAAAACCACCTTATTTGATCTTTTTAATCTCTACTTTAGTATATGGTTGTCTATGTCCTTTTTTAACTCTAGTAGACTTCTTATTTGGTTTGTATCTGAATACAGTTATTTTTCTTTGTTTTCCTTGTTTAACAATAACTCCTTCAACTTTAGCGCCAACATAAGGATTACCTACTACACCGTTAGCCATTAAGACTTTATCAAAAACAACTTTGTCTCCTTCTTTTCCTTCTAGTTTTTCAACGTAGATAGTTTCTCCTTCAGAAACATAGTATTGTTTTCCACCAGTTTCAATAATTGCTTTCATTTTCTTACCTCCTTACATTATATTTTAAGACTCACTCTTAAGGTGTCATTTATGAACTTTTACCTTTTCAATGTGGTTGAGTAATTTCAACTCGAGGTCTTTAAAACAATATTAATTTTATCATAAAAATATGTATTAGTCAAACAATTGTTGTGTTTTTTATTAAATTTATACTATCTTTTGCTATATATACTTCTTAAATAGTCATCTTCTTTTAATAATTGATTGTTTATATAAAAGTAATGGGATTTGTTTTTATACATTTTTTTCTTGTTTTTTATTATTTTTTTCTTTGGATATGTTATTTTATATAAATATCTTTCTAAGATAAATTTGTTATATATGTATTCTAAATTTTTATAGAAATCATAAATATTTTTCATTAGTAGTCCTAATATTATAATGAAACTATAGTTGTATTCGTATATTCTAGTTATTAAAATTATTATAATGGTTATAAACGATATGATGATTGTTAGTTTATTTGATAGGTTATAATATAGATATTTGGAGAGAATTAGGTTTATTATTTTGGAACCGTCTAGTGGAATAATTGGAAGTATATTAAATAAAAGAATGCTTTTGTTATATATTGTAAATAGATTATAAATATATTCTCTTATGTAACCTTTAGTATATAAAATTGTTATTAGGATAAAATAGATTGATTGTACTATTACACCTGATATGGCCACTAATATATCTTTATTGATATTGGTATTGATTATGGTATTGAATTTTGTCATACCTCCATAAGGATAGATAATTACTTTATCTAATTTATATTTGAAATGTAAGCCAGTAATAATATGTCCTAATTCATGAATAATGATAATGCTTGTAAATACTATTAGGTTGGAAAAGTATCCTGCTAATACGAAACCTAGAGCTATTATTATGAATGTGTAATGGAATTCTATTTTACTTAATATAATCTTCATAATTTAGATATTTATCATCTTTACTGAAGACCATATATAGTGTTTTATCTGCTTCGCCGATAAATGAGCCTTCTTCGACGTAATCATATAATTTTAGGGAAGTGGTACTTATATTACCATACCAATAATATATGCCATTTAAATCTTCTATTATTATTGTTTTGCCATAATTATCTTTATCGCCTATAAATAATACCATGCCTTCTTTTAATGCTGGTACTAAGTAGTTGTCTGATACTTCTAGTTTTATACCATCATGATATATGGATATGTTATTATATTTTAATTTTTCACTGAATACTTTTTCGGTATTTACTTCTTTTTTTAATGGTATTATTCCTCCTAGATATTTATTGTATATTTTTTTTATTTTAGTAAATGATATATCTTCAGTATACAAATATTTATGAATTTTATTTTTTAAATTATCATTGCTTTTACAGGCGATGGCTAAGGATAAAAATAATATTATAACTATAACTACTCTAACTAGTAATCCTCTTAGATATTTTTTTAATTTGTTGTCTTCTTTGTTTTGTTTTGAAATTAAATATTTTCTATATTTATCTGGATCGATATTATTCATGTTTATCACCATTAAAATATATGTACAGGCATAAAGAAAAGAACTAATTGTTTTCTTTCTTAGTTCTTTTCTTTACTTTTTTTGTTCTTTCTTTATCATATATGCCCACTACTTTAGGAATTGTAACATTAATTATAGTGGTTCTTTCTAGATATTTTTGTTTTTCTTCTTCGGTTAGTTCGTTGTAAATATAGAAAAGTTTATCATTTACACTACTACCACGATAAGTAAGAGGCATTTCTGCAAAATAAATTTTATCTTCAAAGTCCCATAACATTCTTGGCTCGCAAGACATGTTTTTTGTCTCATCGCTAGTAAGATTATCCACTAATAGGCTTGTTTTTCCTTTCCTCTTCACTTCTTTAACTAGTGGGAGTACTCTAACTTCATACATTTGTTTTTCATTCATACCAATCACCTCCTTATAATTGTTATTTTAAATATCTTATTTTTATATCGGTATCGAACTTATTATCAAAGAATAAGTCGTTTAGTTCTTTTTTATCATAAACTATTGTTAAATAGTTATTCTCTATATACACTTTAATTATATTATTGAATTCAGAAGTTATTCTTTCTACATACTCTTCTTTTCTTCTTTCTACATCTTGTTTAGTTAATGATATATTAGTATTTTTGTCTGTAACTACTTCACCATTGCCTATAAGTACGTCTTCTTCAAATATTTTTTCGGCAATATATTTTTTCGTATAATTATATTTAGTTAATAGATCTTCAGTAGTTAGTGTTCTACCTGTACCTAGATCTATATTGGTAGTAATATTATAACTTTTTATATTATCATCAAATAAGTTTTCATCTAAGTTTATATTCATTTGGTAAAATACTGATAAGATAGCACCATTTATTTGAGTTTTAATATTGCTAGTAGCGGTATTAATTGGAACATAATCTGCTTTTGGCATTATTTCGTTATAATATCCTGAAATATAATTTATTATTTCTTTTTCTTCGTCTATAAAATCCTTTGTAATGCTACTATCAATGTTTTTTATTTCTACTTTTGATACATTTATACTACTATAAAAGTCATTATAATCACTAAATATTATTGGTGTTGTTACTATATAATCATTTACGTTATAATTTATATAATTACTTGTTCCTTTATTGTCATATCCTTGTTTTTCGAAAATATAATATAATACAGCCCCTGATAGTACTAAGAATATAGCAGATATTACTACTAATTTATTTGCTTTTTTATCGTTCATATTATCCTTCTTTCTGTTATATATATTATAATACATTTTTTTTATTTTGAAAAGTGAAATTGAAAAAATGTGTATTGAGAGGATATTGTTTTATATTTTGGTATAATAAAAAGCACTATCTAAGTACTTCACTATGGTATATTAGTTGCCTGTGAGATAGACATAACGATTCTCCATGTTAAGATTTTGTTGATTTCTTTGTACTACTATTAATGTTACTACTACTAATAGTAGATAAAATACTAATACTCCTTTGTTTTTCTTTAGAATTTCCATATCTATCATCCCTTTCTTACAATAACAGTATAACACATACTAATGTTCGTGTCAATATATGTTTTTGTAAAAAGCGAATATTTGTTTGACATTTTACATTTTGTGTGTTAACATTATATATGAAAGGAGCATTTTATGGTAAAAGAAAAAAATGAATCTAAATTAACTAAAAGACAAAGAGATATACTTGACTATATAAAGAAGTTTTCAGCAGATAAAAAATATCCCCCTTCTATTAGAGAGATATCAGCTCATTTTAGTTTGAGCTCACCTGCTACTGCTCATGTACATGTACAAAAGCTTATTGAAAAAGGATATTTAAAGAGAGGAAAAGGAAGTAATCATCTTCTTGAACTTCAAGTACCTAATGAATATGAGGTTAAAGAAGAAAATGTTATAACTGTACCACTTCTTGGTAAAGTTACAGCTGGTAATCCTATTGAGGCTATCGAGGTTCCTGACGAAGTTATTAGTCTTCCTGCTTACTTGCTTCCTAAGAGAAAAGAGGTATTTACTATCAGAGTATCTGGTGATTCTATGATTAATGCAGGTATATATGATAAGGATATTGTAATTGTAGAAAGATGTAATACTGCTAAAAATGGTGATATTGTTGTGGCGATGGATGAAGAAAATCAAGTTACTATTAAGAGATTTTTTAAAGAAAAGGATTATATTAGATTGCAACCTGAAAATGATTATATGTTACCTATTATTTTAAAAGAAGCTACTATTCTTGGTAAAGCTGTTGGATTATATAGAAAATTTTAAATAAAAAAGTGTCAGAAATTTCTGACATTTTTTATTTAGTCTTCTTTTTTATATAATGTTATAGTCTCTACGTTTATAGTAGTTATATTGCTTCCATTAAAACCTGTTTGTGGTGGTAATTCTTCGATATTACCTGTTCCAATGTTTTTATCATAATAGTATGTTACATTTATTGTTTCTTCGGTATATATTCCTTCTGGTTCTCCTTCTACTGTAATAAATGTATATCCTTCAAAATCTTTCTTTTCAGTAGTATATTTTTCTCCTACTTTTCCTTCAGTAATTATTTCTTCTGTAAGTTTATTTCCATCACTATCTACATAGTTTATTATTAATGTGCCTTTGTCGTCATGAGCTGCTTTAATTGAAAATGTTCCCTCATAGATACCTTTGCTTATTTGATTTATATAGTTATCTGATGGTTCTTCAGCATGTGCTTCCCATCTTGTCTCTTCATTATCATCATACCAACCATTGATAGTGTGATTACAATCATTTAATTCTTTTTCATCTTCTCTAACTTCGATTAGATCTCTGTCTTTAATTACTTCAGGTAGGTTTATTACTCCCTCACTATAAATATCATCACCAGATATTTCAGCACTATTATTATTTATTTCTACACCTTCGCTAATATTTATTGTTCCGTGATTATTAATGCCACCACCTTGACCTAATATTGCTGCAATATTCTTTGTAATTAAGCCTGTTTCTAGAGTTAGTTCTGCTCTTTCTTTTATATAAATACCTGAGCCATTATTGTTGTTAATTGTTAAATTAGTAGTATTATCAATGATTCCATTTCCACCAATATATAGTGCTCCTGGAAAAGTCCATTTACTCGAAATATGACAATCGTTGTTAGCAATTGTTACTGTTGAATTGTTTGTTACTTCTAATTTTCCAGTTACATGGATTCCGTTTCCACCATTACTATTTGCAGTAACTGTTGAATTATTAATTGTTAAATTGCCTGCTGATAGGCCGTGACTTCCATTACTAGAGAAATCTACTAATGAGTTTATTAATTCAAAATGTGAACCATTTGAACCATTACCAGTATTATTTATAACGTTTATGTTTGAATTTTCAGCTTTTACTACAAATGTTCCAGTAAAGCCTGAACGATTGTGATCTGAAGTGAATGTTGAATCTATTAAATTAATATTATATCCACCATCGCCTCCGTCCCATTCTAAGGCATCTTGGTTATAATTTTTAATGCTTAATGTTGAATTTGTTAAATTTAATTTATCATTACCTGTAAAATAGATTGCATGAGCGTTACCGGCATTTGTTCCATCCATAGTCATATTTGAATTTATTAAATTTAATTCTGAGTTTTTGGAAGCGCAAATTGCTTGCCAGTTCCATTCTGCAGTATATGGGGTAGAACCTACTCCTGTCATTGTTATAATTGTATTTTTAAATGTTAACTTTTTTCCCCATAGGGCTATTCCTTTATCATTAAAAGTGATGGTTTTATTATTTCCTTCAATAATGATATTTTTGTTAAGATTCATACCTGCTGTTTCAGCATCATTAAGTAATTCGATTGTTGTTTCATCAGAAGCGGCATTTATTGCTTCATCTAAACTTGTATAATCTGTGTCATTTATTCTAGCAACTTTTATTTCATCTGCTTTAATATTTGCTAAATTAATAGTAAACATTGTTAATACTGCTAATAATATCTTACTTATTTTTTTCATTATAGTTCTCCCCTGAATTATATTAATTCCCTTTCTTCTTTTTTATATAATGTTATAGTTTCTACGTTTGTAGTAGTTATATTGCTTCCGTTAAAGCCTGTTTGTGGTGGTAATACTTCGATGTTACCTGTTCCAGTGTTTTTATCATAATAGTATGTTACTCTTATTGTTCCATCTATATATGTTCCTATTGGTTCTCCTTCTACTGTGATAAATGTATATCCCTCAAAATCTTTCTTTTCAGTAGTATATTCATTGCCTACTAAATCTGTAGTTGTTACTTCTTCTGTAAGTCTATTGCCATCGCTATCAACATGATTTACCACTAAAACTCCTTTTAAGGCACTATATGATAATTGCATATTAATCATGAAGTTATATCCTAAGTAAGCATTACATGTATAGGCTCCATTTATATAAAAAGTCATTTTTAAGCCATTTGCTGTATTGCTTTCTAATAATCCTATTTGTTCTTTTATAGTATCTTCGCCTTTATCTTCATCTCTCATATATTCTCCAATAGAATATTTATTTGAATCGGCATCAGTTACTTCATCATCTTCTAATCCTAGTGAAAAGTTTTTATTATAGAAGTAATTGTATGATAAATTTAAGATATCTTTGTTTGTTTCTAGTATATATGGTGACATTTCATTACCATAATTAGCGAAAAATTCATTTTGGGCTTCTTCACACATTGTATCAAATGATGTTACTTTTTCACCACACATTTTGCTATATTCATCTTTGGCAAAATTAGCAAATATTTCAGTTGCATCTCTACCAGTAAATCCGGCATATTTTAATACATCATCTTGATATGCTATCTTTCCTTGATTATCTTTTTTGAATTTATCTTTGTATATTTGGAAGGCATTATATAAGGTAGGAAATTTTCCTATATTTCTACTAACTCTTTCGATAGTATCATTATATCCTAGTATTTCTCTTATTACTCCATAGCTAAACTCATCTAGTCTTGTGTGATTTGTATTATATTTTGCATTATAGTAATCTACATAATATTTTGCTAAATCATTAATACCGTTTGGATATTTTTGATTACCATTTGTATCTTTTAATTTTTTTAAAGCGGTATCTATATTTTCGTCTGTAACTTTATAGTTCTTATCTAATCCTAAATCTTTTAATGCTGGATTAGATAGACGATATGTTATATAGCCTTCACCTATGTTTAATCCATTAAATGTAGTGTTTGTATCTCCTCTTGTGAATGTAGTATTCTCTACTGGAAATATATCAAATGATTTTTCATCATAAGTATATGTATATCTAGAATTATTTATAATTGTTAGATTTACTTTGATATTATCTCCTGGCTCTAGTGAATTATTTAATTGTAAATATTCACCGTTTTCTAATAACAGTTGTTCTTGATTTTGTCTTGCAAGTTCTTGAAGTACTTCTGGAGCAATTACAATAGTATCTTTATTGTAATTACTTGGGATTATTATTGTAACATCTACAGAAGCATCTACGCCAATTTTCTGACATATTTCTTCTCCATAATTGTCGTAGCACTTATATTGAAATTCTACTTTGGTTTGATATTCAATATCTATACCATCAGATGTTGTTTGTTTTACTGGCTGTATTGTATCCCATTTTGATTCTGCTAAAACAGTAGTGCTTGTTATAAAGACTAGTGTTAGAGCAAATAAGAATAATTTTAATTTTTTCATTCTATCTCACCTTTCCATTATAATTATGCAAAAGACTATAACTTCTTAAACATGATTTTTGCCTTTTGTTTATTTTTTGATTAAAAATTAGTGATCTAGAATATTAATTATATAATCAAAACCCCCTAAACAAAAGAATATATCATATAACGTCCTTTGTTAGTCGTATATGATATACTCTTTTTATTGTTTTGTCAATCTTTTTTTATTTTTTTATCTTCTGAAGTATCCTTTTAGTACTTCTGGATAAGTATTTATATTTCTTGGGTTTAATGTATATATACTAAAATCGTTTATATGATAGCCTTCTACTACTGTATAATGAAGATGAGCCCCATCAGTACAATTATCGTATCCTCCATTTATGGTAGCGGTTGATTCCCCCCCTACTAAACCTATGATGGTGTTTTCGTCTACTATTTCTCCTAATGATACTTTTACTTCTAATAAATGGCCATATATGGTTGTATATGGTTTGCCATTAATATTATGATATATATATACTACATTGCCACCACATGATGATTTATATGTTATTGATGATATTATTCCATTTGCGGTAGAATATACTTCTGTTCCTTCTTTATTGCATGCTAGGTCTATTCCTTTATGACTTGATATGTCATAATCTTTACTTACACAGCCTTTATTTAATGGATAGTTTAGTTTATTACTTTTTCTTATGTTTAGGCATGTATTTAAATTCATATATCTAGTGCAGCCTAGATTTTGATAGGTAGTTATCTCTTTTTTTATTCTTTCTATATCATCATCGATAGTACTAGTTATACTATCTTTGCTATATGTTCCGATACTTTTTAGCATTAATTCTAATTCTTTATATTTTTCTCTTTGGCTATTTAGTTTAATTACTTTGGTATTTAGTTTTTCTTTCTTTGTATTTAATTCTTTTATTTCTTTATTTAACTTTTCTATTAAATTATTATTATAATTTGTTAGCCTCTCTACTACCATATATCTATATATCATATCGGTATAGTCTTCTGATGAAAAAATATATTCTAAGTATATATTTTCTCCTCCTGTTATTTGGTTAAATACTAAGTAATTATTTACTTCTTCATTTAGTTTGTCTATGTTTTTTTCTTTTGCTTCTATATTTTTGTTTATATCATTTATTTCATCATTTAAGGTATCTATAACGATTTCTATATCTAGACTTGCACTTAGTATATTATTTATTTCGTCACTTGTTAGATAGTTATATAGATTTTTTTTAGTTTCTAGAGAGTTTAGTTCATTATATAAATCATTAATACTTTTAGCGGATACTACGCTTATACTTGATATTATTATTAAAATAAATGATATTATTTTTTTCATAGACTAAACCTCCTGTTAAATTATCATTTATTCTACTTCAATTATTTATATTTGTCAATTTACATTTGTTATATTTAATATATTTTTTTATGTAGATACTTTACATTTTACTGATTTTACTTTACAAAATATAGAAAAAACACTCCATATTATTTGAAGTGTTATTTTAATAATAATTTTAAGGCTTCTTTTATTTGCTCTTCTACTGGAAGAGAAGAATTTACCTTTGAAACTATCTTTTTAACATCAGCTTGTTTATAGCCTAATCCTAATAATGCCTCTGTTAATTCTTTTGAATGATCTTCTCTGGCAAATAAACCTGTATTTATTACATTTAATTTTCCTTTTAAATCTAATATTACTTGTCTTGCTACTTTATCTCCTATTTTTGGAAACTTCTTTAGATAGTTTATATTTTCTGTTTCGATTGCTTCTTCAATTAAAGAAGTGGAACCTGTTGCAAGCATTGGAAGAGCCATCTTTGGGCCTAGTCCTTTTACGGATATTAGTTTTAAGAATAGTTCTTTTTCCTCTCTAGTTTTAAAGCCATATAATGTATATTCGTCTTCTCTAATATTGGAATATGTATATACAGTATATTCTTTACCAATGATAAAAACGTAAGGATTTGGTACATAAATTAGATATCCTATACCATTATTATCGATAATTATATAGTTTGAATCTATTTCTTTTACTGTACCACTAATATAACCATACATTATTTCATATTCCTTATATCTTTACTTGTTACATTTTTAAACATTTTATCATTTATTGTTTTTATCATGGTATCTTTTTTATTTACTTTGTCTATTGCCTCTTTAATCATAATACCTAATAATTCTCTATAGTCAATATTTTTGTCATCAAATAAGTGATGTGAAAAGAAATTAGGTATGGTGTTTATTTCATTTATATATAGTTTCTTTTCTTTTTGATCATATATGTAGTCTATTTTTGCTACTCCGGATAAAGCTAATGCCTTGTAAGCTTTCTTACTAGTTTTCTCTATCTCTTCCGCTAGTGATTTTGATATATTAGCGGGATATGTTCTTTTGAATGAGTCTTCTTCTTTAGAGTCGTCTTCATCTTTATGATATTTATCATAATAAGAGCATGGTTCTTTTTTATCTATTTCTTCAATAACAGAGCCTATTAATTTACCTTTACTTAATAATACAGACATATTGAATTCTCTTCTATTGGCTACATATTCTTCTACTAGTACTCGCTCATCGTTTAGAAGTACTTTGTCTATTGATGATTCTAACTCTTCTTTGCGATTAACTACTTCGATACCAATACTACTTCCTAATCTAGCTGGTTTTATTATAAGTGGATATGTTAATTTATCTATTTGTTTAAATATATCTTCTTTATCCATTTTATAGTCTATATCAGTAAAATCGACATAGTCTATAGTTGGAAGATTATTAGCTCTTAGTATTTCTTTTGTAAATACTTTATCTTGGCAAGCTGCTGATGAATATATATCGCTACCGATTACAGGAATACCTAAGGTCTCTAAATATCCTACAATGGCACCATCTTCGGTATTTTTACCATGAACCATTGGGAAAGCTAAATGTATTTCTTTATATTCTCTCCTAATAAGGCCTGTTGTTTCTAATATAAACTTTCCTTTTTTATTTACAATATTTACTTTTGTAGCATATTTGTTTATTAGGCGAAAATCTTTAAAACTATCTATATATCTTAACATGCCTCCGGCATATATAGTTAAATCTTTAGCTATATATATAGGTACTACTTCATATCTTTCTTTATCGATATTATCCATTGCCTGAACTGCTGTTAAAATAGATAATTCATGTTCTAAACTATTTCCTCCAAATATTACTCCAATATTTAATTTCATATTTACACCTCTATATTCATTATATAATATATTTTGTTTTTTTTAAAGGAAGAATTGGTAATTTTACAAAAAAAATAAGAAGACGTATCTTCTTATTTGAATAAATCTTTTACTTTTGTCCAAAATGTTACTTTTGAATCTTTAGTTTTTGTATTTTTTACTTCTTCTTTGGCTTTTTCGCCATCTACTATTAAGATAAATTTTGTATTACCTTTAACACTATCTTCTTTCATAGTAAATGTTTGATATTCTTCACCTAATTTTACTAATGATTTTAGTTTTGATTCCATGCTTTCTACTTGTTTTGAATAGTTATATAATACCGCAATACCTTCGTTGTTATATTTTTCAATGCCTTCTTTTAACATTCTACTACCATCATTTAAGGCAGTGACACCATTATATAATTCGTTTTCTTTACTCATAAGAATATTATAGTTTTCTTTGATGTGATTTGATGCATCTTCCATTGTTACTACATGGAAGCCTAATTCTGTTAGTTTTTGATTGATTATATCTACCATTGCATCTATCTTTTTATTTATTTCTTCTAGTTTAGCTAAATATTCTTCTAATTTTTCGCTATTGTTACCTATTATATTAGATATATTTACGTTATCATTATATGCTGATTCATATGCATACTTTGTATTTACTAGTTTAATGTTCATATCGAATACTTCATCTTCGGTTAGTGTTAAACCATAGTTTTTGTAGAAGTCTTCGGTTAAATTCATGATAGTTCTATTATCCATGTTAGCTAAATTATAGTTATCATATAATTCTTTGATATCTTTGATGTTGCCTAGTAGTTTATCTAATGCTTCATGGTTTTGTGATATGATGGCTTTTATTTCTTCACTATCATCTGTACCTAACATTTTTCTTAATTCTGTTAGTGATTCTAGTAGTGATTCTAGTCCTTCCTTAGTATCTACATTGCCATTTTCGATATCCATAATGGTATTATTTATTGACTGTATATTAGTATGTATCTTTGTAGTAGCACTGCTTAAAGTACTTGTTCCTTCGTATAATTTTTTTGCACCTTCTTCAATAGCATCCATTGAACTCTTTAATAAATCCATGCTACTATATAAAGAGTCTAATTTGTTAAATACTTCTAAGTCACTACTTTCTATTACTTTTGGTGTTATTACTGAGTAGATACTTGGTAATTCGAATTTTGTCGTTTCCATATTTATGGCTACATCGTTCATAGTATTTAATGAAGCTATTCCTAGGTTATCTGATAATCCTGGAGCTGCTAAAGCCACGGCGATAGCATTAACACCATTATTTACTACTTTTCCGTTTGATACAGTGATATTTTTATTATTATCGGTATCTATTATAGTACCTACTACGGCAACGAATGGTGTATATAATCTATTTCCATTTACGTAATGGCTATCTTTGTTTTCATAGCTTAGTTTAATAGTTACGTTTCCTTTTTTACCTAGAATATCTTCTAATTTTTTCTCTTTACCATCTAGGTAATAAGTTATTTTTACTGATATTGGTAATTCTTTATTTATTGTACCGCTATAAGATATATCGTTTCCATTAGCTTTCCAAGTTAATGTATTTTCTTCTTTGGTATATTTTTCATCACCACTTATATTTAATATATCTTCTAAGTTAGATAAGTCTTTAATATCTTCATCGGTAGTACATGATAATCTTTCAACGGCAGAAGTGTTTTTTACTTTACCGGTATTATCTAATTTTGTATATACTGTCTCATCTTTTTCTAATGCATATACTGGTACTGCATTAAAGATCATTACTGCTAGCATTAAAAATGCTGGTACTTTTTTTATATTCTTTTTTGTTATGTTTTTCATTTTTGGTTTCTCCTTTCTTTCCTTAATAGTTGTCTTTATTATTAATTTATCAAACATTAATAATACTGATGGTAATATTAATATTACGAAAGCCATACTTATTAGGGCTCCTCTTGATATTAGAGTACATAATGAACCTATCATCTCTAATTTTGAATATATTCCTACTCCGAATGTTGCTCCGAAGAAGCATAATCCACTTACTATGATTGATGGTACTACTGATGCCATGGTAATTCTTATGGCATCTTCTTTTTCTTTACCACTTCTTCTATTTGTTAAATATGTTGTTGTCATAAGTATTGCATAGTCAATAGTGGCTCCTAATTGTATTGTTCCTAATACTATTGGGGCTACAAATGGTAAGAGTTCGCCACTAAAATATGGTACTGCCATATTGGTAAATATTGCGAATTCTATTACTGATATTAGTAGTAATGGTAATGTATATGATTTTAATACAAATAACATTATTAGTAATATACAGATTATAGATGAATTGTTTACATTATTGAAGTCAGTATCACTTATTTTTACTAAGTCTTTCATAAGTGGTCCTTCTCCTGCTAAAATACCATCTTTGTCATACTTTGTTATAATACTTTGAATTTTATTTACTTGATCATTTAGTTCATTACTTGCTATATCGTAAGTTGAATTTAGAAATAACATTTCATATTTATCACTTTCGATAATACTTAACATATCATCACTTAATAAGTTTTTATCTATTCCTAATGAGCTGAACGATAATACGAAATCTACGCCCGGTGTTTTTTCTATTTCTTTTACCATGCTATTTATATCATTTGTTTTCATATCTTTATCTATTAATATTATTTCTGGTGATACAATATTAAACTTTTGTTTTAATTCGTTATTAGCACTTACACTTTCTAAAGTACTTGGAAGAGTTTCATCTAGTTTATAGTATACGCCTACTTTAGAACTTGCTAAGTACATAGGTATTAATAATAGTATAAATAAGGTAAATATTATCTTATGATTTTTTATTACAAAATTATTTAAATGAGTGAACTTTGGTAATAGGCTTTTGTGTTTTGTTTTTTCAATAGCATTATCAAAATATAATAATAATACTGGAAATACTGTTAATGTTGTTATTACTCCTAATAATACTCCTTTAGCCATTACTAAGCCTAAATCTTTTCCTAATGTTAACTTCATTGTACATAATACTAGGAAGCCTGCTATTGTTGTTAGTGAACTTCCTAATACTGATATGAATGTTTCGGATATTGCTTCGGTCATTGCTTCTTCTTTAGTTTTATATTTATCTTTCTTGCTTTCATAAGAGTGATATAGGAATATTGAGAAGTCTGTTGTTACTCCAAGCTGAAGTACTGCTACTAGAGCTTTTGTTATATATGATATTTCGCCAAATACTAAATTGGTTCCTAAATTATATAGTATTGCCATACCAATATTTAACATTAATAATATTGGTACTAAATATGAATTTAGGGATAATTCTAGTACTAGAATACATAGTACTACTGCTATTACTATATATATGGTTATCTCTCTTTGGGCTAAGTCCATGGTATCTAGTAGCATGGCACTCATGCCGCCAACTTTACAGGCGTCTTTAGTTATTTCTCTAACTTTTGTTACGGCATTTAATGTTGTATCGGCAGATGTTGCATCATTATATGTTATTAACATTATATCGTTATTATCTTTGCTTAATTTACTACGAATATCTGTCGGTAAGATACTGGCTGGAATTTCTGTTCCTAGAGCATCATATCCAGTTATAACTTTGGCTACACCATCAATATCTCTTATTTTGTCTTCTAGTTTTAAAATATCTTTAGCATTCATGTTTTCTAATACGGTAACTGAGAAAGCTCCCATGTTGAAATCATCCGCTAGAATATTTTGGCCTTTCATTGTTTCAATATCGTCTGGTAAATATACTAAAATATTATAATTTATCTTTGTTAGTTTCATATTGATAAATGATGGAACTATTAGTATTAATGAAATTAATAATATAATTGTTTTATACTTACAGATGAATTTGCCTATTTTCTTCATTTTTATATCCTCTCCCCTCAACACACAAAACATTATATTCCATTTTTTTATATATTTCACTAACAAATTTTTAATTGTTGTATGTTATCCTACATATGTAGGAAAATGTCTATTATAATCGACGTCGTGATGTTTATCTTTACAATTGTACGAAAAAGAGTTATAATATTGGTGGTGATGAAAAATGGATGAAAAAAAGAAAGATTTAAGAATAATTAAGACAAGGAAAGCTTTATATAATGCTTTTGAAGAACTTATGAAAAGTAAACCATTTGAACAAATAAAGGTATCTGATATATGTAATGAAGCACTTATTAATCGCTCTACCTTCTATGATCATTATGCTGATAAATATGATCTTTTAGAAGAATATATTAATAGTTTGAAAGATTCTCTTACTGAGGAAATTACTAAAGAAAATAATATTGAAAAAAATACTAAAGAGTATTATATTGAAATTATTAAGCTTCTTCTCCTTCATATTCAGAAAAAAAGAGATACTTATATAGCTATAATGATTAATAATAGAAATAGTATTACTAATGATATTTTATATGATATTTTGAGTAGAGCTATTATTAATCAAATTAATGACAAAAAAATATCTAAAAATATTCCTAATGAAATTATTATTAGATTTTATATTGGTGGTGTTACTAATATTTGTTTTGAATGGTTAATGTATGGTAATAAATATACTAAAGAAGATATTATTAATTATATTGATTTATTAATACCTGATAATTTTGTAAATGAATAGATGCCTATTCATTTTTTAATTTAGAGGCCTTGGGCTCTAAATTACTGCAGAAAGGCCTTAGGCTTTCTGCGCGGGTGAGAAACCACCTATTTTATTTATTATAAAAATCTTATTCCCTATTCATTCCTGATCGCCGCAAGCGGGCTCAGCTTCATTGCCCGTTTCGCCGGGAAATATCCCGCCAGCACTCCGACCAGCACTGCAAATACCATGGACATCAGCACAAGCCACCACGGAATATAAGATATCGTGCTGTCTGTTCCCATCGACATAGCGCCGCTGCTTCCAACAATTATATTAATGGCTGCTGACATTACGAAGCTTAGAATATTTCCGGCAATTCCTCCGAGAAGACCTATAAACGCTGCTTCCAGCAGGAACATTTCCCGGATATTCCTAAGACTGCATCCAAGTACCTTCATCACACCGATTTCCTTTGTCCGTTCATAAATGGACATCATCATCGTATTTGCAATTCCGATTGCAGCTACCAGTAATGACACCGCACCAATACCTCCGAGCACCGCCTGTACAATCGCGAACTGACTCTTCATACTGTCCAGATATTCCGCATTGGTCTCAACATTATATCCCATATTACGGATTACATCAGCGACCTCATTCACGTGATCTATATCGTCTGCTTTCACTTTTAATGACGTATAATAGAAGCCTTTTAATGCCTTTCCAGCTTTGGTCTTCGGCTGTCCCGGAATGACTTTGCCTGCATATTCTTTCCGCAATAACTGCTTTAAAGTCTCCAGGTCACAAAATACACTGTCATAATTATTGGAATAGTCATCCAGGCCACCATTTATCACACCGCTTGCCCTTACTACATATTTTTGGACAGGTTTTGTCTGTCCGGTTCCGGAATCTGACTGGCTCCCTGCACCTGCTGTTCCGTCTGTACTG
>UQSR01000015.1 GCA_900543825.1 uncultured Mycoplasmatota bacterium
CATCTAATGTAGTTAATTGATTATAATTTACCTCCAAATCAGTCAATGCAGTATTCTTACTTACATCTAATGTAGTCAATTGATTATCACTTGCATTCAAATTAGTCAATGCAGTATTCTTACTTACATCTAATGTAGTTAATTGATTATAATTTACCTCCAAATCAGTCAATGCAGTATTATTACTTACATCTATTGTAGTTAATTGATTAGATCCTACATCCAATCTAATCAATTTAGTATTATTACTTACATCTAATGTAGTTAATTGATTACCACTTGCATTCAAATTAGTCAATGCAGTATTATTACTTACATCTATTGTAGTTAATTGACTAGCACCTACATTCAAATAAGTCAATGCAGTATTATTACTTACATCTATTGTAGTTAATCGATTTCCACCTGCAGCCAAATAAGTCAATGCAGTATTATTACTTACATCTATTGTAGTTAATTTATTACCCCATACACCCAACTCAGTCAATGCAGTATTATTACTTACATCTATTGTAGTTAATTGATTATTATCTACATTCAATTCAGTCAATTTAGTATTTTTACCTACATCTAATGTAGTTAATTGATTATAATCTACCCGCAACTCAGTCAATGCAGTATTATTACTTACATCTAATGTAGTTAATTGATTACTAAATACAGACAAATAAGTCAATGCAGTATTCTTACTTACATCTAATGTAGTTAATTGATTCCGTTCTACATTCAAACCAGTCAATGCAGTATTATTACTTACATCTATTGTAGTTAATTTATTGTTTTCTACATACAACACAGTCAATGCAGTTAGTTTTTCAACTCCTTTAGCACTTTTAACTTCAGCATAATCGCTTACTATGACTTTTTTTATACTACCTAATTGACTATCAGATAAACTCTGTGTATATGGAATAGATGCTTTATTCTCTTTATTATAAGCATCTACTACACATTTATAAAATTTATCATCATCAAAATATTTATTAGCGGGTTCTTTATATATATTAGTGGCTATATAAGCATTTATATATGATGGAGTATAAAATATATAATTTATTAAGAAAGCTACTCCTAATATAATTATTATAATAGATAATATATTCCTAGTTTTTTGATTAAATATCTTCTTTATCTTTTCCATCTCTTTTTCTCCTTAAAATAATTCTTAATATATTTATTATTATTAAAATAGTTATTATTGATATAAATATTATCTTAATAGTAGTATCATTCTTAACTATATTTATTTTATATATCTTAGTACTATTATCTTCAGCAGTTATAACTATTTTAATAATACTATTATTTTTTAAATCACTATTACCTATTACTTTATAAGTAGATTTATCATCTTCAAGAAATACTTTAATATCTAATTTCTTTTCTTTCTTTATTCTTAATTTATAATCAGTTATTTTCTTATTAAATTTAATACTATAATTATCTATAATAATATTTCTAATATTATTATTATTAGATAACTTATATCCATCTTCTTTTCTAGTAACGTTAATAATATATTCTTTAGTAGTACCATCTTCAGCAGTAACTAATATACTTATTTTATTTAATCCTACTTTTAAATCCTTATTACCAGTTATTTCTACTTTAGCCTTAGTATCTTCAGGTATAGCTTCAATATCTAAATTATCAATATCATATAATACATTTATATCATATTCTGTTATATCTTTAATAAAATTAAAATTATTATTAGTTAATATAATATTTTTTAAATTAGAATTATTACTTTTATTATAATTAACATTATTATTATTTACTTCTTTATTATTGTTAGTATTAGTATTAGAACTATTATTGTTATTATTGTTATTATTATTGTTATTATTATTGTTATTATTATTATCATTAGATAATCTATTAATATTAATAACATATGTCTTACTAGATCCAGATTCACTTACTACATTAATTTTAAAAGTATTATTACCAATATTTAAATTCCTAGTACCAATATCTCCAGATAACTTAGCATTTCTATCAGCCGTAGTAGCAGTAATTTTAACAGTTTTAGAATTCAAAGTAGTACTATAGTTAGTTATCTTACTATCAAACGTAGGACTAAGTGGACCAGGACTAATATCCAAACTACTTAAATCATTATTAGTAGAAGCAATCCTTATCTTCTTAGTATAATTATTTATCTTTGTCTCTTTACCCCTATCATCAAAATAAGATATAGAATCCAATATAATATTAGTATCATACCCACTATCAATAGAATCAACATTTAAAACCAATTTCCCAATATCAAAATTACCCAATATATCCATAGCAGTATATAACTCAATATCACCATTATCACCATCACCCTGCCATATCGATGAAGGCTCAAACTTAGCAAAAGATATATTATTACCTACCTTAACCATTATACTTATAGCAGTAACAATATTACTAGAATTACCACTTATATTGCAAGTAATATTACCATTACTAACCACATCATCATTACAACTCATAGATATAGAACTAGCATAAGTAAATATAGGTATTAATAATAATATAAAAAATAACAAAACTTTCTTATACATATTAAATCTCCCTACAATAAAAACTATAAAAACCACCCATTGTCTTTATAGTTTAAATATTATATTATTTTTTTATTATAAGAGATAAAACCATGATAATATATAAATTTATTCATAAGATTCATCTCCTTTTCCTACCTTATAACTAAATGATACCATATATTTACAATTAAATCAATAATTATTCGATTTTTATCAAAAAAAGTCGAATAATTATAAAAAAAAAATTAACATTTGTTAATTTTTTTTAAATAGTCTTATCAAATAAAGGCAATATTTTTCTTAAACTATCTTCTCCAGTAACTTCCTCTATAATACTATCACCATCATTATTAGTAGTAATTCTAACAAGTTTATAATTATTTTCAATATCAGTTTTAGTATCATTAATTTTAGCTATATAATAATAATCTATATCTTCACAATTAACCTTATCAAGTACTACATACTCTTCCTTATTTTCAAGTATAATTACCTTGTTAACATCAACTTTCATCATATCACCTCTAATTATTAATATCCGGGAACCCAAAATTATCCTTTGTACCATTAAATCCATTATTTACAGGAATATCAATACTAGGAAAAACATTAGCATCCAATTTAGAATCAGATACAGGTACCCAGAAAGCATTATCTTCCTTATTATCAAGAATCTTTGTATCAGTAGAATTACTATTATTATCTAAAGTATTATTCCATATAGGAACACTACCATTAGAAGTATTAACTTCTTCTACTGTATTAATATTTGTATTAATATTTGTATTAATATTACTACCCCATACAGGAATATTATCATCATTAATTACCTTAATATCAGTATCATCCTTTTTAATAATATCCTCTTTCTTAGGAACATCCCAAGTAGGAGTAACAACCTCTTCTTTCTTAGGAATATCCCAAGTAGGAGTAACAATATCTTCCTTAACACCTTCATTATCTAATTTCTTATCATCCACTAAATCATTATTAGAAGTATCAATAACCTTATCTTCTTCTTTACTATTATCTATTTCATTAGTAATATCATCAAAAGTAGGAGCCTTAATAGTAGGATTTAACTTCTTATTAACCTTCTCTCTAACACTTTCACCCTTAAGTCTAGCTAAACCAATATTTAAAGATTTAGGATAATCAATAACATCAACTATACGATAAGGATTAATTTCTTTAACAAAGATTTCTTCTTCTTCTTTAGCATCTTCTTCTTCTAATTCAGGAGTTTCCAATGGAACTTCTTCTAATTCCTCTTTATTATCATAAGTATCAATTAATCCATATTCTCTTAATATCGAAAGAATTTCTACAGAATTATTAGCTTCTTCTAATTCACTTAATCTTTCCTCTTTAAAACTAATTCTATTAGTATAATTAGATACATTCTCTAAAACTTCTTTCTCATTCTTAAGTACATCTAATTGTTCTTTTAAAACATCTTCAAAAGAACTAAAATTATCAGTAACTTCAATAGTCAAATTATCTTTAATACTTCTTCTATTTCTTATTATCTTATTTATCTTATCCCTTTTTTCAAATAAATCATTATAATTATCTTCAAATTTAACAACAAGAGAATATACCTTTAACAAAAGCTCCCTATTCTTCCAAGTAAAATAACTTCTTTCAGCATCTTCAATATAAGAAGCATAATCATCATTATCTCCACTTATCATCAAACTATTAACACTATCTTTAGTTACATCTAAAGTTTCCTTATTATCTTTTACTTTATCAATAACCATAGCAATCTCAGTATCAATATCATCTTCATTTAATTTACTCAAATAATCATCATTACTAATAACATCTTTAAAAGTATTATATAGTTCATCCTCCATGATCTTATTCTTTTTAATATACTCATCTTGTTTAGCCACTTCATCACTAAGTTTATCCTTAAGTTCAGAAATAGATTCATTAACCGTATTAATCTCATTACGAGTATCTAAATATTTAGTAATAGTTTCCAATCTATTCTTCTTATCTTCAAACTCACTTTCAGATACAACAAGTTGTAATCCCTTGATATATCTACCAGTAGTTAAATAAAACCTATTTTCTAACTCTTCTCTCTTCTCTAATCTACTCTTAAGTAAACTAATAAGCTTACCAAGTCTTTCCTCTTCTTTCTCAATAGTAACAGCAGGAACAATCAAAGGTTTAATTTCTTTTTCAAACTTACTATTATAGATAGAATCTATCTTCTTAGAATACTTTTCATAATTAATAAGTACATCAGGTGGTGTTTCAATATTCTTCTCTTTATCAAGTTTTATTCTAGTTTCAAAAATCTTACAAAGATTTTCAAAAGAATTTAAAGAGTTTCCTTCCATAATACCTCACCTTCCTTACTACCTAATTCTGGAAATCCAGAACTATTTTTATTCTTATTTTCAATAACAGGTATTTCATTCAAAGACTTTTTACTTTCTGTAGTCTTCCAAATAATATTTTGATTATTTTCTAAAATATCATAAATAGAATTATCTTTAGTTTTATCTTTCATAGGAGATTCAGGAAATATAGAAGTACTATTATCTTTCTTTTCTATTTCTTCTTTTGGAATCTCTTTCTTTACTTCTTCTTTTTCAGCAGGAACCTCTAAAGAAACATTCTCATTAACATCTTTAAACAAATCATCTGCTTTACTATTATCAGTAGGAATATCAATAGGTTCCCATATAGGAGTATCCTCTTTCTTATCTTCTTTCTCATTCATAGGAGCTTCTGAAGCCTCCTTAAATAAAGAAGATTCCATATCATTATTAACCTTATTAGGAACAATCTTAGTATTTTCAAATAACTCATTAGTATCAAAAGTATCTTCATATTTAAGCATATCATCCAAAGATTTATTCTCTAAAGGATTCTTTATCTTTTCATCCTTAATAAAATTAGCCTGCTCTTTCTTTACTTTCTCCTCAAGTTCTTCTTGTACCTTTTCAAATAGTTCCTCTTTCTTAGGATTAATAACCGTCTTCTTTTGTAATTCCTTTAATTTTTCCGTTCTCTCTAATTGTTCTTTAAGTCTAGCCTCTTCAATAAGCTTTTGTCTTCTAACCCTAGAAGCCTCTATCTTTTGTTCCTCTTGTAATTTCTTTTCCCTTTCCTTACTCTCTTGATTTCTAGCAAGTCTAATTCTTTCTTCTCTAAACTTATTCTCACTCTTAATCAAATCCTCAAGTAATTCTTTAAATTCTTTAGAGTTATTTTCTTCATCTATTTCATAAAGACGTTTATTCTTCTTTTCTCTCTCACTTCTAAGATCATCATAATTCTTAATATCTTGTTTTTCTAATTTAATAGTATTATATCCCTTAGATAATTCATCATTAATAAGATTATAAAGCTCAGTACCAGAAATATTTCTAAGAATATCATTAATATCTTCTCTCTTCTTAAGTAACTCTTCATATCCACTAGTAGGCTTATCATATATCTCAATCAATTTAATAATATTAACTTCTTTATCATATACATCATATTCTTTAGTAATATCTGATAGCATCTTTTCACATTCAAGCTTCATATCATCATCTTTTAGTTCTATAGAACTATCTAGATTATCTTTAGCCATATCCTTAGCATAAGAAAGCGAACTATATTTATTAAAAATATCATCCTTCTTATCCATCAAATTATAAAGATTAAGCTTATCAAGAGATTTACTAACCAATGCAATCATCTTACTCTCAAGCATATCATTTAAACGCATATTAGCCTTAACATTACGAGAAGCCTCACTAATCTTAATATCAAGACTCTTCATATCACTAATAAGAGACTCCTTTAAAGCCTTATTATCCTCATATTTTTCAATAATCTTTAATTTTCTTTTATAAAAGGTAAGTTTATCTTCACCAAGAAAAGTAGTAAGTTCAACAAGAGAACCAGTTATATCCCTATGTCTTTCTTTTCTTTGATTCAAATATTCACGTCTACCCTCTATTAAAGAAATAAGATCTCTTAACCTATCCTTCTCTTCATCTAATAATTTAGATTCCTTACTAGACAAAGCAATATATTCCTCTTCATACTCCGTATTAGTATCAAGTAATATCTGTTTCTCTATCTTATCTAATTGATCACATATTCTTTCTTTCTGTAGACTATCTGTAGTTAAATTTAAACTACTTAAAAACATATCATATTGTTTTAATCTTCTAACTACTTCTCTATTTGTATAGTTCACACAAACCACCTCTATTATAATTATAATTTTTTTTATATTTTTTGTCAATTAATATAAAGTAATTTAACACTAGATTACCATTTTTATTACCAAAAATAGTATTAAAACCAATCATAAATATCATAATAATAACGAGGTGCTAATATGAATAATAAAATAATAAATAAATTAAAAGAAGAAACTAATAATAGTTCATATATAATATATAGAGAAAAATATATAAATAACACCAAAATAAATATAATCTATAACGAATCCCTAACCGATCAAAACAAAATGTCTAATTTTCTCTATAAAAGTTTAGACTATATAGAAAGAATATATAATAATCAAGACTTACTATATGATGTAATAAAAAATAACATAACAAACATCAAAATAAAAGAAATAAAAAACTATAAAGATATAAATAAATATCTAAATAATGGCTTTGCCATATTACTAATAGAAAATGATTATTCATTAGCCCTAGAAGTAAAAAAAAATCTAACCAGAAGTATAGAAAAACCAATGACCGAAACAACAATCCGTGGACCAATGGATTCATTTACCGAAAACATAGAAACCAATATGGGATTAATAAAAAGAAGAATAAAATCAAATAAATTATGGAATTACGATATAGAATTAGGAAAATATTCCAAAAACAAAATAAGTATCCTTACCATAGATGGTATAACAGATACAACCATAAAAAACAACATAATAAAAAAATTAAATAACATCGAAATAGATAGTGTAATAGATTCAGGAACACTAAAATATCTAATAGAAGACGAAACAAAAACAATATTCCCAACCACCATAACAACAGAAAGACCAGACAAAGTAGTAAATTCCCTATTAAAAGGCAAAACAGTATTACTAGTAGACAATAACCCATTTGCCATAATAATGCCTGCTTTTCTAAACGATTTCTTTCTATCACAAGATGATAAAGATTCCAAATACATAAATAACACCCTAACAAGAATACTAAGATATCTAGCATTCTTTATAACAATATTAACTCCAGGAGTATATATAGCCCTAACAACCTTCAATCAAGAAATGATACCATTAGAACTACTAACAAGTTTCGCCTCCCAAAGAAGTACCGTACCATTTCCCGCCTTTTTTGAAGCCCTACTAATGTTCGTATCATTTGAAATACTAAGAGAAAGTGACTACCGAATCCCAAACATATCCAATTCAGCCCTATCCATAGTAGGAGCATTAATATTAGGAGAAGCTGCCGTAAATGCCGGAATAGTCTCCCCAATTATGATAATAGTAGTAGCCATAACCGCTATAAGTGCATTAATCATAACCGAACCAGAATTAACAAACGCCATAAAATGGTATCGATTACTATTCATGATAGGAGGTACAACCATAGGAATATTTGGAATATTTATGGTATTCATAATATTTACAACAAATATATGTAGCATAAATACATTTGGTAAATCATATATGTTACCATTCACCCCATTATCCGAAGAAATAAAAAACAGTATCATAAAATTCCCATTATCAAAAAGAAACAAAAGAGATAAATATCTAACAAAAAATATCATAAGAGAGGTCAAAAATGAAAAAAATTAAATATTTAATTATATTACTCCCCCTACTAACCGGCTGTAACTATAGGGAACTAAACAAATTAGGAATAACAACCGCTGTTAGTATCGACTATCAAAATAACAACTATAACATAATAGCAGAAGTAATAAACCCAATCAAACAACAAGACGCCTCAAGCGCTAATAACTCACCATTCATCACCTTCAAAAATAGTGCCCCATCACTTCAAGAAGCTTTTCGTAATATCGTATTAGAATCCCCAAGACAACTATACGCATCACATTTAGAAATAATCGTATTAAGTGAAGAAATAGTAAATAACCATCTAAAAGAATTCTTAGAATACTTCACAAGAGATCCCGAAACAAGAACCGAAATAAAAATAATAATAGCCAAAACAGATAAAAGTATCAAAGGAATATCCTTACAAACACTCTTAACAAACTTCTCATCATCAAATATCCTAGAATCATTAGAATTACAAAGCCAATTACTAGGATTAACATACGAAGTAACAATAAACGAATTACTAAATATGTATATAGATCCCTATTTAGAAGTAACACTACCATCAATGACATTATATGGCAATGAAGAAATAGGAGACGAAAAAGAAAACATAACAACATCAAGCCCAAAAGCCATCGTAAAAATAGGAACAACCGCTATTACAAAAGACAATAAAATACTAGGATATCTATCTATAGAAGAATCAAAAATACAAAATATAATAAATGGAAATATAAAAGAAACAATCCTAAAATATCCATATAAAAACGGCTATGTCGTATTCGAACCAAATCAAATAAAAACAAAAAAAGAAGTAGACATAAAAAATAACAAAATAAAAATAGAACTATCAGGATATTCCAAAACAAAAGAAGTACAAACAAATATAGACATAAAAAATAAAAAAGAAGTAGAAAAACTAAACCAACACTTCAATAAAGAATTAGAAAAAGAAATAATAAATACATTTAATAACATCAAAGAAAACTATAATACCGATATCTTTGGTTTCAGACAATTATACTATCATACAGACCATAAATATTTTAAAGAAAAATGTAATAACTGGTATGAAGATATATACCCAAATATAAAACTAGAAATAAAATCAAATATAAAATTATATGAAAAAGGCAATACCCTAGGAGGAATAGAATATGAAAGAAAAAATAAATAATCTAGACATATCAAGTATTCTATTCCTCCAATTATTCTCCTGTAGTTTAGGAATAGCCCCATATATAACCATAAAAATAACAGGCATAGACGCCTATATAAGTATAATAATAGGTACAATTATAGGTATAATACCTATACTAATACTAATATATATATTCAATTACGAAATAGATAAACCAATACATATAAAAACAAAAATAATATACGGAAAAACATTAGGAACAATAATAAATATTATCCTAACCATAATATATATAATATTAACACTAACAATGCTATTCAATACCAGTAATTTCATCATATCCCAATACCTAACAAATACATCAATAACCTTAGTAACACTAATATTAGGAATAACAGTCTATCACACAGTAAACAAAGGAATAACAACCATATCCAAAATAAGTATAATATATACAATAATAATACTATCCTTACTAATTCTAGGAATAATAGGAATAATCCCAGAAATAAAACTCGATAACCTAAAACCAATATTAGAAAATGGCATCAAGCCCCCCTTTTTAGCAGCCTTAGTATATACCCTATTATTAACCTCTCCAGCATATAGCTTCCTAATAATTCCAAAAAGTATAATAGAAAACAACAAAAAAACAACAAAATACCTCCTAATAACATATATAATAGTAAGTATAACAATATTCCTTATATGTATAATATCAAGTTCATGTCTAGGAAGATATCTAATAAAAATATATCAATATCCAGTATATATAACCCTAAAAAAAATATCAATATTCGGTTTCATAGATAGAATAGAAAACTTCTTATCATTACAATGGATACTAAGTTCATTTATATCATTAACCATATACATATATAACATAAAAGAAAACATAAATAAAAAAAACAATCCCCTTTTAAATCTAATACTAATAATAATCATAATATTAATATCAACCAAAATATTTAAAAACAATACCAACTTCAATCACTACCTAGATAGCATATATCCATATATACTAATAATACCATTAATAATACATACCATAATATCCATAACAATATTTATCAAAAAAAGTATAAAAAACAAAAAAACGAATACAATAATAATACAGTAGTAATAAAACTACTGTTTACATAAAGAGATTACCTAGATAATCTCTTCTTTTAGTTATTAGCCCATACACCATATAAATAATAACATAACCTAATAATGAGGTAGATAACATGATAAATAACTTAAAAGACTTAAGCCCCATATTATTAGCTCTATTAGCTACAATATTTACTTATAGTGTAACCCTATTAGGAGCCTCTTTAGTCTTCTTCTTCAAAAACGTCAAAAAAAACATAATGGATGCCATGTTAGCCATAGCTGCCGGAGTAATGATAGCAGCATCATTCTTCTCTCTCTTAAATCCCGCTACAGAAATGGCCATAAATCTAAAAATGATACCATGGTTAATAACCTTTATAGGATTTATATCCGGAGGATTACTATTATTTATAGGAGATAAACTATTTAATCACTTCGATAAAAAAATAAGCAAAAATAAAAAAGAAGAAAAAGAAAGAAATAGTTTCAAAAGATGTCTAATGCTAATATTTTCCATAACATTACATAATATCCCAGAAGGTTTAGCCGTAGGCGTAGCCTTTGGTTCCACCGCCTATTCCTTAGAAGGTGCAACATTAACATCAGCCATGCTAATAGCATTAGGCATAGGAATCCAAAACTTCCCAGAAGGAACAGCAGTATCAGTCCCATTAAGACGAGAAGGAATGAGTAGAAAAAAAGCCTTCTTTTATGGACAATTAAGTGGTTTAGTAGAACCAATATCAGGAGTATTAGGAGCACTCTTAGTATTAAAAATAAGAATCCTATTACCATTTCTACTATCATTCGCCGCAGGCGCAATGATCTATGTCGTAGTAGAAGAACTAATACCAGAATCCCAAACAAACAAAAAGAAAGACCTAATGTCTCTCTTCACAATAATAGGCTTCACAATCATGATGATATTAGATATAGCCTTAGGTTAAAACACATACCCATGTGTTTTTTTTATAACTTCTTAGTCAAATACCCATTAGTATAATTAGCCTCACCAAAACAAGTAAATTATCCAATTATACATTTAGCAACATATATACCAAGAATAACACAAATAAGAATAATAAGTATTGTATATAATACTTTAGATATAAAATTAGTATCATCTTCCATAACAAATATCATCACCATTTCTCTTTAAGTTTAACAATAATTTCATCATTGCCAATATCATCTCCAGCATTAACACTCTGTTCATAAACATAACCATTCCCCTCAATAGAATAATTAACATCCATAAGTTTAAGAATATTATTAGCTTCTTTATAAGAATAACCAACCAAATCAACCATCTTCTTATTATCAAAACTATTAGTCTTAAGAATAACCAAATCATTATCATATAACTTACTATTACTACTAGGATACCCATCAATAATCTTATCCCCATCCCCTAAAACCAATACTCTAAGATTATTAGCCTTAAGTTCACTCTCAACTTCCTTAGTATTCTTATTCAAATAAGATTTAATTTCATAACTATCCTTCTTCTTAGAAGAATTCTCAATATTCAAATATTTAGTAATATTCTTCTCTACTTCCTTTACCATAGGAGCAATATAATTAGTAGTATCCTTAGGAAGTTTAACAGCAGCATATATAATAATTTCCGGATTATCTCCAGGAAACATACCAGAGAAAGAATAAATATAATCACTACTACCCTTCATATAACTACCCTTAGTATAATCATATATTTGAGCAGTACCAGTCTTACCAATCAAATCATAACCATCCATATAATAAGCATAACCAGTAGAATTAGTCTCATCTCCAGTAATAACACTCTTCATAAGTTCTTTCATCTTAGATATAGTATCACTACTAGCAACAGTACCAACTACCATTCTCTTACCAGTATAAATACTCTTCTTACTATTAGAAAGAGTAATCTTATCAACTACATAAGGTCTAAGCATAACTCCATCATTAGCAATAGCTGTAAGAGCCTGAATATGTTGCATAGGAGTAGTAGTAATACCCTGACCATATCCCGCCGTAGCAGCCTCTATCTGATATTTATAATCAATATTACCTTTGTCTTCTCTCTTCAAAGAAAAACCAGTAGCCTTCCCAAAACCATATTTAGCATAACAACTCTTCAAATCCTCTTTAGTAATAACACTCTCAACAATATTAGCAACAGCGATATTAGAAGATAAAGCAAAACCCTGATCATACGTAAGAGTCCCCCATCCCTCTTTCTTCCAGTCAGAAATAGTAACAGTACTACCATCAGCTTCACTAGTATAAGACTTACTACCAGAAGTATAAGTAGTATTACCATCATAATTACCAGAATCAACAGCACACATATAACTAAATATCTTCATCGTCGATCCGGGTTCATAAGCCTGATTAACAATAGGATCCAAATAAGAAGTAATATTCCTAATATTAGGATCAAAACTAGGAGCAGAAGAATAACCCAAAATAGCCCCACTTTTAGCATCCGCTACTATCATCAAAGTCCATTCAGCCTCACTATTCTCTTCCGAAGAACGAACAGCATTTTCTACAAATAACTGAATATTATTATCAATAGTAAGATAAATATCATTACCATCCGTAGCAGGTTCAACATATTCACGACCATTAGCAATCTTATACCCATACTTATCCTTTTCATAAGTAATATAACCACTCTTACCAGATAATTCTTTATTATAATACTCCTCAAGTCCCATCTCACCAGTTATCCACTTATTACCATCATCATCTTCCTTAGTAACAGTATATCCAATCAAATAAGAAGCAAAATTACCATTCTGATAATACCTCTTAATATCCTTAGTAAACCCAATACCAGGAAGATTAAGCTTATCAATATCCTCTTTAGCAAGTTCACTAAGTCCCTTACCAAAACTACCAAATTCAACCTGATACTTATTATTATTCTTACCATTAGTAAGAATCTCTTTAATACTAGAAGATTCTACTCCAAGTACACTAGCAAGCTTATCACTAGTATCATCAATATCACTAACATAATCAATATCCCCATTAGAATTAACCCTTTTATCAGATAAATAAGCCACTAAAGTATAACTAATAACATCATTAGCCAAAACATTACCATTAGTATCATATATAGTACCTCTCTTAGGCATAAGAACCTCTTCTTTAGTATTCCTATTCTTAATAAACATACTAATAGTAGAATCACCAACCTTATAATCCACTACACATAAATAACAAAGCCTAACAATAAGTACCAAAAACAAAAAAAAGGTAACAATAATAACATGCTTACTAACCTTAAACCTATCATTATTAACTTTACCTTTTTTCATAATAATCACCTTATTCTATCGTCTTAATATTCTCATCATTATAAGCAAGTCCCAAGTTTCTACTCATAGTTTGAATATTCTCTAAAGAAGCCATTTCATTTATTTTCATAGCAAGACTCTCATTAGTATCCTCTTGACTCTCTACAGTCTTATTCATTTCCTGAAGTTCAATATTCATCTTAGATACCGAAGCACTAGTAAATACAATCCCCACTAAAAGAAACAAAATAATAGCCATAGAACTTTTATATAAAAACTTCTCTATTTTAGTTAAGCCCTTCTTTTTCTTCTTCTTCATTTATATCATTCCTTTATTCTTTCAATAACCCTAAGTCTAGAAGATCTAGCCCTACTATTTTCATTAATCTCCTCTTTACTAGGAGTAATATTAAGAACAGTCTTATATTTAGGTTCAAACTCACTAGGTACAAAAGGAAGTTTACTAAGATTACTATCAACCTTAGAATACTTATTAAACATATCCTTAACAATTCTATCCTCTAAAGAATGAAAAGTAATAACAGATATTCTACCACCAACATTAAGCATCTTAATAGCAGATTCAAGTGCAATCTTAAGTACATCAAGTTCATGGTTAACCTCAATCCTAATAGCCTGAAACGAACGTCTCGCAGGATGACCTTCCCGCATAGCCTTATAAGGCATACTCTTCTTAATAATATCTACAAGCTCTAGCGTAGTATCAATACTACACTTTTCTCTTTCTTTAACAATATTTTTAGCAATACTAGAAGCATATTTCTCTTCACCATAATCCCTAAGTATCCTAACCAAATCATCATAAGAATACTCATTAACAACATTATAAGCAGAAAAATCACTATCAGTATCCATTCTCATATCAAGTGGAGCATCATTATGATAACTAAATCCCCTCTCCGGAATATCCAGTTGTGGAGAAGACACACCCAAATCAAATACAATACCATCTATTCTAGTAATTCCTCTCTTATTAAGTTCCTCTTTCAAATTAACAAAATTAGCCTTAATAATTTCAAAATTACTACCAATCTCTTCCAATTTCTTTTTACTATATTCTATCGCCATATCATCCTGATCAAAGGCGAAAAGAAAGCCCCTTTTAATTCTTTTAAGTATTAAACCACTATGTCCCCCAAAACCAAGCGTAGCATCAACATAAATACCATCTTCTTTAACATTAAGATTATCAATTGCTTCATTTAATAATACAGTCTTATGCATTAATATCAAACCCCTCAAACAAATTCTCAGCAACATCACTCATAACATCAAGATTATCTTCGATTAGACTATCAAACTTATCAGTAGCCCATACCTCTAGGCGATCATTAACCCCTATTATCGTACATTCCTTTTTAATATCTGCATATAAAACAAGAGAAGCTGGTATATTAATCCTACCTTGACGATCAAAATCACATACAGTAGCAGAAGACATAAAGAATCTATTAAACATTCTAGCATCTTTTTTAGTAAAAGAAAGACTCTTAAGTTTAGAAACAATATTATTCCATTCATTCATACTATATACAAATAAACATCCATCAAGTCCCCTAGTAACAACAACCTTACCACCAAGATCATCCCTAAACTTAGAAGGAATAATTATTCTACCCTTTTCATCTAAATTATGATGAAATTCACCGATAAGCATATTATCCCCCACTTTCTTCCACTTTGTGCCACTCTATGTATATATTTTACTATAACAATATATCTTTGTAAATATATTTTTCACAACTTTACACATTTATATGTAAAAAAAAGACTATATCAATCTATAATCTTATCCTTATATTCACTAACAGGTTTAAAAGATAACCTATGATATTTAGTAATACCATATTTCTTAATAGCCTCTATATGTTTCTTAGTACCATATCCCTTATTATTAGCAAGATCATACATCGGATATATCTTATCAAGTTCATACATCATCCTATCCCTGGTAACCTTTGCAATAACTGAAGCTGCCGCTATAGAAATAGATTTAGCATCCCCCTTAATAATACTAGTCGTTGGAACATCTATATCAAGAGGCATAGCATCAATAAGAACATGATCAGGTTTAATATTAGTATCACTAATAGCCTTCTTCATAGCAATTTTAGTAGCTTCGTAAATATTAACTTCATCAATAACCTTCTCATCAACTATACCAATACCAATACTAGTAGCCTTATCCCAAATAATCTTATAAAACTCATCTCTCTTTTTCTCAGATAACTTCTTCGAATCAGTAAGTCCCTCTAATACAAAATCAGGAGGTAAAATAACACATGCTGCTACCACACTACCAATTAAAGGACCACGTCCAACTTCATCAACACCACCAATATATTTACATCCACTCTTATAAAGTTCTTTTTCATACTTATATAAATCAACCATTATTTAAACTTCCCTACAATTCTATTAATCTTACTTTGATTAATACCTCTATTAGCACTCTCCATATTATTATGAAGATTGCTAACCATTTCTCCCGGTGTAATAACACTATTATTAGAAATAGTATTAATATTAGTATTAAACATCTTATTCATAAAATCTTTTTCTTTATCCCTAGCTTTTTTAACATCATCATTATGATTAGCTTTCCATCTCTTATCGAAAACCTTTGTTAAATCCTCTTGTCTATTCACCTAATCACCATCCAATATAATTTTATCACGATAGCAAATATAAGTAAAGAAAAAGAAAGAAGTACTAGTTATCTTCTTCCTTATATTCCCTTTCATAATCACAATTCATACACTTTACTTTATCCTTTTTTATAACTAATACACCAAAGCAATCAGGACATTTTTCACTTATAGGTTTATCCCATGAAGCAAAACTACATTTAGGATAATTATTACATCCATAAAAAACTTTACCCCTCTTAGTCTTCTTCTCTATTATCTTACCATCACATAAAGGGCAATCCATAATTTCCGTAGTTTCCTTCTTCTCAGTCTTAATATATTTACATTCAGGATAATTAGAACAAGCCACAAACTTACCATATCTACTCTGCTTAATAACCAAAGGACTAGAGCATTTAGGACATTTTTCACCAGTATATTCCGGAGCCTTCTTCTCCATTTCTTTAAAAGCAATTTCTACTTTAGGTTCAAAATCATTATAAAATAAACTAATAAGCTTATCCCATTCCATCTTACCTTCCGCTATCTTATCCAAATCATCTTCCATCATCTTAGTATATTCAACATTAATAATATCCTTAAAAAACTCTTGAAGTTTATCCGTAGTTTCTATACCAACATCAGTAGGAACAAACTTCTTATCTTCTACTCTAACATAACTTCTCTCTTTTAAAGTATCAATAGTCTTAGCATAAGTAGAAGGTCTACCTATACCAACATCTTCCATTTCTTTAATAAGCTTACTCTCAGTATATCTACTAGGAGGTTTAGTAGTATGTTTACTATACTCAATATTATTAGCAATAACAACATTACTATTATAAGAAGCAAAATCAGGTAAAACATTATCCTTATTATCCTCATACATACTATATACCTTCAAATAACCATCAAATACAAGTACCTGCCCTGTAGCCTTAAATTGATAATTATTATTATCCAAAATAACACTAGTAGCCAAAGTCTTAGCATCACGCATAAGTGATGCTAAAGCCCTATAATAAATCATCTTATATAACTTATATTCATCATTAGTAAGATATTCCTTAATATCCTCTGGATTCTTATTAATAGAAGTAGGTCTAATAGCCTCATGAGCATCTTGAACATTCTCTGTCTTATTACTCTTCTTAACATAACCAACATATTCACTACCATAATTATCCTTAATATATCCATAACAAGAATTAACAAACTCATCAGATAATCTAATAGAATCAGTTCTCATATAAGAAATAAGACCAACATCCTCATTCTTAAGAGAAACACCCTCATATAACTTCTGAGCAATCATCATAGTCTTTTTCGAAGTAAATCCAAGTTTCGAAGAAGCCTCTTGCTGAAGTGTACTCGTAGTAAAAGGAGCCTTACTTTTCTTATTCTTTTCTTTCTTATCAACCAATTCAATTTTAAAAGCATTAGATAACTTACACAAAATATCTTTAGCTTCACTCTCATTTTTAATTTCAATCTTCTTATGATTATAAGTATCAAGTTTAGCATCAAAATCATTAAAATGAGCATCAATTTCATAATAATCTTCCGCTACAAAAGCCTCTATTTCTCTTTCCCTATCCACAATAAGTTTAAGAGCAACAGATTGTACTCTACCAGCACTCTTACCACCAGTTTTAGATTGCATAAGCTTACTAAGTCTAAAACCAATAATTCTATCTAGTATTCTTCTAGCTTCTTGTGACTTAACAAGATTATCATCAATCTTTCTTGCCTTATCAAAAGAATTAATAACAGCATTCTTAGTAATCTCATTAAAAACAATTCTATCATAATTATTATCATCAAGACCTAAAGTATCATATAAATGCCAACTAATAGCTTCCCCCTCCCTATCAGGGTCGGTAGCCAAATAAACAAAAGAAGCATCTTTAACATCCTTTTTAAGTTCTTTAACAAGTTTATTCTTACCTTTAATAATTTTATAATCAGGCTTAAAATCATTATCAATATCCACTCCAAAACCAAATTTACCAGAAGTAGATAAATCTCTTATATGTCCTAAGGAAGAGACTACCTTATAATCCTTCCCTAAATATTTCTCAATAGTTTTACTCTTATGTGGTGATTCCACGATAACCAACTTCTTTGCCATCTAATCATCCCTTTCTGTAACATTATATACTATCTTCCAAATAAATTGCAAGTATTTTTTCATAAGTTATTATTTTTACTAAGTACATAATTCCTACTATATATTCTATTATCACTAAATAATACCAATAATTATTTAAAGAATTAAAAAAACAATTATATAAATTCATATTCTCTAATAACAATACTATCAAGAGAACAATATTCAATAACAAATCTATTTTCCTTCTTACAAATTAATATCCCAATACTACTATTATTGCTTACCTCTTTTACATTTTTATCTATATAATTCATATATTTTTGTACTTGAGAAATATATTCAGCCTTAAACTCCGTTACTTTTAATTCAACTACTACATAAGAATTATATTTTATATTAAATAATAGTAAATCTATTTTATGATAACTATCTCCAATTTTTATTTTATATTCACTACCTATAAAACTAAATGCATTACCTAGTTCTTTCATAAAGTTCTCTATATTCTCCAAAATTAAATTATGTAATATCCTCTCAGTTACTACTTCTATATTATTTTTATTTTTAATTAATATAGGATTCGGTATTAAATCTTTCATTTCTAATCTATCTTCACTCTTCATCTTATTTTTGGTTTCATAGGTAATCTTTCATATTCATTGGATTTAATCTTAAATTCTAGCTCTCTAACCGATAATTTTTTACTTATGATAACTTGAATATAATAATTTATAGAATCAATTTCTAAATTAAATAATAATCTTAAATGACTCCATGTTAATTGTGTCCACATTGTGGACACTTTTTCATTACTAAACACATTATAAAATTGCTTCATCCTAAATAATGTTCTACGATTATATTTTTTACCTACTTCTTTAGTTAATTTTTTTGAATACTCATCAATAACATTATCTCCATATTTTCCCCCAGCTATAGCAAGTAATCTACCATTTCAAAATACGTAATTACAGTGTTTCTTTCTTTAGAATAATCTTTTACTCTTTTATATACTTCATTATCTATTAGCTTATTTTTAATTTCATTATAATAATTCATAAAAGCCTCCTAACTTATTACATAATCTCTTGTATATATCCTATTATCACTAGAATATTCTATATAATAATGATTATCACGTCTAGATATAATAATACCAATAGTCTTATCTTGATTAATACTTTTAATATGTTTATCTATATAATTCATATATACTTCTA
>UQSR01000016.1 GCA_900543825.1 uncultured Mycoplasmatota bacterium
CTAAGCGGCTTGCCGCATTTTGAGCGTACAAGGGTTGTATGCGTTCTAAGTCGCGTTTAGCTTTCAGTGCTTGAGCTTTATCTTTGGTAAGCTGGGCTTTTACTTTATCGACTTTTGCTTTGTATTGGTCGGGATTGATAATGAATAATAGTTGGTTTTTAGGGACATAAGTACCTTCTTCGAAGAGCATTTTTTCAAGGTAGCCTTCTACTCGTGCACGAACTTCGACGAACTGTTGTGCTCGAATGCGTCCTACATATTCTCCGTAGATTTCGACATCGTCTGTCGTTACAGTCTCTATGACTACCGTAGGTTCAGAGGCCGCTGTTTTTGGGGGACGGCTTAGGAAGTAATAGACGATTCCGATGACGATAATCCCGATGATAATGATCAGAACCTTTTTTCGATTAAACTCCATTTTGGCGATTGACTCTACAAATTTTTTCATATATAGTTTTTCAAATGATTCAAATAACTGAGTATATAACAATATTCGTGCAAAAAGCAGAATATTTATCTTTTTGTTGAAAATAAGTTATCTGATACTCCTATTTTGGTTTTGGCAAAAAACAAGGGTGTAGATATTTTCTACATCCTTGTTGAATTTTTATATATCAGATCAAAACATTTTTGCGACACGGTCTACGGCTGCAACGAATGCGTCGGCCTCTTCTTTAGTATTATAAAAGCTAAGACTAATTCTAACAGTATTACTAATATTAAAAACATTATCTATCATTTTAGCACAATGATTACCCGCTCTAACACAAATATTGTATTTGTCTAAATAAATGGCAGTATCTTGTGCAAAAACGCCATCAATATTAAAAGCCACAATATTACTCTCTATATCTTTATTATAGATAGTAATAAAATCTAACTTTTCAAGTTCATTAAGTAAATAATTTCTAAGTTCTTTTTCATATTTATTAATATTATCCATACCAATGTTATTTAAATAATCAATTGCTGCACTAAGACCTAATACTCCTTCAATATTAGGAGTACCACCTTCAAGTCTAGTAGGAATTTCTCTAAGTTCAAGATATCCATCCTTAGTAAACATAGCATTCATGCCGCCACCATAGTTCATAGGAATAAGTTTATCAAGTAAATCAAATTTACCATATAAAACACCAATACCAGTAGGACCATACATTTTATGACCAGAAAAAGCCATAAAATCAATATCCATATCTTGTACATCTATTTTATTATGAGCAGCACCCTGAGCAGCATCTACTACCATTAAAATATTATTGTCATGAGCTATCTTACTAATTTCTTTAATAGGCCTCTCATCTCCAATAACATTAGTTACCATTGCAAGAGATATAACTTTAGTCTTATTATTAATAGCCTTTTTAACATTTCCTATAGTAACTTCATGCTTGTCATTAAGTTCAATATATTTAACTTTAATTCCAATTTCCTTTTGAAGTATAAACCAAGGTAAAATATTAGAAGCATGTTCACTCAAAGTAACAAGGACCTCATCATCACGTTTAAGATAATTTCTGAAAAAACCACTAACAATCATATTCATACTATTAGTAGTACCACTAGTAAAAACAATTTCAGAAGTTTCTTTAGCATTAATAAAATCACGAATCTTTTCTCTAGTACCCTCATATAAACTATCAACAGTAGCACTAAGACTATAATCTCCTCTATGTGCATTAGCGGTATATTCCGTATAATAATTACAAATAGCATCTTTAACACATTTAGGTTTTAAAGTAGTAGCCCCATTATCAAAATAAACAATATTTTTATTAAGTAATTCAAAATCATTTCTATTCATTTATTCACCTCCTAAATCATTTAAAAGTTCAAGTATCTTTTCTCTATATTCCATATCTGGGTTAATATTTGAAATAATCATTCCCTTAATAATTAATTTAATAGCGGTTTCATAATCAATACCTCTACTCATCAAATAAAATATATCCTCTTCATTAATTGTACCAATCGTAGAAGAATGAATTCCAGTAGTACTAGCTTCTCCTATAAACATATTAGGATTAATCTTATTATTAGAATCTCCCAAAGTAACAATCTTAGTTTGTTGATTCAAATAAGTATCCAAAATACCATTTTCAACATAACTATTAATATCAAATACATTAGAACTATTTTCCTTTGCAACAGTTCTATTACATATATCACTACAAGTATCTTTCTTCAAATGATAAATATTAATAGTAAACTTATCATTACCACTACTAACACTAGAAAAATTATACTTAAAATTAGCTTTATCTTTACTTAAATTTATATTAATAGTCTCATCAGTATTATTATTATAATAAAATTTATTAACAACTAAATTTCCAAAAATATTATATTTATTCATAGTGGTAATATAGTCATTATTTGAATATACAAATAAACAAACATGAGTATTTTCTTTAACAATAATATTCAAATTAACATCGTTGCAATCAATGTACTCAATAGCAAAGTTACCACTATTTAAAAAACTAATTTCATTATTAACAATACTAATATCACTATAGTCACAAGGAATAATTTCATTATTAACTACTCTTATTTTATTCATTATTATCTTCCTTTGTTAACTCATTTTTAATATTTTTATAATTAGTATAACCATTTTTTTCAATTTCCATAGCTAGTTCATAATTACCAGTTTCAATAATAGTACCATTATTCATAATATGCACATAATCAGGATGTAAGTATTCAAGTATTTTAGGATGATGTGTAATGATAAGAATAGAAGTATTAGGATGCTCTTCTTTATAATTATGTATATTCATTCCAACAATTCTAAGACTATCAATATCCAAACCTGAATCAAGTTCATCTAAAATAATTAATTTAGGTTCTAAGAGTTTAATTTGTAATACCTCATTTTTTTTCTTTTCTCCTCCAGAAAAACCAACATTAAGACTTCTATGAATTAGTTCTTTATTCATAGATAACTCATCAGCACCATTTTCACATTTTAATATAAAATCATATAAACCAATTCTCTTATTATTAACAGCGCTCATAGCGGTTCTTAAAAAGTCTTGATTAGATACACCTTCAATTTCCATAGGATATTGCATAGCAAGAAAAATACCAAGCTTAGCTCTTTCATCAGTAGATAAAGGAATTAGATTGTCACCATTAAAAATAATATTTCCAGATAAAATTTTATAATTACTATCGCCCATAATAACCCTAGATAAAGTAGATTTCCCTACACCATTAGGTCCCATAATTACATGAGTTTCACCATCATTTATTATCATGTTAAAATCATTTAATATAACTTTGTCATCAACAGTGGCTTTCAAATTTTCTATTTTTAACATATTATCCCTCATTTCATACTAATTATATCACGATTATGAATATTTGAAAATAAATAATACATATTAAAAAGGTATAAATATCAAATATTTATACCATTAATACTAAAGATAATCAGCAAATCTCTTAGATTTAGAAGGATGTCTTAATTTTCCTAGAGCCTTATGTTCAATTTGTCTAATTCTTTCACGTGTAAGATTGTATTTTGCGCCTATTTCTTCTAATGTCATAGGATCATTACCATCAAAACCAGTCCTATAAATTAAAACATTTTTTTCTCTTTCAGTTAGTTCATCTAAAGAAGCCATTAAATTTCTTCTTAAATCCAACAAATAAGTTTCTCTTTCTATATCATAATCAGACCTAATAAAATTTATTAAAGTGTCATTTTCATCATCTCCAATAGGAGCATCTAAAGCCACAAGATTAGTTCTTGAATAGAAATTTTTAAGTCTAGTAACAGTATCTACCGGCATTTTTAAATATTTAGCAATATCCTTATTAGATGGATTTGAATTTCCTAGTTCTTCAATTTCACATTCTGCTCTTTGAATAATCCTAATTTTTTCATTAAGGTGAGTAGGAATTCTAATAGTGGAGCTTTTTTCATATAAAGCTCTTGTAATAGCTTGTCTAATCCACCAACTAGCATAAGTAGAGAATCTATATCCTTTAGTAATATCAAATTTATAAACAGCACGCATAAGACCGATATTTCCCTCTTGAATTATATCAAGTAAAGTAAAAGAATTTAATGAAGCTCTATAACTCTTAGAAATAGCCACAACTAATCTAGTATTGTGTTCGACAATATCCCTTTTTATTTTGCTATAAAGTATAATTTGTTCTAATTGATTAATGAGAAAATCAGTATCAATAATTTTCTTATTATCAATATTAAGTCCTAATTTCTTAACAATAAAATCTTTATCGGCAATAACATTTATACCATTAACTTCAACTAAATCTAAATAATTTTTAATTTCATTTTTACTATTTGCATCAAGTAATCCAACTCGATAAATAGTCCTAACCTTTCTTAACAAATTAATATTATTAATTGAAAAAAGAATATTATCAATATCATAAAAGCCTATATTACCATCATTATCAAAAAAAGCAATTTCAATATTATTTTTGGCACTACTTAATAATTCAAAAGCTTTTTTTTCTTCCTCTGGTGTAAATAATTCAATTCTGCCAATATCCGACAAATATGTACGAATACTAGTACTAGTAGCAAGTTTTGTATCATCAACAACTTTATCATTAATTACATAATCTTTAGTATCATCTAAATAGTCATTAGTTAAATTAACATCATCTAATAATTTATATATGTGATAATATTTTTTCTTTATCGCATTACAATTTTTACTAGTAGTTAATAATTCTTTAAAATAATGTAAGACATTAATTTCACCAAATTTATCTACAAGATAAAAATAAGTATTTTTATCAATTTCTAAACCATCTAATTCCCTATCAATAAAAACAATATAATACTTATTGATTAATTCGTCCATTTTGCTTGGATTATTATTGATCATTAAATCAAAAGCAGAATTAAAATTTTCTTTTCCATATTTATCAATTAACTCAAAATATAATTTCATGGTAAACTTATTATTCTTCTCTAATTCATTAGTAATCACACTATAATTATCCATAAAAAACCTCCTTAAAACGTCATTCGTTTTTAATTGAAATAATATACTAGCACAAAAACAAAAAAAAGTCAAACCTTTCACAAGCTTAACTTTTATTTCCAATTTTTAACTAGATTATCCAAATCCATTACTAGCTTATCAGCATCTTCCCATGTCTTTAATTTAACACCAGATGCATATTTATGGCCACCGCCACCAAATTTAGTAGCAAGATCATTAACATAGGGTCCAACAGATCTAATATTAGCTCTAATAAGACCGGACTTAATATCTTCAGATAAAAATACCCATACAACAATTTCATTTACAAATTTCAAATCATTAATCATATTTCCTGCAGCGGCACTATCAACACCATATTCTTTCATAACCTTATCAGTAATTTTGATATATGCCACACCATTATCTGTTAAAGTAATATTTTGATAAATATATCCTTCAAATCTAACTTCAACCATTGGTCTTTGATAAAGAATTTTATATAATTCAGTAAAATTAATATTAGTTTCATCAATAAGTTTATTTACCAAACCAAATGTTTTTGAAGAAGTATAATCATGTAAGAATCTATCAGTGTCTCCTACAATACCAAGATATAATCTTTCACCAATTTCTTTATTCAATTCAATTTTATTAGTAAAAGCAAACTCTAAAAGTAATTGACAAGTACTACAAGCATTATCATCAATATATTCTATATTTCCATATTTATCTATAAAAGGATGATGATCAATTTTAATAACATATTCAAAATTATTAATATTAGCACCATCAATTCTTTTAATATCAGGAGTATCAAGTACTATGCATAATCCTTTAGTAGTGTCAACGTTATCTATTTTATCATTAGTACCAAAAAATTTAAATCTACTAGCGGGATTACCAACAGCATAAACTTTCTTATTAGGAAATAACTTTAATATAATTTCCTTAAGAGCAAATTGAGCTCCTAAAGCATCAGGATCAGCCCCTATATGTCTAGCAATAACAATAGTATCATACTTCTTAATTGCTTTAAATATTTGTTTATAAATATTCATAAATTATCCTTGTAATAATATTGAATAAGTATCTCTAGCAATCATAAGCTCTTCATCAGTAGGAATAATATAAACAGGAACTTTAGAATCATCAGTAGTAATTTTTCTTTCTTCTCCTCTTACATTATTAGCCTCTTCATCTAACTTAATACCTAGAGCACCAAGTTTATCAACAATTTGTTTTCTAGTACTAATAGAGTTTTCACCAACACCAGCAGTAAATACAATAGCATCAGCACCACCCATTTCAACATAGTACATAGCAATATAATTAACAATTCTATTAACATACATTTTTTGGGCTAACTTACATCTTTCATCACCATTATTAATACCATCTTCTATATCTCTAGAATCGCTACTAACACCACTAACACCAAGTAAGCCACTCTTTTTATTTAAAGCAGTATCCATCTCTTTAGCACTCATACCAGTTTGTTCCATAATATAAGGAATAATACTCGAGTCGATATCTCCGCATCTAGACCCCATCATAATACCAGCATTAGGTGTAAGTCCCATTGAAGTATCAATACATTTACCATCCACTATAGCAGAAATACTACCACCATTACCAATATGACAAGTAATAATACGAGTATCATCTCTGTCTAATATTTCATTCATTCTTTTAGAAACATATCTATGACTAGTACCATGCATACCATATTTTCTAACACCATATTCAGTATACCATTCATATGGAACTGGATAAATATAATTTACTTTATCCATAGTAGCATGAAATGCAGTATCAAACACAGCAGTCTGAAGAGCATTTGGGAATACTTCTTTACTAGCTTCAATACCAGTAATAGAAGCAGGATTATGTAAAGGTGCTAAAGGTTTATATTTTACCATATCATTAATAACAGAGTCATCAATAACAACAGTATGGTCGTATTTTTCACCACCTTGAACAGTTCTATGACCAACAGCTTTAATTTCTTCACAAGATTCAATAACTTTATTATCAATTAATTCCTTAACCAATATTTCAAAAGCATCTTTATGATTCTTTAAAGCAGCCTCCTTTTTAGTCTTTTCTCCATTTAATTTAATAGTATAAAAACTATTATCTATACCAATTCTTTCAAATACACCAGAAATAAGAACATTCTCTTCAGGCATTTCATATAATTGAAATTTCAAAGAACTACTTCCAGCATTTACAGATAATATTTTCATTATTTCACCTCTTTCATACCATATTATAACAAACCACCATAAAAAAAACAACCAGCAAACTAAAAATATACATAAAAAAATATCAACAAAACTGTTGATATCTTTATTTTATTCATTATCTCCCATAAGTACAGGAAGTATTTGTTTTTTCCTAGAGACAACATTTCGTAAGAAAATACCTTGCTTGATATTATCAATATTAAATCCATTTTGTAGTGGTTCCTTAGCTCTATCACTATATAAAACATAAGTACCATTTTTAAGTATATCCGTTACAAATAAACAAACATATAAATAATCATTATGTTCACATACTTTATTAAGAAGTTCAATATACTCATCCTTCTTATCGAGTACATCTTTAATATCAGTAGTAATAACTTGTCCAAGTCCAATCTTAGCATTATTAATAGTATAAGTCTTATAATCCTTATATAGAACTTGTTCCATAGTCATTCCTTCCAAAGAAGAACCAGCTCTTATCATATCATAACCATATACCTTATAATCAACACCCGCAATCTTACTAAGTTCGCAAGCAGCCTCTCTATCTATATCAGTAGTAGTAGGACTAGTAAGAATAAGAGTATCAGACAATATACCAGAAAGCATAAGACCTGCTATATTCTTAGGTATATCAATTCTATTCTCTTTATATAAAGTATAAATAATAGTATTAGTACTACCAACCGGCATATTTCTAAAACTAATAGGCATATTAGTACCAACAGTACCAATATTATGATGATCTATTATTTCTAAAATATTAGCATCTTCAAGTCCAATAGCACTTTGTTCATAAGAATTATGGTCAACCAATATAACTTTTTTCTTATTACTAAGACCAACATCAGAAAATCTAAGAATACCCATACATTTATCATTCTTATTAAGAACAGGATAATAACTATATCTAGTCTTATTAGCAAGTTTAATAAATTCATTAATATCATCATTTTCATTAACACATAGAACTTTATCAGTATTTAGTATAGTAGTAACATTATTACATAAACTAAATATTTTAGTAGTCTCCAAAGTAGTAAATGTAGTATAAATAACATTAACTTTATTTTTTCTAGCAATAGCAAGATGTTCTTCTTTAACTTCACCACCGCCAGTAATAACAATAAGTTTAACACCAGAGTAAACAGCATATTCAATAACACTATGTCTGTCACCAAGAATTAAAATATCTTTATCATCAAGTTTAACAGATTCCATAATAGTAGAACTTTTATAAGCTGCCACCCTTAAATTGCCTATAATTTCATCATCAAATCTAAGTACTTCTTTACCTTTAATAACTTCACATATATTGTCATAAGAAGCATGAACAATACTATAATTAAAAGAAAATTGATCCATAGCAATATCTTTCATACTAACAATACCAAGTAAATTTCTATTCTTATCAACAACTGGTATTTTACTAATACCAACTTTACTCATTCTAAAATAAGCATTATAAATAGATTCATTTTCTCTTATAGTATAATTCTTAGTATAACGCAAATCTTTAATCTTAATATTAACATCATTTAAAAATATAGGTTCAGGTGTATTAAAATATTGAAGAGCATATTTAGATTCTAAATTAATAGAACTAAGTACAGCAGGAATAGTATTCATACCAAGCTTATTCTTTAAATATGATAACGTAATAGCCGCAGTAACACTATCAGTATCAGGATTTCTATGTCCAAATATATATACTTTTTCCATTTCTTTTCCTCCTTTGTATAACACAAATAATTATATATAAAAAACAATTTAAAAGCAAGTACTAATTACAAAAAACTACTTATTTTCAACATTATAACCTCTATGTAAGTACTTTTTACAAGTATCACTACCTCTTTCACCTAAAAAACTCTTATAGATATCAATAATATCAACATTATCAGAAGCACATCTAATCTTCATTGTTTTATCAATATCATATAGTCCCTTCATCCTCGCTAATTTCAAATTAGGTGTATTAGGATATACCCTAGGTTGACCTCCTCCTGCGATACAACCACCTTCACAAGCCATAACCTCGATAAAATCATAATATACTTCATTATTTTTAAGTTTATCAATAACTTTTCTAGCATCTCCAGTCCCATTAATAGAAGCCACTCTAATATTAATTCCTTTAATTTTAATATTTGCTTCTTTAATATTACTAAGTCCTCTAATCTCCTTAAAATTAAGTAATCTTCTAGAAGGTCTTCTACCAGTTAATATTCTATAAACCTCTCTCATCGTAGCTTCTAAAACTCCTCCAGAACTACCAAAGATAATTCCACTACCACTTCCCTTATTCATAATAGAATTAAAATTACCATTTTTAAGAGAACTAAATTTAACATTCTCTTCTTTTAAATATTTAGCAAGTTCTCTAGTTGTTATAACTAAATCAATATCATTAAATATAAGTCTCTCCGCCTTTTTAGAGGTACAAGGTACAATAGCAATACTAATAATATCATCTCTATTAATTTTTTTAATCTCACTAAAATAATTTTTAATTATAGAACCTTCCATAAAAATTGGACTCTTGCAAGTAGATAAATTATCTAAATATTCAGGATAAAACATTTCAGTAAATTTAACCCAAGAGGGACAACAACTAGTAAACATTGGCAAGTTATTTTTATTTTTAATTCTATTTACTAATTCATATGCCTCCTCCATTACAGTAAGATCAGCGCCAAAAGTAGTATCAAACACATAATCAGCTCCTATTAATCTAAGAGCACTAATTAATTTTCCTATTACATTACTACCAACTTTATATCCAAATTCTTCACCAATAGATACTCTAACGGCGGGAGCTATTTGCATAACAATAGTTTTATCACTATGTAGATAATCTCTAAGTTTATCAGTTTCATCTCTCTCAGATAAACATTTCTTAGGACACATAATACTACAACTACCACAATTAATACAAGGATATTTTAAATCACTATATCCATAAACACCAACATTAAATTTACAAATATTTTTGCATATTCCGCATTCATCACATCTACTCTTATCAAGCACAATAGAAGGATTGTTCTTAGAAATATTTACTCTTTTATCATTCATACTACCAACGTCCTTATAATCTTATATAAACCATTATATCATTAAAATAATAATTTTAAAACATAAAAGTTCTTTTCATTTTTTACGTTCACTGTAAGCCATAAATGTCTTACTAGTGGCATTCGGAGCCAAAAGTCTCCTCCTGCTGTATCAAACATACCTAATTTATATAAGCTATAACTATGTATTAAAAATCTATCAACAATACCTGTTGATAGAAAAAAACTATATAGCATTAGGAACATTATAATTATCAATATATGTAGTACCATAAATAACAAAAAATATAATGAATATAATCATGGCGATAATAAACAAACAAAAATAAGATCTAGCAAAATTTCTAAGATTAATATTTCTAGTACCACCAAATGCATATACTAACAACACAATAAATCCAATAATAGGAATAGAAAATAATATTTCATATCCAAAATATCCCCACATAGAAATTGGTTCATATTCATAAGGTATATTCTTATCTCTCATATCATATCCTCCCATTAAAATTATACCACAAAATAAATAAGTAAATACTACAAATCAAATTTATTTACAATTGAAACAAATAAGATTAAATAAGCAACAGATATAAGAAAACCCGCTAAAACATCACTAGTATAATGAACACCTAAGTATATTCTACTAATACCAATAAATAAAATTAATATAGATAGAAAACAAATAAGTCCCCATTTTAAATATTTATTATTAATTTTTTTATATATTAAATATATTAAAAATCCATAAAAGGCCATACTTGCCATAGAATGCCCAGAAGGAAAACTATATCCACTCTCTTCTATAATTCTAAAATCAGTAGGTCTTGGTCTATGAAGAATAAATTTTAAAGCCTGATTTAAGATAGTTATACTAATAAGATTAATCCATACAAAAATACTTGTTTTCTTATTTTTAAAAATAAAGAAAGATAAAAAAGAAACTAATATCAAACAAATAGCACTACCACACCAGGTAATTCCCTTCATAATAGGAGTAACATTATCCTTAATCAAATAATTAGAAACAAATTGATATCCTATAACATCACTTTTCATAATTTCATTATTAAAAACATTTTCTGCTAAAGCTAAAAATAAAATTATACAAACAAAACAAATAATACTCTTATAATTATCTATTATAAACTTTTTCAAATTATTAAACATTAAATTCCTCCATAAATATATATTTCTCTTTAATTATATCATATATGCAATTAAGAATATTAATATATTATTTTATTTCACATCAAAAATATATAAAAAATTAATTTACATTCTTTTATATATTTCAAAATGTTAAAATTATTGCAATATATAAATAATTAAAATAATATATTTTAATAAGGTTGTACATCATATCATTCTTAGTCTCGATAATAGCACAGTACTTATCTACAAGTGTTAATAAAAATCCCTCTTTAGTTTTAGGCATTCTTAAAGTGACGGGCCACATATGTCTAAGTATCATATCTTTTTCGGTATCATTAAGCTTAAATAATTTATTAGCGTTATTAAGGGCAATCTCTCCATGAGTAAATGCATGCATCTTTTTATTTACTCTATTTTTTTTAGGAATTCTCCAATCATATAAAAATAAATCATGAAGCATAGCCCCTCTAGCAGCGCTAACAGAATCCCATCCTAATTTTTTAGCCATCTTGTAGCAGATATAAGCTACGTTGTAGCAGTGTTCAAAACAACTAGTACTACCATGTTGATAATATTTCTTCATTTCTAGTACTGTTTTATTATTTACCAAGTCATTTATTATTAAATCAAATTCTTTTTCTTTCATACGGTCATCCCTAATAATTATATCACTATAATAGAAAAACTATCAACAAAAACCGTTGATAGACAAAATTATTTAACCATAGATTTTATTAACTGAATAAATTCTTCCTCTGATATTCCAGTAGTTTCAATATCAAAGTTAATATTATTATAACTAAATATAGCATAATAATATTTATCTTCACCCATAATCTTAATACTATTACCATTAATTATAGAATTTTTCATTTCATCAGTATCAATACTAAAACATCTAAGTCTCTTAGTAGTATCTATTAAAATAAATATATCTATATATTTATTATTACCACCACTATAAATAATATTATATCCATATAATTTATCATATTTACCAGTATCATCATTGAATAAATAGCATTTAATTATTCCATCTATATTATAGTCATCTGGTACTACAATATCTTTAAGTAATGGATATATTTTATATAAATCATCAGTAGTTATATCTTCACTTCTACCATCAATATCTAACTTAGCATTATCAAAATTATTATCAATACTATTAACAATAATAACATCATTATTTTTAACATTACTATCTAATACATTAATTGTACTATTTTTTTTATTTAAAAGAAATACACTAGTTATTGCTATAACTATAGCCATAGGCATTAGACTATATTTAAATATTTTATTCATTTTATTACCTCTTTCCATTTTCTTTCTAATAGAAGTATAATTATTAGTTATATCAAAATCATTTGTTATAACTTTATTTAATTTATCTTCATTATTCATTTTAATCACACTCCTTAAAATATAAGCATAATTCATTTAATGTTCTATAAATAAGATTTTTAATATAAGATTCTTTAGTATTAAGTAATTTGCTAATTTCTTTAATAGTCATTTCTTCTTTGTAATATAAATAAAATACTTTTGGAATATCTTGATTCTTTTTATTTTTAATAAAATTCCATATTGATTTCCATTCTTCATCTTTAATAAGTAAACTTTCAATATCAAATGAAGAATCTATTTTATCTATAATTTCTAATTCATTATTACTTTTATCAAATAAAGAAATATCTCTTATTCTCATAACTAAAGAATAATACTTCTTAATTTTATTAATAGCAATTCCAATTAAATAACTATTAATATTAGTATCATCAATATTTTTCTTATTCATAATTTTCCATAACTCTAAATAAACATCTTGAATAATATCATTTACATCATTAATATTATGACATTTAATAATAATATATCTAAGAATATTAGAGTAAGTTTCTTTATAAAATTCATTAAACTTATCTAGGTTTGTTTGACTAGTCATATTATCACCTACACTATTATTATCCCATATATCAATAAAAAAGTTTCAAAAAAAGATACACTTTAATATAAAATGTATCTACTTTTATTTATTTTTCTAATTGTTCAGTTTTCTTAATTAACTTATTAAAGTTAGAAATATAATTCTTATCTTGAATAACTCTATGTTTTTCATATTCAGTTGTTGCTTTTAGAACCGCTTGTTCTTGTTTATGCGATATTTTACCATTACCCTCTAATATATCATAATGAAATACTTTTAAAGCATTTTCATCTTCATCCTTTTTCAGTATATATGATACTATGAAGTATGTATAGTATTATAGATTTTTCAAGGTTTAAAAGGTCTGAACAGTATTGGTATAAATGTTACATATAGTATTATTTTTACCATACATTTTTTAGTCTGTGAGCACAAAATGTGCACATTGTTCCCATCACATATTCAAAAATGCATAACATCATATATGATATTACTAATTATTTCAAATTTTTTCAACGTTATGTGTTTTATCTATTTTTTTATCTAATTTTTTGTAATTTGATTTAAAATTTAATAAAGTTTCCATTGCACTTATAACTGCTGAGGATTCAAATATATCTCTCCTATAATACCCAGTTGTTAGGTATCCAGTTATTCCATTATCTTTTTTATTACTACTATTACCAAGAATACATTCAATAACTTTATTCAAAGATTTTCCATCTTTAACATAATTAAACATTCTTTCAGTAATTTGAAGACCACTTGATTTTCCTATAAATTCATTACCATTTTGGTCTAATATTGATGCATAAGTAACAATAAAATATGTATTATCTATCTGTTCATATCCACCCTCAATACTAATTAGTAAATCAAATGAAATATCATTTTCCATGCAATAATTATATAAACCATGATTTCTATTTTTTGCACCTATTAAAGTTTCATCATTAATAGGTTTAGAACTTACTAAAGAATTAACATTAACAGGGACAATAGAAATATCATCAAATCCTAATTCATTCATTGCAATTAAAATTGACCTTTGTTTAGAAACATTCATAGAGCCTAAAACTATTTTCATATTTTCACCATCCTATTTTTTTATAAAACAAACTATTTACCACAACATTGTTTGTATTTTTTTCCCGAACCGCAAGTTGTAAGAACTCCCATATTTATAATACTTATAATATTTATAATATTATTGATATTTCAAGGCTTTACCGTCTTGGTAATCTATTATATTTATAATATTTATAGTATTTTTGTTATTATAAATATTCCTCTAATGCAAACAAATCGCAAACAATGTTTGCATTCATTTACTAAGGTCATTATATTCTTTATATATAACAAATGCCAATGTGCGTTTTTATTTTTTGCATATTCATTATACTATAAATATTTATTTTTATCAATGGATCTGCCGGATTATTCATATTTAATAATTTCTTCTATAATTTCAGATTTTGTTATCTTATCAAAAACATCAGTTGCTAGTCGTCTAGATTTTTCTGTACTTGAAATATAATAATTTTCCGTTGTTTCTACATTTCTATGTCCAAGTATATCAGCAACATCTCTTATCTCAATTCCATTAGTTAATATCTTAGTTGCATAACTTCCTCTTAAATCATAGAATCTACATTTTTCAATTCCTAACTCATTATGAATGATTTTAAATGGATATCTTGTTAAATCAGTCCCTACATATAAACCATTTTCTTTTGTAAATACAAGATTGATTTTTTCTTTATATTTTTTTGTATTATCATTTATTACTATTCTTCTTTCTACTGCTTTACCATATTCATTTATAACATCTTCAATATGATAGTAATTATATTTTTTACCATATAACTTTTGATATAGTTGTTGTTTTTTCTGGTAATTTTTTAATGCATTTAATAATGTTTCGCTAATATGAATTATTCTTTTTCCTGCGAAAGTTTTAGTTGACCCTATAAACCATCTCCCCTTTGCATCTTTAGGTTTATCATAAACATTATGTTTGATTGATATTGTTCCATTTTCTAAATCAATATCTTCCCAAGTTAATGCAAATACCTCTCCAGTTCTCATTCCAGTATAACAAGATGTTAAAAACGCACAAGTAAATGTTTCATTATCTTTAAATCTATTTAAGATAGTGTCAATTTCTTCTTGTGAATATAAATGTTTAATATCTTCCTTTTCTTTATCCAATCTTGGAAGTCGTAATGTTATTGCTGGATTATATTTAAGAAATCCATATAAATCACAAGCATCACGAAAAGAACCTTTTACAACTTTCAATATACTTTTAAAATATGCTCTTGAAAAATCATATTCCTCGCACAATTCTGTTATAAAAGTATTTAATCTTACACTCGTTATTGTTGATAATCTATACTTACCTATATATGGTTTAATATACTTTTTAATTAAAGTTTCATAGGCTTGTATGGTGTTATATTTCAGATTAGTTTTACAATAGTTATTTAACCAATAATCAAGATAATCCGAATAGGATATTTTTTGTTCTTTAAATGGAACTCCTGCATTTTGGTATTCTGTGTATGCTTGAGTTCCAGCCTCTATTGCTTCTGCTTTAGTTCTAAATCCAGACTTATTTATAAATTTTCTTTTTCCTTTTACAGGAGCAATTTCAAACTGATACTGATATACTTTTCCTCTCTTTTGAACATTAACACTCCCCATTACAAATTTTCCTCCATTAAATCTAATCTTGTAATTAAATCTAAATTAGTAAAATCTTTACCCTGATTTTCTACAAGAAACTGTTCCAAAGTTGTTTTTAATATTTTAATACTTCCTAATTTAATAGCTGGAAGATATCCTTTCTCGATTAGTTTATAAACATAGTTTGGACTGGTATGAATTATTTTGGCAACTTCTTGTACTGTGTAAATCATTGTTTCATTCATCTTTTCTCCTCCTTCTTTATTAAATTATCAATATACGAAGCAATATCAATTTGAAAAGAACAGATTAGCGCCTTATCAATTTCTTGAAGTTTTTCTTTATTCAAAGAGCATAAAAAACTTCCAAGTCTTGACTTATCTAGAACTCTAATTTGTTCCATTAAAACTATTGAATCGTGTGTAATCTTCTTATCTTTTTCTAAATAGACGTGTGTTTTTAATTTTGGCTTGGAATTTACTTTACTCGTTATTGGTGCAATTAAAACAACAGGGCTACATTTATTCGCTAAATCATTTTGAACTATTACCACCGGTCTAGTTCCATTTTGCTCACAACCAACGATTGGATTTAATGAAGCATAATAAATATCCCCTTTTTTTATATCAGATTTAATCATCTTTCTTTTCAACTTTATATATAATGCGTGGTGGTCTATCATTAAATAGATTTAATATATTTAACTTCTTATCTTTTAAATAATCTGTTAAAACACGATTAACATCTTCCTGTGCTTTTTGCATACTTGTTTGTGAATGATCCATAGTTGTTTCAAATATCAATTTAACTTTTACTTTATAATTTTTTCTTTTCATTAAAATTTCCTCCTTAATATGTAAAAAAGCCAAAGTACATATAAATACCTTGACTTTCATAATATTTATTTCTTTTATTTTTTTAGTTTTAACTGATATTTGTCTTAATACCCTCAGTACGGGATTTCATCAAACTATTGACTTGCTAAATCAATATCACAGGAATTTCACCTCCCCGAGGATCTCTCCGGGCTGCACCCATTGCGTGAGTCTGTGGCTATGCAGGAGTATCTTTAATTCTGTTAGATGTAATCGCAAATTAGGTGCTACCTAATTTTATAACCAAGTATATACCGACAAGCGTACTTGTTAATGTGCTATTTCTAACAGGAATGTATCTGATGAATGTGTATCAAATTTTCAAAGAACACATCCTGCTCCACTAAAATAAAAAGAACAGGTGGAAAAGGATTAACTCCCTCTCACCTGTTTCCTCACTTAAAGTTAAAAAGTGTAGTCTAATTTTTAAATTTTTTTGAAATTTTTTCTATTGCAATATCAACACTAAACTTTACTGCCCTTTTAGTACAATTTTCTTCCTCTGCAATTTCTTCAAAAGTTTTATTTTCAAAGTAATATTTTTTTAATCTTTCCCTTTGAATTTTAGGTAATTCTTGAATTGCTTCTCTTAATTTCTCATTATTAATTTTATTTTCTACTATTTCATCAGTTGGTATTTGCTTATTTAATGCTCTTGATTCAAGGTTGTTTTCAAATATTTCTGAATGTTCAATATGTCTATCATATTCATTCAATTCTTTAATATCTTGTAGTTCAAACTTGTCAAAAACTCTATATACTTCCTCACTGACTTCTACTTTATTTAGATGTCCTTTAACATCTTTAAATGTAATTGTATAGATATTTTTTTCTTCAATATAATTTAATGTATAAGGGTTGTCCTTACATTTTCTTCTTTTAGGGCTTTCTGCCATCTTTCTTTCCTCCATTCAAGTTTTTTTTAAACTTGAACTTTGGTGGACTTCTGCACCTAAAAATTTTTACGCAAAAAGAAAAGACGCCAATAGTCAAACTCATATTTTGAGTCAAACTATTAGCGTCAATCAAAACTACATTATTTAATTTTCTTGTTTTTTTACGTTTATGAGCGAAAGATACCCCTTATGAATATAATCGCTTCTATCAATTTCTAACAAACAAATAAGAACTACTCTCACAATCATAAGGGCAACAACTCCTACTTCGTATAAAAATCAATGCCCTAATTTTTATACGAGTAATAGCGTAAGGTATTGCTCCCTCTTATGAAAAATTAACCAGTAATATATCTTCTTCTTTTGTTGTCAAAGAAATATGTACTGCTTAATTATTTCTTTTATTTGTCCTTATTTAATTATCAAAACTACTATAATTAATTTCATATATCACACAGCCTGGCATTGCTATATGTACGATTACATTATACAACATTATTTTTGCAAATTTTGTCGAATTGTGTAAGCAAACTAAAAATTTTACATTTTAATACTAATCTATACATATAATAATATTTTTATAAAATAATTATAAATTCTTTCCAAAAAATCAGACAATAATTCTTGCTAGTCTGTCTCCAAGTCTGCATAGCAATTCATTTGTAATAGTATCTGCTTTATCAGCGACTTGTTCAGCAGTAATATTATTATCTTCTCCTATAATTGTTATAATATCTCCAACTTTTACATTTGATATATCAGAAATATCAATTAGTAATTGATCCATACAAATTCTACCTATTACAGTGCCATAACTTTCATTTATTTTGACTTGCATATTTTTGTTAGATAAATTTCTCGGTATTCCATCTGCATATCCTATTGATACGGAGGCAATTTTTCTATTTTCTGTTGCAATATATGTTCTTCCATAACTAACAGAATCGTTTTTATTTATTTCTTTTACACTTGTAATTCTGGCTTTCAATGACAAAACAGGTTTTAAGTTCAAATGTATTAATTGATATGACTCGTATGAACTATTTATTCCATACATAAGAATACCAACTCGCACATAATCATAGTCTAATCCAGTATAATTTATTACACCATAACTACTCTGTAAATGCACTTTTCCAGTATCATATCCTTTTGTTTTAATTCTTTTTATAGTTTCATTAAATAATTCTATTTGTCGGTTAGTAAAATCAATATCTTCTTTTGTGTTAGAATCTGCAACGCATAAATGACTAAATGTTCCTAAAATATTTAATTTTTCATTTTCGTAAATCTTATATAATTTATCTAAATGATTATATTTTTCTCCTAATCTATTCATACCAGTATTTATTTTTATATGGCATTTTAACTTTTCATTAAAATTTAACTCTTTTA
>UQSR01000017.1 GCA_900543825.1 uncultured Mycoplasmatota bacterium
GATATAACGATCTGTCCAGGACAGTTGTAGTTTGCTATCTGTACCTTGCCAGGTGTGTTCTCACATATCTCGGCAATCTTGTCAGCGTCCATTGCTATGACTGCTGCCATTCCGCCCATTCCGAGAGGTACTTCGTTCTGCATGAGGATACCTCTTCTTCTAACTGTCTTGATGCCGTCAGCGAGAGTCATGGCTCCTGCTGCAACAAGTGCACTGTACTCACCGAGTGAGAGTCCTGCAAATACATCAGCCTTGAGACCTGCGTTCTTCAGGTGCTCATATATGGCAACCTCTGCAGCAACCATGGCCGGCTGTGTGTACTCTGTCTTGTTGATGTCATCGTTCTCCTCGAAACAGATCTTCTTAAGCTCTATATCCAGAACGTCATCTGCCTCGTCAAATACCTTCTTGCTGTCCTCAAAACTGTCATAAAAATCCTTTGCCATGCCCACATACTGTGCGCCCTGACCTGGGAATATAACTGCTGTCTTACCCATTTCTTTTTTCCTTTCTTTTAACCTTTATTTTCTATATTTATATCAAAATCAGTATTTCTTATTTTAATCTTTCTATTACTTTTACCTTGTTTCCTTTGAATTTCTTTTACCCTATTCTTTAAATTATTCTCTAATTCTTCAATAAACTCTATATTATTAGTTAAATCTATAATTACTGGTGATAATAATTTATCAATTATTTCTTCTTTTGTCATATCTAAAGATACGTCTATACCATTACCTTTAGCTATATCTATTAATTCATTTCTAGTTAATGAATCATATTCTTCATACTTTTCTTTTGTCTTTCCTTTTACCGCTAAAGCTCTACCTATTTGCTCAAAATATACAATATCTGAAGTAGTACCTCTTCCAAGTATTACTCCATCAACATCTGGAGCATGTACTCCTTCATTATATTGATTAATAGCAAACATAATTCTAAGTTTCTTTTTAACACTATTTCCTTCTAGATCTCTATCATTATAAAAAGCTTCTCTATTTAGTTTACCACTTGTTTTATCTTTACTTGTCGTTTTATAAAATACTACATCATACCCATCAAACCATTGTTTAACTTCATTCATAATTGTATCTATATCATTAGTATCCTCCTCAGTAATCGGAGGACAAAAATAAATATATTTACCATCATTTTTAATATTTTTTCTTACCATATCAGGTATACTCGGAGCATTAGTTATTCTCCTTTTAGCATCTAATAATAACTTCATATATTCCGTATAATCTTTCGTTGATAAATTTCCTTCTTCTATTTTATCTTCAAGATATTTCTCATAATCATATAATCTTACATAAGCACTTCGATAAATAGGTTTAGGTAGTACCCCATCTATCATAGCATCACATAAATCATAATAGTTTACTACCTTACCAGAAAATAATTCATCAGTATCTGGATTAGTCATATCTCTTTCATATATAGTGCCCCTATCTCTTACATTATAGGCAGACATTCCAAACAATAACATATTAGGATGAGTATCTACAATAGTATTAATTCTATTTCCCCATACAGGAGCACCAAGATGATGAAGTTCATCTGTTATAAGTAAATCAACATCTAAATCAGCTATTTCTTCTCTTGATAAATTTATTAAACTTTGATATGTTCTAAATCTTAAATTAGGAAAATCCCTATTTATATCTAAACCATTATTATTTATTATATTTTTAATATGCTCTATTATAGCTCCAGAAGGAGATATATATAATACTTTTTTATCTTTATATTCATAAGCTAATCTTAAAGCTACATAACTTTTACCAGTACCAGTAGCTTGCAATATAGCAACTTTATCTTCACCATTATTATAAGCATTAAGTACCCTATTAAATGCTTCAATATTATGTTCATATAAATTTAATATATTATTCATACTTCTCACCTATCACACCTATTATATATATTATACCATACTTTTCAAATATCATATAAAATACCCCCTCTAAAATTAGAAAATAATATAACACAAATAGCAAACAAAGTCAATTATATTATTTTTTCTTTCATTAATTCATTTTACTAAAAAAGAAATAAAATAACAAATTTTATTTCTTAATATCTTCTAATTTTACAGATACAATCTTACTAACCCCAGACTCTTGCATTGTAATACCATATAAAACATCTGCATATTCCATAGTCTTCTTTTTATGAGTAATAATAATAAACTGAGTATTATCCCTATACTTATCTAAATACTTACCAAAAGCCTCAACATTAGCATCATCTAAAGCAGCCTCAACCTCATCAAATAAACAAAAAGGTACAGGCCTAACATTAAGTATAGCAAATAATAACGATATAGCCGTAAAAGTCTTCTCTCCACCAGATAACAAACTAATACTCTGAAGTTTCTTACCAGGAGGCTCCGCCTTAATATCAATACCAGTTTCCAATATATTATCCGGATCAGTTAAAGAAAGTTCTGCTCTTCCTCCCTTAAATAACTCACGATATACAATCTTAAATTCACGTCTTACCTCTTCAAAAGTAGTACTAAGCTTATTCTTCATAATACTATCCATCTCTTTAATAATATCATATAAAGTATTTTCAGCAGTAATTAAATCCTCTTTCTGTGATTTCAAAAAATCATATCTCTCTTTAACCCTTTCATATTCACTAGGAGCATTCAAATTAACATCTCCAATAGCAAGCAAATCATTCTTAAGCCTACTAATCTCCTTATTAGCACTATCTATATCCATATCTAATTTATAATTATTAATAGCAAACTCATAAGTCATATTATAATCATTAGTCAAATCATTAAGCAAATTATCTAACTTAACATCAATTCTATTAACAATAATATTCAAATTATTAAGTTCCTTTTGCTTCTTACCAATATAACTATTACTACTTCTAGAAGTTTCCTCAAGCTCATTAATAGTATTATTAATCTTATCCTCATCCACTTTTAATAAAGAAAGACTACTATTAACACTACTAATATTCTCCCTAATTTTAGCAAGTTCATTAATAAGATTATCTTCTTCACTATTATTAGAAGTAATATTAGTCAAATCCCTAAGTTCATTTTCCTTATCTTCTTTATCCTTATTAAGTTTATTAATAGTTATATAAATATTTTCTTTCTTAGTTTCATATTGAATCTTATTATTTTGATATTCATATAATTTATTATTAATCTCATTAAGTTCTTTATCAATATCACTAAGTTCCTTAACAATATCTTTATTCTTATCTTCAATAATATTACATTTCTTTCTATTTTCATCAAGTTCATATCTAATAGATAAAGAATTATTAAACTTATCCTTACTACCACCAGTTAAAGAACCACCAACATTAACGACTTGACCATCTAAAGTAACAATTTTATATTTCTTATTAATAAGAGCACTAAATCTATTAGCAGTATCAATATTATCCACTATAATAGTATTACCAAGTACATTAGAAATAATATTACTATATCTATTATCATACTTAACAAGTTCACTAGCAATACCAATATATCCATTCTCATATCTAATACTATCTAAAATACCATTATCAATATAACGACCATTAATAACAGATATCGGATAAAAAGTCGCTCTACCAAGATTATTATTCTTAAGATAATTAATTAATTCTTTAGCAATATTAGGAGTATCTACTACTAAATATGAAGCCTGTCCCCCTAAAGCAGTACTAATAGCAGTATTATATTTATTATCCGTATCAATGAGACTAGCAATAACATTATGAATACCATTAAATTTAGGATTATCTAATATCATTTTAATCTGTTTAGGAACCAATGAATTATTATTAATACTATCTTCCAAATATTGAATTCTATATTTCAAACTATCAATATCCCTATTATTCTTAATAATCATATTATTATAATTATTCTTCCTAAATAATAAATCACTACTCTTACTACTAATATTATCAATATCCTCTTTTAATAACTCTATCTTCTTATTAATAACCAAAATATCACTATTAAAATTATTCAAGTTATTATTAATATCAATAATATCTTCTTTCAAAGAAATAATATTATTAGCTATTTTAGAAGACTCTTCCTTATACTTATTTCTCTCTTGTAATAATTTAATAGAAGAAGTAATCTTCTCTTCATTCTTAGTAAGATCAATTAAAGTACTCTGTTTAGAAGAAATATCCTCTCTTATATTTCTAAGTTTATCTTTATATTTAAGAATATCAATATCATAATTACTATTATTAGTACTAACCTTAGCTATTTCATCCTCTAATAACTCAATCTTTTTCTTATCCTCTTTATATTCAAAATTCAAATCACTAATCATTTTAGCAATCGAAGCAACCTCTATATTAGATAACTTATCTTTAATATCTTTATATCTAATAGCCCTCTTTGAAGCTTCTTCTAAAGGTACTACATTACCTTCAAGTTCTAAAATAATATCATTAACACGATTCAAATTCTGATTAGTTCTATCAAGTTTTCTTAAAGCTTCTTCTTTTCTTCTTTTATACTTAAGTACCCCAGCAGCCTCTTCAAATATTATCCTTCTATCTTCAGGTTTATTAGAAAGTATTTCATCAATCTTACCCTGACTAATAATATTAAAACTCTCTTTAGCAGTACCAGAATCAGATAATAATTCAATAATATCCTTAAGTCTTACCCTTTCATTATTAATATAATACTCATTTTCACCTGTACGAAAAGCCATTCTCTTAATAGCAACCTCATCAAAATCAATAGGCAATGTCTTATCTGTATTATCAAATATCAAAGATACCGAAGCACTATTAAGAGGTTTTCTACTCTCACTACCAGAAAAAATAACATCAAGTGAAGAATCACCCCTTAAAGACTTCATAGATTGTTCTCCTAATACCCATCTGACGGCATCTACAATATTAGATTTACCAGAACCATTAGGTCCAACAATACCATTAACATTCTTACAAAACTCAACTCTTGTTTTATCAGCAAATGATTTAAAACCATATGCTCTTAACTCCTTTAAATACATACATTCACATCCTACTTATCTATTTTATCAGATTTCTCAAATAAAATCTACTATAAAATATAAAAATAAAAAGAATCATACATATATACGATCCCTAGTATTTTTCTTTTTATTATTAGTATTATAATACTTATCTACTAAAACAACCTTTTTATTCTTAACACTATTCTTACTATCAATAATTCTCTGATTAGTAGATCCCCTAAAAATACAATCATAACTCTTCTTTTCAAGAACAAAAGGACCATCTATTAATACATCAATAGTTTTTAAAAATTCAATTATTTTAGGATTATCCTTAGCTAAAGCCATAAGACCTTCAAAAGTAAAACCAGTATAGCACCAAATATTCATTTTTTTAGCTTTAATATATTTAGCAAGTTCTAAACAAGCATCAACCTGATATAAAGGATCTCCACCGGAAAAAGTAATACCATCTTGCCCTTCAAGTTCATCTATTTGATCCTCTATTTCACGGATATCTACCAAAAAGCCATCATCAAAAGAATGCGTTTGAGGATTATGACACCCAGGGCACTTATGTAAGCAACCCTGGGTCCATAATACCGCTCTTATACCTTCACCATCTACAATACTATCAGATTGTAATACTGGCGAAGCAAGTCTAATTTCCACTAAGCAGCCTTTTTATCTAATAATCCTTCAGTACTATGTTTTACTCTATCTCTTTCTTCAGCTCTCTTACCGTTATTAAATCTATCTACAGTACCAACTAAATAACCAGTAATCCTTCTAATTCTATCAAAACCTACACCCTCACCAACTAATTTTTCTTGTTTTTCTTCTTTCATTTTAATTACTTCCTTTCTAACAATTACAACTATTTTTAAATTCATTTACTTTTTCAATAGGAACACCTTCATAAGCCTTCCTACCACATCCAGGACAAACATCACCAATAACACCAATATAACCACATACAGGATCTCTATCTACTGGATGATTAATAGCAGCATAACCCATATCATTTTCATACATTAATCTAATAATCTTTTCAAATGCCTCTAAGTTATTAGTAGTATCACCATCTAACTCAATATAACTAATATGACCAGCATTAGTATATTTATGATAAGGACCCTCTTTCTTAATCTTATTAACAATTGAAATATTATAATATACTGGAACATGGAAAGAATTAGTATAATACTCTCTATCAGTAACGCCCTTAATCTTACCATATATAGCCTTATCAATATTAACAAATCTACCAGACAAACCTTCCGCAGGAGTAGCAAGTAAAGTAAAGTTTAAATGATATTCAGCAGAATACTCATCGCATCTCTTTCTCATAAACTCAATAATTTCAAGTCCAAGTTTTTGAGCATCATCACTCTCACCATGATGTTTACCTATCAAAGCCTTAAGACATTCAGCAAGACCAATAAAGCCAATAGATAAAGTACCATGTTTCAATACCTTTCTTAACCTATCATTAGGTTTAAGTTTATCCGAATCAATCCAAACACCTTGACCAAGTAAGAATGGAAAATTATAAAGTCTCTTATTACATTGAATTTCAAATCTCTCAAGTAACTGATCTTTAACCAAATCCATAAGTTCTCCAAGTTCCTTATAAAAGCCATCCAAATCAGTTTCATCATTTCTAACAATACCATGTTTAATACCAAGTCTAGGCAAATTAATCGAAGTAAAAGATAAATTACCTCTGCCAGGAGTAACAGCCTTATCCTCATCTACAACATTACCAATTACCCTAGTTCTACATCCCATATAACCAACTTCAGTATTATAATCTCCCTTAAAATAAGGTTTATTAAACGAAGAATCCATAAATGAGAAGTTAGGGAACAATCTCTTTGAAGATACCTTACATGCTAATTTAAATAAATCATAGTTAGGATCATCAGTTTCATAATTAACACCTTTTCTTAACTTAAATATAGATATTGGAAATATTGGAGTTTCATTTTTACCAAGACCAGCATCTACCGATAATAAGAAATTCTTAATAACCATTCTACCTTCAGGAGAAGTATCAGTACCAAAGTTAATAGAAGAAAACGGTACCTGAGCTCCCGCTCTAGAATGCATAGTATTCAAATTATGAATAAAAGCTTCCATAGATTGATGCACCCGACTTACCGTGCGGTTGACTGCATGCTGCACGACACGGGCATCCCCTGTAAGACCATCAAGAGGACGGGTAATATAGTCATCCAAATCTACTTGATAAAGATGAGAATAATCAGTACCGTTCATATCGGAAATTACTTTTATTTCTTCGATAAAACTGTTTCTTACGAACGGAGCTAAATAGAAATCAAAAGCCGGAATCGCCTGTCCGCCATGCATCTCGTTTTGAGCCGTTTCCAAAGAAATACACCCCAAAATACTTGCCGTCTCTATTCGTTTTGCCGGCCTGGATTCTCCATGTCCTGCAAAAAATCCGTTTTTCAAAATCTTATCTAACGGATGTTGTACGCACGTGAGGCTCTTAGTAGGATAATAATCTTTGTCATGTATATGGATATATGAATCTCTTACTGCCGTTTTGACTCTTTCACTCAATAAATAGTCATCTACAAAAGGTTTTGTAGTCTCACTTGCGAATTTCATCATCATACCTGCCGGAGTATCGGCATTCATATTGGCATTTTCGCGAGTTATATCGTTTGATTTAGTCTCTATAATTTCAAGAAAAATATCGCGGGTTTTCGCTTTGCGGGCAATACTCCTTTGATTACGATAAGCAATATAACGCTGGGCTACATCTTTACGGCTACTTTTCATCAGTTCCACTTCGACACAATCCTGTATTGCTTCCACACTCATTTGCTCACTTCCCCGACATACGATACGATCGGTGATCTGACGAATCAAACTCATATCCTCACCCTTATCGGTATGCAACATCGCCTTACGAATAGCTGCAATAATTTTTTCTTCATTGAAACCCACGATACGTCCATCGCGTTTTACTACTGTCTGTATCATTTTTTTGAGACTAAAATTTATTTTTTATATCGTTTTTATTATCTCTAAATACCGATGTAAAGGTAAAAAATTTATTTCTTATATAACAATACAATTTTTATTTTTGAAAACTTTTTATATCAAAAAAATTTATATATAACTAATTATCAACTTTTTAATTTTTAAAATTAGAAACTTCTAAAAATAATATCAATATAAAATTATTCAAAAATTGAAAATTACGTATATCTGTAAAATAAAAAAGTTACCGAAAAAATATTACGGTAACTTTCTAAAAGTTTATGATAACAGACTAAATTATCAGTAAAAAATATCTGATCAAATTTTATTTTTCTTAGGATAATCTATCGTATAATGCAGGCCTCTGCTTTCTTTACGTGCCATGGCTTGCTTGATGATCAAATATCCTACATTAATAATATTGCGCAATTCGCATATCTCCCGAGTCACGACCGAACGCTGGAAAAGATCTTCCGTCTCACGATAAAGTATTTCCAATCTGTCCAAAGCTCTTTTCAGACGCAGATTGGAACGCACTATTCCCACATAAGCCGACATAAGCTGTTCTACTTCCCGTACGCTTTGCGTTATCAATACCATCTCTTCTGGCAATGATGTACCCTCATCGTTCCAATCGGGAATATTTTCTTGTATCTTTATATCGGGCAATACTTTCACCGCATGTTTTGCTGCAGCATCTGCATAAACTACCGCTTCTATCAACGAATTGGAAGCCAATCGATTCGCACCATGCAAACCGGTACAAGAACATTCACCTACGGCATACAAGTTTTTTATAGACGTACGTGCATCCAAATCAACTTTAATACCTCCGCACAAATAATGTGCAGCCGGAGCTACAGGAATATAATCTTTTGTTATATCGATCCCCAAACTCAAGCATTTTTGATAAATATTAGGAAAATGCTTTTTGGTCTCTTCCGGGTCTTTATGGGTCACATCAAGATATACACATTCATCTCCGCGAGTTTTCATTTCATTATCGATGGCACGGGCTACAATATCACGAGGAGCTAATGATCGGCGATCATCGTACTTCTGCATAAACTCTTTTCCATCTTTAGTTT
>UQSR01000018.1 GCA_900543825.1 uncultured Mycoplasmatota bacterium
TATTATGAAGAAGATATTTTAGAATATCGTGATGATATAGTTGGTCATTATAGAATTAGTTAGATAAATAATAATTTGTAATTGTGAGGTGTATTATGAATTTTATTAAATTAAAATGTGTTAATCAGAATGTGGATTTAAATGATTATCTAAAATTATATACATATGTTAGAGAAAACATGCAGCATCCTGAATGGTTAGGAACCTTTTCTATGAATGAAATAAAAGATATTTTATCACATGGTGGAAAAATATGGTTATATTATGATAATGAACATTTAGTATGCTCGATGCTTTATATTCCTTCCAATCAAAAAACATTAAATAAAAGACATATTAATACTTTAGAAAGAGAAACAGCTTCATTGGGACCGATAATGGTAAGTCCTGATTATGTAGGTAATGGGTACATGTTAAAAATGTTAGAAATATTTAACGAATATTGTATTAGTATAGGAATTAAATACATATTTACCAAGGCACATAGCGAAAATCTTTTTTCTATTAATAATATGTATAAGGACGGTTATAAATTAGTAGATGAATATGAGAATGAAAGAGGAAGGATGTCAGCTTTTTTAAAAGAATTATAATATTGATAAATTACAATTTGAAAGTGAGATGAAATATGAAAAAGAAGATAAATTTGATAGTTAGTATAATTACTTATTTATTGTCAGCAATAATATTAATCTATTATTTTAGTTTACAATTTAATAAACTATTCCACTTAAGCCCTAGTGGAAGAATAATATTATTATCAGCAAGTTGTTTGCTAATGTATTTAGGGGGATTCTTCTTAACTAAATATGTTGATAAGAAATATAAAAAGAAAATTTTAAAAATCAATATATCAATATGGTTATTGTTATATATAATATTACTATCAACACTTACTTTATTTGATGATTATTTTTATAGAGGTAATTTTAATATATTAAACTGGAATAATGAAATATTTAAAAACTATTTATCTAATTCACTTAATCTAATTCCTTTCAAAACGATTATCTCTTATATTACAATGTTTGTTAGTGGCAATATAGCACCTTATATTTTTATTTATAATATATTAGGCAATGCTATTGCATTAATGCCTTTTGCTTTCTTCTTGCCATTATTATTTAAGAAACAAAATAATTTTAAAACTTTTCTATTAACTATGATTTGTATAGTGATAGGAATTGAATTATTACAATTTATTACTATGTCGGGATCTTGTGATATTGATGATGTAATTTTAAATGTATCTGGCTCTTTAATAATGTATGAAATATTGCATATAAAATCTATTAATGAGTTATTGAAAAATATATTTCTTTTAGAGAAAAATAAGATTAACTATAAAGATTTATTTAGGAAGATTATAATTATAGTAATACCTATTATTCTAGTCCTTGGAGTAGTATTGATAAGTGAGAAAAAATATATAAATAAAAATAATCAACCATTTACTCATTTAAAAATAATCGATAAAGTAAAAGAAGAAAATATGGCTTGTGATGAGGCTTTAGAACAATTTTATGAAGATAAGGAATATATTTATTATTTTCCTTGTATCAAAAGTAAAAATGTAATTGTTATTTATTCTAATGGTTATCAAGAAACAGTTGCAACATCTTTAGAATATGGCGATATTACTATTGAAGATTTAGAAAGAAATAATATTGAATTTATAAAACACAAAAAAGATATGTAAGTAATTGAAAGTGAACTAACAGTATGTTTAAATTTTAATAAGTTATTGATATATTGTTCTTGGAGAGTGATAAAATGAATCAGGAAAAAATAGGTAAATTTATTGCTGAATTAAGAAAGCAAAAAAAGTTAACTCAAGAACAACTTGCAGAAAAATTAGGCATAACAAAAAATGCTGTAAGTAAGTGGGAAAGAGGATTAGGCTTAATGGATTTATCATTATTAAAACCATTAAGTGAAATTTTAGGTGTTTCGGTTACGGAAATATTAAATGGTGAAAAAATTGATGAAGAAATTGATTTAAAGAGTGAAGAAATTTTAATTGATACACTTGATTATTCAGTTAAAGAAATTGAAAAAGTAAAAAAGAATAAGTTCTTAATTATATTATTAACGATAATTATTACAATATTTTCAATTATTTTATTAGACACAATTCAAGCAGTAGCATTTAAAAACAGTCCAATAATAAGTTGGAGAGTTGAAGATGTAAATGATAGTGATAGTTATGTGTATAAAGGGATTTTAATTGATACATATTATTGTGTGAAAGAACAAGATATAGTAACAGTAATACCAACATTTAAAAACACGAATTATAATTGCCCATCAGAATAATAAATTACAAGTAATTAGTTAGATAAAAAGTAATTTAATAGAGATTAGTTTGAAATACAACTAATCTTTTTATTATATAAATATATCTAGGTTTTAAATATTAAAACTATTGAATAAAATAAAGAAAGGAGGAAAATAATGAATAATAATTGTAATGATAATTATGATAGAATAAAAAAGAAAATAGAAGAAGAAAGAGAAAGATGTAAGTATTGTTATATCCAAGGACCAAGAGGAGCCAAAGGTGAAAGAGGAGAGAGAGGCCCCGCTACTATAAAAGTAGAAAAAGTAGAAACAATAGAACCGACATTATCAGCAGAAGTAATAAATACTGGAACAGCAGACGATGTTATGTTAGATTTTAAGATACCAAAAGGAGTACAAGAAATAGAAGGAAAGATAGGACCTCAAGGAATTCAAGGAATAAAAGGAGAAAGAGGTGAAATATGACCACAAGGAGTCAAAGGTGAAAGAGGAGAGATATTGCTATGGGAAGACACACAATCCCAATAACTAATGGTAAGGGAAGTATAAGACTTGTTAATGGTAATTACAAAGTATCAGCAGTAGTAGAAGGCTATGATCCAGATTCTATAGAACCAAAAAATGTTACCATAGTAGAAGGAACTAATACCTATATTTTTACCATAAAAGCTAATGGAACATTAACCCTTCATGTAACAGATACAGGAAACCCGCAAACGGGAGTCCAAGTAATAGGAGCTAAGTTTGTTAGAACAGATAGTACAGGAAATATCCTATCAGAAGAGATAATTACTGATACTGATGGTAATGCTAAGTTTAGTAATATTCCGTTTACTTCATCAGGTAGTATTACGATATATTATAAACAAATAACTAGTGATGGAGGACATACTTTTGATGATACTGTTAAATCTATAGTAATGAATGAACAAAATAAAATAGTAGAGATAACTAATCCAGAAGCTCCACTTAGGAATTTTACTTTAACCGATGCTAGTTTTCCAAATGTTGTTATTAGTGATGGTCAAATAATACTTAATGATAATTAAAGGAGTAAGACTATTTACTTCTTTTATCATGTCCACTATAAGCCTTATTCTAAGTCTTATTAGTGTTTCTTTGAGCCAATATATTGTCTCAAAGAAAGATATCAACCATATCTATTATATATAAGCAATCACTACATACTAAAATGTTATATAATATAAAAAATTAAAAAAAATAAAAAGAGACAATTGACACCAAACAAATAAAATGATATAATTAAGTTATCCAGAGGAGTTGGTTATATGCTTAGCAGTTTAGATTTAGCAGCAGTTAATTCGTTTTTGATAACCGCTCGCAAGGAAATAGATAAAAATAATGCTTATTTTGTTTATTATAGAAATGTTAAATCTGGTAATAAAGTAGTAAATGCTAGGCAAGCATTGCTTGATATTGGTATTATTAAAATTAGTGAAATATGGAATCATATAAAAGAATTACAACCAAGTGATTGTTTTAGAATAAGTAGAGATAGAGATTTCAGTAGGGATTTTAATGCGGAAATATATGAGTTTAAAAAAAATATAAATAGAAAGAATGTTTATATAAAACTTACTATAAATGATAAAGGATTATTATGTATATCGTTTCATATAGATAATGGAGGTAACTAAAATGGAAAGATTAGAATATTGTTATGAATGTAATAAAGATGTTAATCCAACTATTAAAACAGAAAAAAATAAATATACTTATCGTGGAAAAGAGTTTCTTGTAATAGAAGATGTTCATTATTGCCCTAATTGTGGTAATATATTAATTAATGATAATTTTGATAGTGATATGTATAAAATATATAATTGTTATTTAAATTTATTTGATTTATCGTTTGAAAAAATTAAAGAAATAAGAACAAATTTAAACTTATCACAAGAAGTATTTTCTAAAATACTTGGTTGGTCAAAGAAGAGTATTGTAAGATATGAAAATAATGATTCAGTACCACAAGGAGAATATCTAAATACATATATGATTCTAAATGAGAATCCTTACTATATTGTAAAACTATTAGAAAGACAAAAAAACAATTTTACTGAAGAAGAGTATTATAAAATACTTTCTATATTACCATTTAATAAAGAGTATAAAACAGTTAATACGATACTTTATTTATTAAAGAATAATAAGTTATGTGAAACTTCATTAATGAAACATCTTTTTGCTGTAGATTTTTATAATTGTAAAGAAAATAAAGAAGCAATTACTAATTTAAAATATGCTCATTTACCACATGGACCAGTAGTAGATAATAGAAACTCTTTATATAATTTTTTAATAAAGAATGATTATATAAAAATTGAAGTAAATGATATTAGTACAAACTTTACTACTGATAAAGATTTTGATAAGAAGTTATTTACTAAGGAAGAACTTAATAATATGAAATTAATAAAAGATAAGTTTAAAGGATATTCTGCTAGTGAACTAAGTGATTGGTCACATAGTTTTAAAGGCTATATCAATACAAAAAATGGTGAAATGATTGATTATAAATATGCCGAGTATTTAGATATTGATAGTATCTAAAGAATGATAAGTAATTATAATTTGGTATAATTACATAGAGTTAAACTTAAAAAGACAACTGTTCAAAATTTCCGAATAGTCGAATCGAAATATACTTGACAGTAAAATTAAATAATTAGAATTATAGAAAAAGGTGGTATACTGGTATTAAATTAGAAAAATATACTACCTGAAAATGTTCTCGCTCCTGGATGGTGCGAGTAATAAGTTATCCCGAACGAAAATGTTTGAAAACTCTTACTTTAAAGTAGAGTTTTCTTTTAGTTTATGGTAAAATTGTACTAAGAAGGTTGATAAAATGAAAGTACAAAATGGCTATATATATCATATTAAAGATGAGTTTTTTAATAAAATAAACGATAAAAGTTTAATGACAAATCATGAAAATGGTCATGCTAGACCAACATATTTTACCAAAATACATACTTTCATAACTACAATACTCTTAATCAAAATAATATAGTCTCCAAAGAAGTATCATATATGATGTTAGTAAAAAATCAAAGGGTAAGTATGTTATAATAATTAATGAAGTAGAAGGAATAACCTATAAAAATATAAACTACTAAAGGAGAAGAAATATGAATAGATGTAAATGGTGCAATATAAATAATCCTAAGTATATAGATTATCACGATAACGAATGGGGAATATTAAAAACAGATGATAACTATCTATTTGAAATGCTTATATTAGAAACATTTCAAATAGGATTATCATGGGAATGTGTACTTAATAAAAGAGAAGAATTTAAAAAAGCCTATGATAATTTTGATTTAGATAAAGTATGCAATTATAACAATGACAAAATCAAAGAACTAGAAAACAATCCCAATATTATTAGAAACAAATCAAAAATAAAAGCCAGCGTTAATAACGCTAAAATATTTAAAAGTATCAAAGAAGAATATCATAGTTTTTACAATTATTTAAAAACATTTACTAATAACAAAATAATATATGAATATAATAAAACAACATCATCCTTATCAGATAAAATATCCAAAGATTTAAAAAGAAGAGGAATGACATTTATAGGAAGTATTACAATATATTCCTATCTCCAAGCAATAGGTATTATCTATTCCCATGATAAAGATTGTTATTTATTTAAAACAAATAAATAAAATATAAATTAATATATATAGAAATATTCTAAAAACAAATAACAATACATATATATAACTAGGTGATTTTATGTTAAAAAGAATGTCTATAAAAAAAATAATGGTATCAACATGTGCCATTATAGTTTTATTAATAATTTATATTTTACCAGATAATAGTAGAGAAATAAAACTAAAAAACAATAAAATAGAATATATAAGTAACGATATAGTAGGAACAATATATTTAGTTGATAGTAATAATTACGTAGCCAGAACAAGTATACCAACTTGTAAATGTGAAGGAGTGGACATAGCCAAAGACCTACTAGAAGGATTAATAATAGATGGAAACAAATCAGATATAATACCCAATGGTTTTAGAAGTATATTACCATCAGGAACAAGTATATTAAATCTAGAATTAAAAGATAAAACACTAACCATAAACTTCTCTAAAGAATTATTAGAAGTATCCCCTAATGAAGAAAGAAAAATGATAGAATCAATAGTATATACCCTTACTAGTATAAAAGGAATAGATAAAATAAAAATACAAGTAGATTCTTCTCCATTAACAAAACTACCAAATAGTAAAGAACAATTACCAGAAGAATTAGATAAAAACTATGGTATAAACAAAACATATGACCTAGTAACCACTAATAACATAATATCATATACAACATATTACGTAAACAAATATAATAATAACGAATACTATGTACCAGTAACCAAATATATAAATAATAAAGATAACGATATCATAAAAATAATAATAAAAGAACTAAGTAGTTCACCCATATATGAAACAAATCTAATGAGTTATTTAAATGCTGGAGCAGTATTAGAAGATTACGAATTATTAGATAACAATCTAAAACTAAATTTCAACGAATTATTATTAAACGATATAAACAAAAAAAACCTTCTAGAAGAAGTAATATATACCATAAGTTTATCTATGGATAACTATTATAATAACCTAGAAACAGTATCATTTTATATAAATGATGAAGAAGTATATACAGTAAACATAAATGACATAAAATAATTGACTAATTTATTATCTAATGTTATACTCTATATATAGAGTATAGGTGATAAAGATGGATATAAATAGAAAAATAAAAATATCTGGTTTAATAATAGGAATACTATTATTTATCGTATTAATATCAGGATTTAGTTACGCTTATTATAGTTCTGTAGCAACAGATACATCCAGTGTAAAAGGTACCGCTGGATGTTTTGTAGTAGATCATGTAAAAGGTAATAATGTAACAGGAAACGTAATATTATTTGATGAAAACAAAATAATAACAAATAACAACATAACAGTTAAAGACGGAATGCAACTAACATATGTAACCGCAGGTATTAATAACGCATGTACTATTGACGGATATATGATTATGAAAATGAATGTCAAAACATTAAATTCAGCCTTCATAACCGGAGAAAGTAAAGGAGCATTCAAATACGCTATAGCCAAATATTCACCAACAACCTATACATCTCCTAGTATATCAACATTAAAAAACAAATCATTTGAAATAATAAAAACAGCCAGTATAACATCTACTGGAGAACAAACAATATTAACAAAACAATTACCACATAGTACCAAAGATGGTTATCTAATAATATTCTATATCGATGGAGATAAAGCCTTTAACGATGCTGGCAATACCTCATTCAGTGCCACTATAACTGCAGAAGCAAGTCAAGGTAACGCTCCAGAAAAAGCTTCTGCACTAATAACTAACCTATATAATAATAGTACCAAGACACCAGTAAAAAATAATAGTATTACATATCAGTATGATACTAGAAATAACCTAATGCAAGATACTGCTGGTAATATAAGATACTATGGGGCCTCTCCTAACAACTATATATACTTTAATTGTGATAGTTATCCTAGTACTAACTGTGAACTATGGAGAATAATAGGAGTATTTGATGGTAAAATAAAACTAATAAGAAATGAATCAATAGGCAAATATTCCTGGGATACATCCGCATCATCAGTAAACTCAGGATATGGCATAAATGAATGGAATCAAGCTGATTTAATGAAACTTCTTAATCCAGGTCACGAATCGGAATCAGTAGGAGGAAGTCTATATTATAATAGCAGGTCAGGTACATGCTATAATAGCAATAATAATGCTACTAAATCATGCAATTTTACTAGTACAGGTATAAAAAATGATACAACAAGAAATATGATAGCAGAGACAACATGGAATCTTGGAGGGTGGAACTCATCAGACATATTTTCTAATG
>UQSR01000019.1 GCA_900543825.1 uncultured Mycoplasmatota bacterium
ACCTACTCCCTGCTGAGCAGAACAGCCTATAATCAATAAAGTACTTACTAACAAATACAAAGTTTTCAAACATTTTTTCTTCATATCAAACTATAATTACAATAAAATTCATAGAACTTTCGATATATACATAAGTAAAATTTATTACTCGAATACTACAAATAAACCCCACTAAAATCTAAGAAATCGGATATAATAAATAACTTTAAGCTACTATTAAACAATAGTTCTCCAGAGCTCACTTCTTACCAACCTTATTTACCAAACACATTTATAAAGACTACCTTTACAAGGTATTTGTATCTTTCACATAAGCTATATCAAGAAATGCATAATAAACAAAAAGCATTTCATTTTACCTATAATAATTAAAAAGTTTCTTACCCTAACAAAGTTTTAAAAAGCATTTGGCCAAATAAGAGAATAGAATATACTAATCTATAGCACTCCATTCTCTTATTCTTCATAGAATCATCTCATTAAAGGCAACCAATCTGTAAATTGATACTTTTTATCCAATCTCAAAGCTAATACTTGAATATCTGACTTCCTTTTTAAAGAAGATATATCTATTGTATATACATTATTATTTAAATCAAAATCCAATACACGCCCTGTAGATAATATCTTAACTTCTTCTAATTTATATCCATCCAAAGTATTAATTTGCAATTTATCAGGAATATCTCTCAAATGCAGATAAATAAAATTATTAGCATACGTACTTCCAATATACTGTGTTGGCCTAAAAGGCCCTCCGTTAGTTTTATAAACCGCATCAACATTACTATATATCCAATCAGATAACTCATACAATCTTTTTACTTGTTCGATTGGCATTGAGCCGTCAGGTTTAGGCCCTATGTTAACCAGCAAATTACCATTACCACATAAAGTTTTATTAAATGTTTCTATCAATTCTTTCCGTGATAATAACTTTGCATTAGGATCATAAGCATAAACAGGATATGTAATGCTTGTACAAGATTCCCAAGGATATGGAGGAGTTTCAACTGTCTTCGCTTCAAGAGAAAAATAATCTCCTGACGATCCATCCGTTAAAAATTGTTCCTTTCCATCTTTACCTTTAACGTAAGACAATCTGGTCAAAAGTGTATTCTTTTTTTTAGATTTAACGGTATAATACAACTCCTTTCCTTCTTTAGCTCCCCATAAATTATCCAACCAGAATCCGTCAAACCACAAAATATCAGGTTTATAATTTTCAACAAGTTCTAATGTCTGATTTTTAACAAAACTAATAAAATCAGTAAAATCTAATAACTCATATACAGCTTGTTTATATTGTCTTCTAAAAGTCTTAAGAACTCCAGGAGCCATATAAAAATCAAAAGCCGGTATAGATTGACCACCATGTTGATCATTCTGATTAGACTGAATAGCAATAGCAGCAAGTGCACTATAACTCATAATATCTTTAGGTTCCCTAAGATGACCATGTCCTGTAGAAAAACCATTCTTAAATAACTTATTCAAATCAATCTGCATACAAGTAGTAGTACCCATAGCCTCAAAATCCATATCATGAATATGAATATCACCATTATCATGAGCCTCAGCAAACTTCTTCTTCATCAAATAAGTTTCAGTAAAAGCTCTTGATATAGTACTACCAAACTGAAGCATAGTTCCCATAGCAGAATTACCATCAATATTAGCATTCTCCCTCTTAGAATCCTCTTCATTAGCAGATTTAAGACCTAAACCCTCAATCTTCTTCTGAAGCTTAGCCATATTCTTATCATCTCTAAAAGCTTCTCTAGCAGCAGCTCTTCTCTTTCTATATTCAGAAAAATTCTCATATACATCATCATAATTATATTTCTTAAGCATATCTTCAATCAAATCTTGAACTTCTTCAATCTTAATCTTACCATTAGGTAAATATTCCTTAGCTATTTTCTTAATAACAGCCTGATATACCTTTTGAATATCTTTAGAAGTATACTTCTTCTCATCATCTTCTAATATTACACTATCAAAACCTTTCTTAATAGCTAAAGCAACCTTAGTACCATCAAATTCTACTTTCTTACCATTTCTTTTAACCACTTCAAGGTTTTCTAATTTCTCTTCTGTTTCAATCATTTTACTTCCTCCAATGTTTATTTTACAATCTAATTATATAGCATCATAACACCCATGTCAATAGTTTCTGTTTGCTTTTTTATTTTTTTACATTTTATTATTTTTTAACAAAAACAAAATTATACATTTTTAAAAAAATAGCATTTTTTAAATTTTATTTTTTTGTATATTATAGCAATAAAATCCTTATATTTAAAGGTATTATAAGTATTTTAGTCAAAATACAATTGTAAACTATTTTCATCTTTTTCAGTATTTTAAAGATTTGCAATGTTTCCTAAATCAAATTTTTTAACTTTTTTAACAACTTGTTAACGACTAAGTGTTCGCTTTTTTAAAAGCAATATATTATAAACAAAGGAAAGACAAAAAAAGAATGATTTTATTCATTCTTTTTTATATTTTATTCTTAAACTTTTTAGTATAGAAATATATTCCTACCCCAAAAGACAATACCAACATAATTACCGCTATTACATATATCGTATTACCCGTTTGTGGTGGCATAATATCATTATCTGCCACTTTACCATCAGCATCTTTCCTAATAATATTAAAAGTATAAACTCTCTCATCCCCATTTTCAGCAGTAACTTTATATTTTAAACTATTTGTTCCTACTTTTAAATCTTCAAATGCAAAAATACCAAAATCATTTTTAGAATCATCAGAATTAGAATAATACGTTATAAGTTCATTATTCATATATACAAATTCCTCATTATATGAATCTTTATCTATAGTTTCATAAACCAATTCACCATCTTTATAATAAGAACATTCTTTTTCATCATCATTGCATTTTTTTTCCGCTTTTTGTACGGTGACATAATAATCACCTAATTCCATTATTTTTTTAAATAAATTAATATCATTTAGTACAAACTCAGCACCTATTGCTTTCTTGCTTACACTTATTTTAGTACCATCGATAATTAAAGCATTTGAAAACATATCCGTCTTCGGTATAGAAGATTTTGTATCTGAAGCAAATAAACCTATTTTCGATATATTATTTTCTACTATTAATTCATACTCTGTTTTATTCTTATCAAACTTTATATCATGATTAAGAAAACCAAAATCTAATAAATAATTCTCTTTACTTCTACTATCAGGTCTATTTATATTTAACGTATATACCTTTTTACTACCATCTTCAGCAGTAACCTCAATTTTTAAAGTATTCTTACCATAGTTTAATTTTTGTTGACCATTACCTTTTACTTTAGCTTTACTATCTTTAGTAGTTACAACAATATTAACAGTCTCACTTTCATTAGTAAGATCAAAACTAGTTTTATTCTCATCAAAAAATTTACCATCATCATTTACTTTTATACTAGATAAACTATTATTATTACTTGGTATTCTAATAGAAGCAGTAGCATCAGGTATTTTATATTCTGCTCTATCATGATAAAAGACATTTGATGTTAAAGTTAATGATTCATCTTTAGCAATTACACCACTCTTAGCTTTTATTTTCAAAGTACCAATAGTAAATTCAGATTTTACTGGATCTCCACTATTAGTATATATATCAATTTTACCATTAGATATATCATCACCTAACCAAGTACTATTAGGCTTGAATTCTACTGCCTCTAAATTTTCTGATAATTTTATCCCCATACTAATAGAAGAAACATCGCTATCTGTTTTACCAGTTATAGTACAACTAGTTGTTTCACCTGATTTAATGGTGCTAGGACTACAGGAAATATTCACACTTCCTGTAGACTCTGCACTAACATAAAATGGTAATATCATCATTATAAATGTAATTATAACATATATTCTCTTTTTCATTATTCTACCTCCAATGTAGGAATTCTACCTTTAACATAACGATATAACATACCAACATCGTTTATCTTTATCTGACCATCACCAACAATGTCTCCAGCAGCTGATTCATAACTTTCTAACTTATTTTTACCTTTAATATACCTATATAACATAGCAACATCACCTACAGCACTATTTCCAGTACCAGTTATATCTCCCAATACAGAAGCCCTATAAGTATGAGTCTTATCAGTCATCTTTATTTCTATAATATCACCAGTTTTAATCTTAGAATCATTAGTAATTGGATTTCCACTTTTACCATCCTTAATATTAATAGATCCAGATGTTTCAATTTTACTTAATAAATCAGTTACCGTAGTTCCTAGAGAAATCTTAGTAATATCATTATTCTTTTCATCAACATTTAACTTTATATTTAAATACTCTTCACTAAACGAATACTCTTCAATAATATTACCATTATAATATACCTTCATCTTATGATCTTTAGTTAATATACCAGAAGTAATCTCATTACCACTATTATCAAATATCTTAACAGATATACCACCATTTAATACTAGATTATCCATAAACTTACTATAATCAACATTCTTACCTATATAAGCAATACTATTAGATAAAGAATACTTCTTATTCGTAATATTTATCAAATTAACTTCAGTTAATTTTTCATTACCATAACTAATTATCAATTTATTATTAGTAACATTTCCAGATAATTCCTTAGATAATTTCAAATTAGTTATAATAACTTGATCGTCCACATCAGATTTAGTATACATAGTATTATTAACCTTATCATAACTATATACATCAGTACTAAAAGTATATGGCCTATATATCTTAATAGTATATTCCTTTTCTATATTAGTTTCACTAATAACTTTAAACAATATATCATTAGTACCATAATGTAAACTAATATTTTCTAATTCTCCATCTACTGTAGCATATTGATTAGACTTTTCAATAGTAATATTAACAGTATCAGCATCAACATTAGCAGTATATACAGTATTATCATTAGATATTTGTTCATTAATATTACCACTACTCAAAGTAATACCCTTAATATTATTATCATCAGAAGGAATTCTAATCTTTTTAACAATATTCTCAGGCTTATAAACATCTTCAGTATTAGTATTAGCCATAACAATATCACTAAAAGTTATAGAATATTCATCCCCCCCTTTAGCAGTATCAGGCATTTTATATTTCAAAGTACCAATAGTATATAACCCCTTACCAGTACCATCCCTATAAAACAATATCGCATTAGGTCCCCCTAAAGGACTATCAAACTTAGAATTATAACAACCATTATCCTCAGTACAACTCTTATCCCTTTCAAACGAATCAAAAGTAATACCATCATCATAAGTAATATTAGCTTGAAAGCCCCTAACATCATCACTAGCAATATTAACACTAACTGTGCAAGATACAAATTCTCCTGCATTAGCAGTCTCAGGACAAGCAATATTAACATAATCAGAATCATTAACAGCATAAGTATTACTCTTAATAGCCAATATAAATATCAATAAAACAATACCAATAAATAATATACCACTAAGAATCTTATTCTTCTTAACAAAATTAGTAATACCATTACATAATAGCTTAAATTTCTTCCCTACCTTTTCCATCATCACTTAAAACTTTCCTTTCTTAATATAATTACCCATCTTAATAATATCTCTTATATCCATTTTACTATTATTATCAATATCACCAGATAAAGAACTCAAATTATCTAATTTCTTATTTCCAACAATATCATTACTAATCTCCATTATATCCTTACCATCAATAATACCATCACCATTAACATCACCAATAACAGATAAAACATAATCAATATCACCACTAGAATAATTAAATATAACCTTATCTCCAGTTCTTAACTTCCTATTAGTAACAATATCATTATTCTTACTATCCTTAAATATATAACCAATATTAGTATTAATCTTAGTCTTAAATACATTCATATCAGTATCAATAGGTATCCTACTAATAATATCATTTTTCTTAGTATAATCATCAATAATATCATATTCATTTTTAGAAGATAAAACAAACTCATTAATAATCTCATTATTATATTTACATATTAACTTATCATTATCAATAGATAACTTCAAATCACTACTAGTAATACGATCTAATATATTATTCTCACCATTTAAATCTTCCCCTACATATATCGTATTATAAAATATCGAATAAGTAGTATTAATACCATATAGCTTATACTCTTTAATAACCTTATCATTATATTTAATAACTAACTTATTATCCTTAACTTCTTTACTACCATAATTCAAATTAATCTCATTAATATCAAAATCATTAACATATACAATATTATCCCCATTTATAGAATAATGCTTAGATTTAATCTCTATCTTAACTAATTCATATTCCCTAATAACCTTATCATTATATTTAATAATTAACTTATTATCTTTAACCTCTTTACTACCATAATTTAAATTAATCTTATTAACATCAAATTCACCAACATATTTTATTTCTTTATCTTCAACAAAATATTCATTAGAACTTACCTCTAACTTAACCAAATTATATTCCTTAATAACTTCATTATTATGTTTAATAATTAACTTATTATTATCTATACTTTTAGTATATCCACCTACATTACCATCATCTATTTTAATATTATTAAGAATAACCTCATTACTACCGTCATTACCTATATATATATTATCCTTATCTATTCCATACATATCAGATATAACATCATATACACATATAGTAAATCTATTGTTATATTTAATATCATATTCATTGTTATATGAAGAATTTATCTCTTTTCCTTGAGAATTGTATATATAAATTGTTCTAACATAAATACCTGTTTTAAGCCATTTACCATTATTACCATCAAAAGATAATGCTTCCTTATTATCATTTGATACTTTTATCTTCCAACCATCTGGAAGTATTAAACTTTTATTTATACTAAATGTATCATTCAATTTAGTATAAATTGTTGATAATTTATTATCATTTACAAACAACTCAGTCAATGCAGTATTATTACTTACATCTAATGTAGTTAATTGATTTTTTTCTACATTCAACCAAGTCAATTTAGTATTCTTACTTACATCTATTGTAGTTAAGTTATTATGTTTTAATAACAGCCATTCCAATTTAGTATTATTACTTACATCTAATGTAGTTAATTGACTTCGATATACCAACAGCTTAGTTAATGACGTTGCACCACTTACATCTAATGTAGTTAATTGATTATAAGATACATCCAAATAAGTCAATGCAGTATTATTACTTACATCTATTGTAGTTAATTGATTAGAATATGCATACAAATAAGTCAATGCAGTATTATTACTTACATCTAATGTAGTTAATTGATTATTCCTTACATTCAACTTATTCAATGCAGTATTCTTGCTTACATCTAATGTAGTTAATTTATTACCAACTGCACTCAAATAAGTCAATGCAGTATTATTACTTACATCTATTGTAGTTAATTGATTAGATTCTACATCTAAATAAGTCAATGCAGTTAGTTTTTCAACCCCTTTAGCACTTTTAACCTTAGCATTATCACTTTTTTTATAGCCATCACATTCAACTTTTTTTATACTACCCAATTGACTATCAGATAAATTCTGTGTATATGGAATAGATGTTTTATTCTCTTCATTATAGGCATCTACTACACATTTATAAAAATTATCATCATCAAAATATTTATTAGCAGGTTCTTTATATATATTAGTGGCTATATAAGCATTTATATATGATGGAGTATAAA
>UQSR01000020.1 GCA_900543825.1 uncultured Mycoplasmatota bacterium
ATGCAAGATGGAGATATTTGTCATTTTAGATTTAATTTATAGGAGGAATAATGAGAGATAGAAAAGATATTGATAAGAAGTATACATGGGATTTGGATAAAATCTATAGTAGTAATGATTTATTTGACAGTGATTATAATGAAGTAAAAGAATTTATTTCAAAGCTTTCTTTATATGAAAATAATATGATTAATACTAGTAATAATTTTTATAATACTTTGAAATTATCTTTTGATATTGAAAGAATTATTAATAAGTTATATGTTTATGCTAGTTTATCTTTTGATTTGGATACTTCTGATAATAAGAAACAGGAAGTATGTGATAGGGTTAGTAATCTTTTGAATTTATATTCAAAGAGTAGTTATTTTATAATTCCTAGTATTCTTAAGTGTGAATATGATACTATTTTGAAATATTATGAAGAGGAACCTAAGCTTTATGAATATGAGAGTTGTATTAAAGATATATATAGATATAAGAATCATACTCTTTCTGATTTAGAGGAAAAGCTTTTATCTAGTTTTGGAAAGGCATTTGGTAATTCTTATGATACTTATGAATTATTTAAGGATTGTGATATGTCATTTGAGGATATCATAGATGAAAATGGGAATATGGTTTCTCTTGATAATAGTAGTTATTCTTTGTATATAGAGAGTAAAGATAGAAATGTTAGAGAAAGAGCTTTTAAGGGTTTGTATCATGAATATAAGAAATATTCTAATACTTTTGCCTCACTTATTTCTAGTAATATGAAAGAATTATCCACTATTGCTAGTGTTAAGGGATATGATAGTGCTCTTTGTATGAGCTTATTTGCTGATGATGTTGATATTAAGGTTTATAATAATTTGATAGATAGTGTTCATAAGAATATTGGATATTTATATGATTATTATGCACTTAAGAAGAGTATACTTGGATATGATGAACTTCATTTATATGATGTTTATACTCCTATTACTTCTAATTATGATAGGAAATTTGATTATGAAGAGGCTAAAAATATTATTCTTAAAGTTCTTGATGTATTCGGAGAAGAATATGTAAATAAAGTAGGAGAATATTTAGAAGATAGAATAATTGATGTTTATCCTACTAAAAATAAGAGAACTGGTGGTTATTCTGGTGGTAGCTATGATACTGATCCTTATATACTTCTTAATTATCAGGATAAGTATAATGATATGTCTACTTTGATTCATGAAATGGGGCATTCTATGCATAGTTATTATTCTAGGAGTTATAATGAATTTCAAAATAGTGAGTATCGTATTTTTGTGGCTGAAGTTGCTTCAACAGTTAATGAATTATTGCTTAGTCATTATATGCTTGAAAATAGTGGTAGTAAGGAAGAAAAACTATTTATTTTGAATAATTTAATGGAATTATACAAGGCTACCATATATAGACAAACTATGTTTGCAGAATTTGAAAGAGATATATCTAAAATTATAGATAATGATGGTGCTTTGACTAGTGAAAAATTATCTAATATGTATTATGACCTTAATAAATTTTATTTTGGTGATAATGTTTATGTTGATGATGAGATTAGGTATGAATGGGAAAGAATACCACATTTCTATTATGATTTTTATGTTTATAAATATGCTACAGGACTTAGTGCCGCTACTAAAATTGTAGATAATATTCTTAATAAGAAAGAAAATGCTGTAAGTAATTATATTGAGTTTTTGAAATGTGGTTCTAAATTATCTCCTTTAGAATCACTTAAAGTTGCTGGTGTTGATCTTGCTGATGATGAAGTTGTTACTTTGGCACTTAAGACATTTGGTAATTATGTTGATATGTATAAGAAAGAGATGTAAAAAAAATATAACCATTGGTTATATTTTTTTTAATAAGTATTTATTAATTCATTTATATAGTTATTTAATTCTGCTGAATTTGTATAATATCTATCGTTACCACTTGTAGATAATACAAATGAATTGTTATCTATAAGTTTTATTGTTATATATTCTATTTGGCTTTCTTTAGAAAATGATATTATTAGACTGCTATAACATTTATTGTTGTCTCCCGTCCATGGTCCATTATCTGAAATGTTATTTAACTTCTTTGATATTTCATTTAATACTTCGTTTGGAACTATTGTTTCTTTTTCATTACAATTATTGACTGTTATTTGGTAATCATTTGACTTTTCAACTTCTTTTATCCAATTTACTTTACCTTTATTATTTGCTAGTAATATTGTTATAATTGCTATTATAAATATTGCTAGTGTCGATAATAAAATTATATACTTTTTTTTATCCATTTTTGCTCTCCTTTATTTTATAATTTTATATTAACATTTAGTATTGTTTATGTCAACTATTATATTTCATTTAATATTGTTCTATTTTGTTGCAATATGTTATTTTTTGTTTCCATTCGGCATTTTTAAAATATTCCATGGGCTTATTGCCATATTCATCGTTTTCTATATAGGTTTTCTCATTAATATTGTTCTTATTATAGTTATAAAGTTTAACTTTATAACATAAGGTTGTACTTAGTGATGTAATACTAAATAATGACATAATTGTCAATAATATTATAAACTGATTCTTTTTAATTATATTCATAATTATAGTTATTAATTTTACTTTGGTTACTTTGTAATGCCTTACTCCAAAATTGTTCGTAATTTTTAGTTCTCCTACTATAACAATTATAATATATCAGAGATATTTTTACAAGAGTCTAGTTTATTTTTACAATTAATCTTTCTTTTTTTTATTATTTCATGTATACTTATAATAGGTGATTTTATGGAGATATTTGAATTAAAAAAGGAATATAAAAATCTTTATGATAGACTTTTAGATATTAGGAGGTCTCTTTGACTTAGATAGTAAGATAAATAGAAAAGAAGAAATAGAAAAGCTAATGCTTGATAGTTCTTTTTGGGATGATTCTGATATGGCTAATGAACTTACTTCAGAACTTAAGGGAATTAAGTCTGTTATTCAAAGTATTAATAACTTGGATGATCATATTTCTAGTAATATTGATTTATTAAATGAAGCATCAGACGATGAAGATGAACTCTCATTACTTATCTTTGACGAATATAAAGAACTTAAAAGAGATGTTGATAAACTTGAGATTCAAACTTATTTAAATGGTGAATATGATGGTCTCAATGCTATTATAGAAATTCATGCTGGAGCAGGAGGTACTGAGTCTTGCGATTGGGCTAATATGCTTTTTAGAATGTATTCTAGATATGCTGATAAAAGTGACTATAGTTTTATTTTACTTGACAAGCAAGATGGGGATGGAG
>UQSR01000021.1 GCA_900543825.1 uncultured Mycoplasmatota bacterium
TTAGTGTAAATAACATTGGTATAACTGAATATCCAGCATTATCTAATTTATGAGTGATTACCAAGTATCCGCCAATCAAAGTTAAAATTGCAAATACAAGACTTAAAATCAAAAATATTTTTACTTTTAATTTTTCTTTATTCATAACTTTTATATCTCCTTTATATATTTAGTTAATAGTTGTTATCACAAATACATTATCCGTTTTAAAATTTTCTTCAGTTATATCTTCGTTGTATAAAACCCAATATAAGTGATTATTATTTTTATATTCTGATGTATAATTAAATTCTTTCAATTCAATTATTCTATCAGTTTCTGCTGAAAACTTATCTCTTGTATTATCAGTAACTATATATAATTTATCTGATTTCTCGTAATATAAAATATCTGTTAAGATTAAATCTCCTTCAACAGTATTTTGAGCCACTCTAATAAATGCTGTTTTTTTATTTTTGTAGTTTTCCATAAATTCGCTATATAAATTATCATTATGAACCATTGCACCTATAACAAAACAGTTATCTTTTTGAGCATCAAAAGATGTATATTCCTTTGATAAATTTCTTATATCTCTATTTTTTGTCAGTTCAGTATTGTAAAAATCATTTAAGTTACTTATATTACTGCTATTTTCTTTATTAAATTCACTATCTATTGGTAATTTATATTTCATAAACCAATTTCCCATTTTTACGCCTATATTACTTTCATAAGGCTCATTTGGAGATACTCCAACATATCTAATAACCTTATAGCCTAATCCCCAATATGTCACTTTACTGCCATCATTATTAACTATTTTGATACAATACTTTGGCTCGTGTCCTGTTGCTACTCTACCACTATCTATATAGTTTGTTACAATTCCTGCAACTATAAGTATCATTAAAAGTGTTCCTACACCAATACATATCTTCTTTTTCATAAGATTTCTCCTTCAACTTACCATAGCGACAACTTACTAATTGTAAGTTATATCTATATTTTATTTAACATCATTTAATGTCATTTCTTTTGTCCCAATATACACATCTCTATTTCCTTCTATTGTATGACATTTTATTATTGTATAAGTATCATATTGATATATCATACTTCCACCATCTTTATACATATCTCCTGTTATCTTGTTATTATCTAAATCTTTATTTGCTTTTTGTATTATTTCTTCCATTGTTATTTTACTTTCTAATAATGCATCTTTTAAAGAATATTCTTTATCATCAATTTTGATATTTACACTTCCATCATATGCATATATAGTATAATTATATTTGTCCGTTTCTGATTTATCTAATATAGCATAAATTTTATTATAGCTGTCTATTGGTTGTCTATCTTTGAAAAGTATTTCAAAGTTTTCAGCAGATTTTATTTCAATTTTTGTTGCTTTAACTTGTGCTGGATAACTTTCCAATATAGTACCATCATAAGTTATTTTCACATTAGTTCCAATGGTATAAAGTGCATCATTATTTTCTCCTAAACCTACAGAAATTTTATCTGCTGATTTTCTTTCTTCTTCATTCTCGTTTGGCTCTACTATAATATATTTTGCATTAGATTCAATTACTTTTCCATAAAAATAACTTTCTTCATTATTTTCTATGTTTGTATCTTGCCATTCATATTTTTGTCTATATTCTTCTTCAAATGCAAACAAGCCTTGTCCTAAACTTATTGGAAAATACTTGTTGTTCATTATAAAAGAGTAAGTTTTATTATTCGCATCCTTAAACTTTATTGAATAACCACCAAAACTAGAACTCCATTCTATATCTACATATTCTAGTTGCATTTTAGGAAAGTTTTTTTCTAAATAATTAGATGCAGATATTCGTGCAATTCGTTTTGGAATTATACCACTCCCCCATAATCCTACTATAACAATTAAAATTAAAACTATAAAAACAATAATTATTTTTCTTTTTTCCATAAGATTACCTCACTTTCAAATTACTAATTCTTGTTACGATTATATAATAAAAGGTAGATAATTTCAACAATCTATCTTTTACATTATTATAATATCAATATTTTCTACTTATTATATTCCAAA